>CAMJLB010000093.1 GCA_946406555.1 uncultured Prevotellaceae bacterium | reverse complement strand
TGGCTGCACCGGCCTGACGAGCATCACCATCCCCAACAGCGTGACCAGCATCGGCAGCTGGGCGTTTTCTGGCTGCACCGGCCTGACGAGCATCACCATCGGCAACAGCGTGACCAGCATCGACTACGGGGCGTTCAAGGGCTGCAGCGGCCTGACGAGCATCACCATCCCCAACAGCGTGACCAGCATCGGCGGTGATGCGTTTTCTGGCTGCACCGGCCTTGAAAGCATTACAGTAGAAAGTGGCAACACTAAATATGATTCAAGAGAAAACTGCAACGCTATTATCTCTACTTCAGATAACACTCTAATTTTGGGATGCAAAAACACCACCATCCCCAACAGCGTGACCAGCATCGGCAGCTCTGCGTTTTCTGGCTGTACCGGCCTGACGAGCATCACCATCCCCAACAGCGTGACCAGCATCGGCTACGGTGCGTTCAAGGGCTGCACATTAGTTGTGTTTTGCAACAGGGAAACGCCTCCCTCAGCCTCAGACGCATTTGATTACAGAGGGTTTGCTATTGTTCCTGCTGAATATGCACAAAACTATCGCAACGCCTCTGGATGGAGCAATCTGATTATAAACGGTGCCATCGGGGTGGAGAAGACAACTCAGGCCACCGTCACACTTTTCACGCATGATTTGTTTTCTGACTATTCTGTAACTTATGGCGATGTGACGCAGGATTTGACACCCATCGATAACAAAATAGTAATAACGGGACTTACCCCAAACACCTCATACACCTTTCTGGCTAAAGCCAAGCACAAAGACATTGTGCTTGAAAACAAAGTGATGGCCACCACCAAGACGATAGACATCTCAGGAAAGTCAACAGACGTGACCAATCAGAAGGCGACCCTGATAGGGTCTTTCGATGCTGGCGATGCAACAGTGACAGAACACGGATTTATGGTTGATGGTGAGTATAAAGACGAAATTACGCTGACAGGACTACAGCCAGGAAAAGAATACAGTGGGGTTTATTACGTAAAATGCGGGGATGATTGCACCTTCTCCAAGTCCATATATGTAAAGACTGTACCTGTCGAAGCAGGCATATATGTCCAAAATTCCACTGCGACGACGTGTACCTTCATCGGTTTCTACTTGGTCATCGATGCCACAGTCACTGGCTTCGGCTTTACCGACAACACCATGAAGAATGACGTGGCCGGAACGAAGGAAATGACCAAAACGGGGCTTGAACCTAACGCTTACTGTTCTAACATCTTCTACGTGGAGACGAAGGAGGGCGGCCGCGTAACAAAGTCTGTCGGCAGCACCACCAAACCCCTTACTCTCACCACCCTGGAGCCCAAGGTGGCCACGCCTGGCAACGTGATTGTGGCGACGGAGAGCAACATCGACAACGACGAGGAGAAAGTGGGCTTCGAGTGGCGGCGCACCGACTGGACCGACGACTTCAAGTCGAACGAGGGGGCGGCCTACCTTTTCGAGGGCGCGATGGAGGGATACATACGCAACCTGAACACGGAGAGGCTGTGGAAGTTCCGTCCCTACTACGAGACGGCCAGCGGCAAGCGCTACTACGGCGAGTGGAAGGGTCTGGACCCGACGAACACGAGCTACTTCGAGCCCACGGTGCACACCTACGCCGATGCCAGCGTGGAGGGCAACGAGGCACAGGTGCGCGGCTACGTGATGCGAGGCAGCGACAACACCACACAGCAGGGCTTCAAGTACTGGCCGCAGACCAACGGCGCCAGGTCCATGGCGGCCGCCGAGGCTGAGGGCGTGCCCGCCGATGCGCTCACGGTGACGGCCACGGGCACGGTGATGACGGCCACGCTCACCGGCCTGCGCTACGACACCGACTACTGTATCGTGGCCTTCGCCACCACCACTGAGGGCGAGACCTTCTACGGCGAGCGGCAGACGTTCCGCACGGGCACCGACACCTCGGGCATAGAGACGGCCGTCTCCCCGGCAGCCCCAGCCACTGAGGCCGCCCGCTACGACCTGCGGGGCCACCGCCTCGCCAGTCCACGCCGCGGCGTGAACATCGTCCGCATGACCGACGGCACGGTGCGCAAGGTCGTGGTGAGATAAATGAAACACGAAGACTCGAAGACACGAAGTGCAAGCCCCAAAAGAGGAAGGCGGCTTCGTGTCTTCGCTTCTTCGTGTCGAGTTAAACCTGCATTATTCATACCGCGAAGCGGTCTTGCAAAAACAAATAAAAACCGGAAAAACAAAGAAAAACCAGTCTATTTAAAAGACAACTCTAACAATTTTAATAACTTCTACAACTTGCCTACGGATACCAGCCTATTGCCAGTAAAGACGTTGTTTCCGTTGTTCTTGTTGTCTTCAGAACAATAAAAGTTTTTCCTGGTTTTGCTGGTTTTACTTGGTTTTTGTAAGCCCCGCGAAGCGGTATAGCCCCAGTTGCATGAATGCCTTCCTTATACGGATCTGGTTCGGGAGTAACCACCTCAGCAGCCTGAATCTCGTAGGTCTTGTACTCCTGACCGTCAACGTAGTACATCAGTCTGAACTTCGTGTCGGTCTCCATGACATTCAGGAATTTTTCAACTGCACAGGTCGATATTTTTTGCAAAAATATCTGCTCCTCTGTAACTGCTTGATAATCAGCGAGTGTTGCAGATATGCAGATTTTCGAATGGAAAAAATTATTTCTTCAGGAATATCTCGAGCTGTTGCATCTCTTGCTGAAACTCCTGCGGCTTGAAGCCGTGGCCCGCTCCGGGAATGACGTGCAGGCGCGTGCCAGGACGGTAGAGTTGCTGCGCGCGGCGTGAGTCGTCCATCGACACCACCCGGTCGGCATCGCCTTGCACGATAAGCACCGGACCGCGGTATGCTCCTATCTGTTCGAGCGGGTGCATGTCGTGAATCTCTTCGAAGAAACGGCGTCCCATCTTCACCCCCCACATTTCTGTGATTTCCTGAATATCTTCTTTCTTAGGATAGCGCTCTCTCCAGTCGTCGGGAATGCATAGGGCAGGGTAGACCAGAACGAGCTTGCTCACCTGGTCTTTCAGTTCGGCTGCAGTAAGGGCAGAGACCAGTCCGCCCTGGCTCTCGCCGATGAGCACTACGGGGTGTCCTTGGCCGTGGAAATGCCTCACCACGGCCTTCAGGTCGGCCACTTCGTCGAGAATCGACATGTTCAGCGTGTTGTTGTCGCTGCGGCTGCGTACAGAACCACAGGGGAAGTCGAGCGTATAGCACTGGTAGCCCAGTCGGCCCAGAGTTTCGAAGTAGTTGCGACCATACTCATGGGTGCCATTGAAGCCGTGGGCGATGATGGCCACAGGTGCCTTCTTCTTGCCCCCTTTCGGCGTGAACAACTGGCCATAGATGCGTCGGCTGCCATTTTCTATCCACAACTCTTGCGTGGTGGCCTCGGCCTTCTGCTGCGCTTTGTGGTTTTTGTGCTTGATGGTGAACCCGTCGTAGCCGGAGAGGTCGCCGCCGATGAACAGTTTCTCGTTTTCCTGCTTCTCCTTCAGTTGCCAGTCGAGCCATGCTCTCACCATGCGTGCGTTGGCACCGCCGTTGGGCTGTTCGTATGTGCCTCCGTGACCGCTCTTCGTGTTGTCGGCCAGCACCGTGGTCACGCGCTTGATGGCCTTGTAGTCTGCCTGTGCGTTTTGCCAAGCCACGTCGCTTGTTCCGCCCACGAGGTAGAGAATAGGCCCATGTAGTTTTTTCAGCGACTTCGCATCTGCATCGGCCATCGTCATCTTCCCCATTCCTGCGTTCAGGATGAGGTATGTCTTCAGCCGCTCGTCGGCAGCGTTGGCCAGCACCTGTGCTCCCCCGCACGAATGGCCTGCGGCGGCAATGCGGTCGACGTCGATCTTATTGTAGTATGGCGAGCTGGGGTTGGCGGCCTGCTCACTGATCCAGTCGAGCGCCTTCTTGACCATCGTCGACGGCGTGTGCTGGTCTTTCTCGTGCTGGGCCAGCATCTGTAGCTCGCCTATGGCCACCACCATGTAGCCGTAGGAGGCAATGTCGCTGAGCATGTTCTCATAGCCGATGCTGGTATCCATGCATCCACCGTTGCAGAAAACGAGTACGGGCAGTTTCCCCCTGATGCTCATCGGTCGGTATACCACGAAGTCGGGCAGCGATTTCTCGCGCACGGCGATGGCCTTGTGTGGGCCGCTGCCACCATATTCCACCACCTTCATCTGCTCGAAGCTGACCGTCGGGTCGTCGTGTTTCAGGTAGCGGGCAAAGAAGGCGTCCATGGCCGGACGGGTGAACTCGAGCATCTGGTCGAAGGCCACGCCGTGCTGCCCATGCACCTTCACGTAGTCGACGGCTGCGCCAGCCCGCTGCATCTTCACCACCCAGTCTTCCGTCAGGTTTGGCTTCACGATAGGGTCCTCGCCGCCTTGTAGCACGAGGAAGGGCGTGTCACTCTTGCCTATATATCCTATGGGCCACCACTCCCGGTGGTCGGCCCACTCGCCAGCACGTCCTATCTCCGTGGGAGGAGCTCCGCCGGCAGCGCAGGCCACGCCGCCCGTCAGTCCTGCCATGAGCGAGAGGTGTCCACCGGCAGAATGGCCGTAGGTGCCTATGCGCTGCGGGTCGATGCCCAGCCGCTGGGCGTTGTCCTTCAGCCAGGCTATGGCACTGCGCACGTCGTCGATGCAGGCTGGCATCGGGGCTTCCTGCACCAGCCGGTAGTTCATGTTGGCTGTCACATAGCCCTTCATGGCGTAGTCGATCATCAGTGCACGGTAGACCATGTCGTTCTTGGATCCCGCACTCCAGCCGCCGCCGTGGATGATGAGTATGGCGGGGCGGTTCTTCTGTGGCCCGAACAGGGGCTGTGCCAGGTCGAGTACCGTACTCGGGCCTACGTCGGTACGGTAGGCTATGTTTTCCGTTACGGTGATTTGCTTCTCTTGTGTCTGTGCCGTCATGGTCAGTGCCAGGCACCATACAAGGATTGAGGCCAGTAGTTTTTTCATGTCGTTTTGCTTTTTGTATAGTAATTGAAATGAGTTTTGGGGGAGGGCGGCCAGAGTGGCCGCGCAAATGACGAAAATGACGATGCCGACACGATGCCGACATGACGCCGATGCCATGCCGGCAGGATGACGGCATGGTGCCGCCTTAGGGGCGCAGCTCGGGCCAGCCGTCCTCGGTCCAGCCGATGGGCCGCTGAATGAGCATGGCCGCGCCGTTTTGTGTGGCGCTGTAGCCGTGGCAGACGAAGATGTCCTCGCCATCGAAGGAGTAGGCGGCACAGTGTCCGGCAGCCTCCCATGTCTTCTTGTCGCCCTCTATGAAGAGCGTGCCGCCGCCGTTGGCCATGTCCTTGCCGTTGCGGTCGAGGTAGGGGCCTTCCACGCTCTTGCTACGGCCTACGGCTACCCGGTAGTTGCTCTTGGCGCCACGGCAGCAGTAGTCCCACGACACGAAGAGATAGTAATATCCCCCGTGCTTGAAGATGAAAGGCGCCTCGATGGCGTTTGTACCCGCAAATTTCGATGTAGGGTTGGGCTCCGAAGGCTTGTAGTTCGTGTCGTAGCGGCGGGCGATGGTGCGGGGCTTTTCGCCCTGGGCAATATGCATGGTCGTGTCGAGGCGTGCCAGCTGTATGCCATCCCAGAACGACCCCCAGACGAGCCAGGGCGTGTCGTTGTCATCGATGACGAAGTTTGGGTCTATGGCGTTCCAGTTGTCGCCCGTCATCTTCCCGTCGGTGCCGCGTTTCCAGTTGTGCGAAGCTACGATGCAGCCCTCGTCCTTCCAGATGTTGGCGCGGAGCGACCTGCTGCTGAGCAACCCTATGGCCGACCCGTTCTTGCCGAAGGTGGAGCAGCTGTAGGCCAGCCACCAGCGGCCATGCCACTGAATGACGTCGGGGGCCCATACATGATTGCCGAAGCCGGGAACGGAGTCGGTCGTCCAGCCGGGGATAACGGTCATCACTGGCTGCGGCAGCACTGTCCAGGTCTTGCGGTCTTTCGACGTCATCTGCTGTATGCCCATGCCCGTGGCATAGATATAATAGGTGTCGCCCTCCTTGGCCATCACGGGGTCGTGAACCATCGGACTCTCTGTCGTAAATGCCTCGCGATGGAAACCACGACGATGCCCTTGGGCGAAGGTCGTCTGACAAATGGCTATCACTGCCATTGCCGTGATCAGTTCTTTTTTCATGTTCTGTAAGTCTGTAATTATAGTTTTGAAAGTTATGACTGCAAAATTACAAATTGTTTCGCTAACAACGTGGTAAAATTGTAACAAATAGTTGAAATTTTTTTATTTTCGGGTATTTCCATCAGAATACAATTTTGCTTTGTCGAACTTGCTGCACCTTTGGAAATGAAAAGAAAAGCCTGCCATTCTTTTCATTTCTCTTGTTTTTTCGTAACTTTGCAGCCAAAAAGCGATATATTATGATGAAACGGTTCTTTCTTTGTGTGATGGCCTTTGCCTTGTCGCTGACGGCATCTGCGAGACATCAGATTTTGCAGCCCAGCGTGAAGACGCTGCAGGTGGTGGTTAATCAGGAGTGGACGGCTCCCCTGGCGGTGATGCAACTCCATAGCGACGACGTGCTCCACGTGGCCTTCGACGAGCTCTCGCACAACTACCACCGCTACGTGATGCACATAGAGCGTTGCGAGGCCGACTGGAGTACGAGCGATGGCCTTTTCGAGAGCGACTGGCTGGAGGGGTTCAACAACCAGGTGATCGACGACTACGAAAACTCCATCAACACCACCGTCCTCTTCACCCACTATCGCTACCAGCTGCCTAACGACCAGTGCCGGCTGAAGATGAGCGGCAACTACCGCCTGCACGTCGTCGACGACGACAACGACCAGGAAGAGGTGGCCGTGATAGAGCTGAGGGTGGTGGAGCCGCTGATGAACGTGGGCCTGGGCATCACCACCAATACCGACCTGGGGCTGAACACAAGCTACCAGCAGGCCTCGATGACGGTGAACTACAATGGGCTGCGCGTGACGAACCAGGACGAGCAGATACAGACCTTTGTGATGCAGAACGGGCGCGACGACAATATGAAGGTCAACGTGCGCCCGAACTTTGTCATGCCCACCGGCCTCCAATGGGAGCATGCCCGGCAGCTGATCTTCGACGGAGGCAACGAGTACCACAAGTTCGAGGTGCTCGACCCCACCCACACCACAATGGGCCTCGACCGCGTGCGCTGGGACCAGCAGGAGCGCCGCTACCACGTCTATCCCTTTGTGTGCGAGCCGCAGCGAAACTATCTCTACGACGAGGATGCCGACGGTGCCTTCTATATCCGCAACAGCGAAAACTTCGAGAACGACCGCACGAGCGACTATGTCTACGTGCACTACAAGCTGATGCCTGCCCGCCACTACGACAATGCCCAGCTCGTGGTGGAAGGCCAGTGGACCAACGGGCCGCAGGACGACTTTGTGATGACCTACGACGAGGCCGACCACTCCTACAATGCCACGGTGCTGCAGAAGATGGGCTACTACAACTATCAGCTGCTGATGGTAGGTGCCGATGGCGTGACCCATCGCGTGCCCGAAGAGGGCTCTTTCTTTCAGACGGAAAACCGCTACGAGGCCCTTGTCTACTATAAGGGCACCGGCGAGCGTTCCTGGCGGCTCGTGGGCTATCAGGAAATAGTGTACAAATAGCGATTCTCTTTCCCGCTACTTGTACTCCTCCCTGTATTCGCGGGGAGTGAGTTTGTATTGATGGAAGAAGTTGCCCATGAAGAAGTTGGGCGTGTAGAACCCGCACTCGGCGGCAATTTGCTCTAAGGTGAGGTCGGTGTGGCGCAGCATGTCGGCAGCCTTCTTCAGCCGCAGCTTGAGCAAGAGCTCGCTTGGCGACTTGTAGAGGTTGTTGTTCATGATTTCATAGAGATCCACCACGTCGATGTCGCCGACCTCACACAGCTTATGCACCGTGAGCCCCTTGTCCTGATGCTCTTGCAGCCAGGGCAGGAGCTTCAGCATCAGTTCTACGAAGGCGGGCGAAAGCGTGTCGCCGCTGTTCTTGCCGTTGCCATCGTCGTGCACCGGTGCGATGGGTTCATGGCTCAGCGTGTCGCAGCGGCGCACAAACGACTGTATCTTGCCTATGATTTCGCTTTCCTCGTTGTTGCGCAGCATGCGCAGGCGTGTGTTCCGGTTGAAGAGCAAGAAGTTGACGATGAGCAGCACGAGGGCAATGACGAACACGAAGATGTAGTTGCGCGTGGCCTGCCACCATGGCTGGTTTACGTGGACCGTCCACACAAAGGGCTCGCCCGGCCAGATGTCGGGAAACATGGAGGCTTGTATCTCGATTTCGAAGTCGCCAGGCTCCATGCCTATGAGCAACAGGTGCAGCTGGCCGTTGGTGTCGACGCAGTCGCTGCCGTACATATAGGAGTAGATGTGCCAGTCATCGTCGATGCCTTTCTTTCTCACCCTGTAGTAGGTCTGCAGCGGGCGGAAGTAGTTCAGTCCCGAAAAGAGGAGCATCACCGACGTCTGATCGGCGTTCAGGTTTATTTCCCTGGCGCGTGTCACGGCCCGGTCTATGACCACGTTTCCGCTTATTTCCATGCCGGGGGTCACGGTGGTGCCATTGACGATGATCTTTACGAGCTTCGGGTAGAAGGTCATCGTGTCGCGCTCGTTCACAAACCTGAAGTTGTCTGGCTGGAAGGCCAGTACGTGGTCGAGGGCCTGCATGATGATGGTGCCATCGTCGAGGCATTTGGCCTTGCAGTTGGCAAACGACTCGTTGGGCACCTTGTCGTCTTCGTCGAAGCTGTTTATGAACACGATCTTCTCGCCTTCGAACATGATGCACGAGATGCCGCACGAGGTGCTCAGCCAGATGTCGTGGTTCTTGTCTTCCACTACCGAGTGGATCACGTCGTTGAGCAGGCCGCTCTTCTTGTTGAACACCACCGGCTCCGACTTCGGGCTGCGGTAGAGGTAGAGGCCGGTGTTGGTGCCGAACCACGACCAGCCTCGGCTGTCGGTAAACATGCAGTTGGCCTTCTTGCCATTAAACTCGTTGATGTTCTGCGTCTGGCTTTCCATCATTTCGGCATAGGCCACGGCCTCTTTGTCGTCCCAGGTGTAGACGCGGAAGGGCGAGACGTAGGGGCGGGCATAGAGCACGCCTCGCTTCTCGGTGCCTATCCACATGCCGCCCTGCTTGTCGAAGGCCAGTGTGTTGCAGTCGGTGAGCAGCTCTTTGTCCTGGTTCATCAGCTTCAGCGTCTCCACGTGCTGCTGTTCGCCGGTGGCGGGGTCTATGACCCAGTAGCCGTAGGCCGATGCCACGTATACCTTGTCGTTCCATTGGGCAATGTTGTTCAGGTTGTAGGGCGTCTCGAGCAGCGTCTGCCATTGCTTCGTCTTTACGTCGAAGCGCATCAGTATGGCCTCTTGCTCACCATTCCTTATCTGCAGGAATCCGTTTTTATAGGGCGACAGCACCGATGTGCGCGTGTATTTCTGCGCATCGGCCCATTCGTAGGCTTTCGTGCGGTGGGCTATGCGGCCGGTGTTCAGGTCGATGCCCATCTCCTCGCCGTTGTCGTAGAAGGTGAGCAGCAGCCCGTCCATCACCTCTACGTCTTGCAGGTTGCGGTCTTTCAGCACCTTGTAGTACTGCTTGTGGTCTATGCCATAGAGCCCCTTCTCGGTGAGCACCCACAGGTGGTTGTTCTGGTCGGCAAAGAGGTCGAGCACACGCTCGTCGCACCCCAGCTGCTTTATCACGCTTTCCGGGTCGGGCTCAAACTGCTCCATCGTCATGTTCACGCACGTCACTGAGTTGGTGCTTTTCAGCCAGAGGTGGTGATGGCGGTCGAAGTACAGGTGGTAGTTGCCATGATACAATGGCAGCTGCAGCTGGTATTCGCTCCGGGTGTCGATGTGGGAGAAGGTGGTGCCATCATAGAAGTTCAGGTTGCCTATCGTGGAAATGATCATGCGGCCCGTCTTGGTGCATGTCACAACCTGGGCACTGTTGTCGGCAAGGCCGTTGGCGGCGTTTATTACCCTGAATTCGCGTTGGTCTTGGGCGAGGGCGACGATGGCCGAACACAGAAGGAAGGCAAGCGTAAACAGTATATTTTGATGGCTCGAAATCATGGCTGTCTGTTATGTTGCTGCAAAGTTACGCAAAAAGTAGCTTATATGCAAATTTTGATAAAAGAAAAAAGATGAAGCCGCTGTTTTGTGCGAAAAAAAAGGCAAATCGCTTTTGGGTTACGGCCTTTTTTCGTACTTTTGCGCCGTAAACTGAAAAACAGCAATCATGCAGGTAATTAATTTTTCTGAACAGAACACGGTCATCAATAAGTTCATGGCCGAGCTTCGCGACAAGAGCTATCAGCGCAATCGGCATTTGTTTCGCAACAACGTGGAGCGCATCGGCGAGATGATGGCCTACGAGCTGTCTAAGACGCTCGACTATGCGCCGAAGACCGTCGTCACCCCCCTGGGCACCGTCGACATCGGCCTGCCCCGCGAGAAGGACATGGTCATCGCCACCGTCTTGCGTGCCGGCCTGCCCTTCCACCAAGGGTTCCTCAATGTGTTCGACCGTGCCGGCAGTGCCTTCGTCTCGGCCTATCGCATGTATCTGAACCGCGAGCATACCGAGGTGGGCGTGCATGCCGAGTATATAGCCACCCCGGGCTTGAAGGGGAAGACGCTCGTCATCGTAGACCCCATGCTGGCCACGGGCGGCAGTCTGGTGGCAGCCGTCGAGGCGCTATCAAAGGCAGGCAAGCCCCGGAAGATTCACGTGTGCTGCGTCATTGCGGCGCCAGAGGGCATCGAGGTGCTCAAAGAGGTCCTGCCCGGCGACGCCACCCTCTGGTGCGCATCCATCGACCGCGGCACGAACGAGCAGAAGTACATCGTGCCCGGCTTTGGCGACTGCGGCGACCTGTGTTTCGGCGAGAAGCTGCAAAGCTTCCGGAAGAAAGCCGAAAAGGAAGCCGGGAAGAAAAAGATGAAGTGAGAATATGGGCAAATGCCGCGAAGCGGTATAGGCCGCTTCGCGGTATGAGCCTCATCTATAGATGATAGGCCGGACTTCGTGCCGTGCCGCCTTTACATCGGCTCGTCTTTCCCTTCTTCATCGCTCCACATGCCACGGCCTCTGCGGCGTGCCTCCGGGGTTTGGGTGCCCTCCTCGTCGATGCCGCCATAGCTGATGCCGGCATTGGGCGAGGCGATGTCCTGCGAGCCACATATCAGTCCGTGGCATGCTATCTGCACGGCAGTCAGCATCGGACTTACATATTTCCTCTTTGTCATAGTTTCTTTCACGTTACTTGATGATTACTTTCTTGCCATTCCTGACGTAGATGCCCTTCTTCACCGGCGCGATGCGGCGTCCTTGCAGGTCGTAGCAGCCCGACAGCTTGCTCTATGTCGAAGTCGAGGTCGGGGGGCGTCACCTTCTTCCGTTCCTTGTCGTTCACCAGCTGCGCCATCTCGATGTTGCCCAGCGTGGCCTGCAGCAGGCTGCCCGGCTCTAAAGCCTCGTCGGCGCTCACGGTGACGGTGATCAGGGCACCGCCGTTGCCCGTTATCGGCTTGTTGGTGCTCGAGTTCATCGTGAACCTGGTGGTCTGCCCGTTGCTGGCCACGCCCAGGCTGTGGTCGTCGGCATAGCGGTTGCCTTTCGTGGCCGCTACGAAGGTGATGCCCTCGGGCAGGGTGAGGTCCATCTGGAAGGCCGTGAATGTGTCGGTATTCGTCAGCTCGATGTTGAAGCTGCCCGTCTTGCCTTGCGGTATGAGGGCCGTGCCCACCGAGAGGGTGTTGTCGGCTGGCGCACCGAGTGCGCCAGCCAGCAGGGTGATGATCATCAATATCGTTTTTCTCATGTCAATTCTCTTAGTGTGTTGCTGTTGTCTGTTCTCTTTTTTGGGGGCACATGGGGTCATTCCGGTTCTGCGCCGTCAGTCTCCGCCGGCGTGCTCTCTTGCTGGTCTGCGCCCAGAATGATGTCTACGATGTTTTTTCTTCTTGCCCCTGCATAGCGGCGGGTTTGCAGGGACAAAACAAAAGAAAGAACCGCCCGGTTAGGAGCGGCTCTTCGTGATGATGTCGAGGTGACAGCAATGTTAGCTCCCCCTGCAAAGACATGAAAAAACATGTAATCACCGGTTGTTTTTAACTTCTCTGGATGCAAAATTACAAGTTAAATATTTCAATTATGTCAATTCTGCTTACTTTATAGTCATTTTTAATAATTTGGCAGGTCCAAATATAATGGTTACCTTTGCATGGACGATTTGATTAAAGCATCATTTTCGTCACTCAAAATGGGGACAGTTAGATAGCATCCTCATTTTGGGTTCTGTTTATTCGGCTAGCCAACCGTAAGTTGTCCGAAAGGACAGCCAACCAAAGGAGAATGGGGTACTCAACCATCAAATTCCTTAACTTGACGAAAAGGACTCGTGAACCTTCTGGGGACATTTCAATCGTCCGCGGGGACGGGGCATGAAAATGACCATAAAACAGCATCAGAACTAATATTTTACGTCCCAATAAATGATGCTAAATTCACAATTGGTAAAATGGCTAAAAGTATCTGGGTGCAAAGTTACTGCGAA
>CAMJLB010000092.1 GCA_946406555.1 uncultured Prevotellaceae bacterium | reverse complement strand
CAGTCCATGCAGATACAGCGCGGCGTGGGCACCTCGACCAACGGTGCCGGTGCCTTCGGTGCCACGCTCAATATGCAGACCGAGAACATAGGCACGCGCCCCTTCGTGGGCGTAGACATCAGCGGTGGCTCCTACTACAGCCATAAGGAGACCGTGCGCTTCGGCACCGGACTGCTGGGTGAGCACTGGGGCGTGCAGGGACGCCTGTCCAACATCGGGTCTAAGGGGTATCTTGACCGTGCCTCCACAAGTTTGAACTCTTACTTGCTGCAAGGAGGCTATTTCGGAGACAATACCGCGGTGAAGTTCATCACATGGAATGGCACCGAGCAGACTTATCATGCGTGGAACTACACGTCGAAATACGAGCAGAGCCTCTATGGAAGAACTTATAACTCTTGTGGCGTGATGGGATTCGATGGCAACGGCAACCCTACAGGTTATTATGATGACCAGACCGACAACTACCACCAGCAGAACTACCAGTTGATATGGAACCAGCGCTACAGCCGGCTGCTCAATTCGAGTGTCGGACTGCACTACACCAAGGGGCAGGGGTATTATCAGCAGTTCCAGAGTGCTGCCACTCAGGCCCTTTATGGAAGCTCATGGAAAACCTTCGGGCTGAGTACCGACGAGACCGTCATAGAAGACCTGGCCGACCAGCAGAAGATGGATAACGACTTCTACGGTATTGTAGCGTCGCTTAACTACAACAACAAACGGGACCTGCAGGCTGTTGTGGGCGGTGGATGGAATCGCTATTCCGGCGAACAGTTCGGACACATCGTCTGGGCCAAGCCAGGGGTTGCAACAACCGTTCCCGAGCCGGCATCGCTGTCGCCAGACTTCGAATACTATCGCAACCACGCTCGCAAGACCGACTTTAATATCTACGGCAAGGCTACATACGAACTCGTGAGGGGACTGAACGCTTTCCTCGACCTTCAGTATCGTCACATCGACTATAAAATGCAGAATCCTACAGTGGCCTATGGCATGAACGTCGACAAGCGATACGTCATAGACGAACACTACAACTTCTTCAATCCGAAATTTGGCATCAACTACGACATCAATGCACAGCACAAAGTGTATGTCTCCTACGGCATTGGCCACAAGGAGCCTGTACGCAACAACTTTATGCAGCAGATAGCCAATCCTGACCGAGCAGACGTCATTGCCAGACCTGAGCGGCTTAACGACCTGGAGGCAGGATACAAGTTTCAGAGCCAGTGTTTCTCTGCAGGTGCCAATGTATACTGGATGGGCTACAAAGACCAGCTGGTACTTACGGGTGAGCTCAATGCCATCGGCGAGGCTCTTACCAAGAATCTCGACAAGAGCTATCGCTTGGGACTGGAGTTAGAAGCCGCATGGAAACCTATTGACTGGTTCCGATGGGATGCCAATGCCACCTTGAGCCGCAACCGCGTGAAGGACATGGTGGTGACGCTGACCGACGGCAGTAATGTCAACTTGGGCAGTCAGCCGTTAGCCTTCTCGCCCAACTTCATTTTTAACAACATCTTCACCTTCATTTATCGCGGACTGAAAGGCAGCATCCAGAGCAAGTATGTCAGCGATCAATACCTTACCAATACGGGCTTCAAGGAGATGGAATGCACCGACGAAAACGGGAATGCTACTTACGAGACGCTGTTGCTTAAGAAGCACTTCAACACCAATGTCGACCTGTCGTACACCTTTGCGCTGAAGTCTGTGGGCATCAAGGAGGTCACTGCTGGCATTACATTATATAATATTTTCAGTGCCAAATATGACAACAACGGATGGGCTTCTCCCCAGTTAGTCACAGATGCTGCAGGTAATGTGAAAGCCATTAATGCATGGGGGGTGCGCGATAGTGGTGCAGCCGGCTTTGCTCCGTCAGCGCCTTTCAATATGATGGCACACCTCAGTATTGATTTCTAAGCCTGCTCTCGCCCCTCCCAAAAGGAGGGGAGTTTCTATTTCCTGTTTCTAAAATAGCCCTAATCACCTGTCCCTGTGGGACGCCATTCTATGGCGTCTCCCCGCAAAAAAAGACCATGACCCTCGATTGGCTCGATATTATCACCACCGTTCTCGGCCTGCTCTACATCTGGCTGGAGTACCGTGCCCACATCGCCCTTTGGGTGGTGGGCATCATCATGCCCGCACTCGACATTTATCTTTATTATAGCCATGGCCTCTACGGCGATGCCGGCATGGCCGTCTACTACACACTGGCTGCCGTCTACGGCTTGGTGGCGTGGCGGTGGAAGACTAAAGAAGCTCCCTCGGGGGCTGTGGGGGCGAATGTCACCTCTATGCCCGACCGTCTCTACCTGCCCGTAGCGGCATTTTTCTTTGCGGCGTGGGGCATCACCTATTATATACTGGTCACATGGACCAACAGCACCGTGCCCGTGCTCGACTCGTTTACCAACGCGCTCTCCTTCGTGGGTCTGTGGGCTCTGGCGCGCAAGTACATCGAGCAGTGGTTCTTCTGGATCGTGGTCGATGCCGTGTGCTGCCTGCTCTACGTGCAGAAGGGCATACCCTTCAAGGCCGGACTGTATGGCCTTTATGTGGTCATTGCCGTGATGGGATACTTCAAGTGGAAGAAAATGATGAAGAAATGAAGAACGAGCTGTTTACAGATTTTCAATACGATGCTGTGGTGCTGGCCGACGGCGACTTTCCCTCGGCCAGCCTTCCGCAGCGCCTGCTGCACGCGGCCCCCTTCGTGTGTTGCTGCGACGGAGCCGCTCGCCACTGGCCCGAGGCCGATGCCATCGTGGGCGACGGCGACTCGGTGCCTCAGGCACTGCGCTGTCGTTTGATAAAGATAGACGAGCAGGAGGACAACGACCTGACGAAGGCCACACGCTACTGTATAAGCCGGGGCTACAGACACATCGTCTACTTGGGGGCGACGGGTGGCCGCGAAGACCACACGCTGGGCAACATCGCCCTGATGGTGCGCTACCAGCAGGAATTCGGCATCGAGCCACTGATGGCCACCGACCACGGCTGGTTTGTGCCTGCCCAGGGCGAGGCCACTTTCAGGAGCTTCCCCCGCCAGCAGGTGAGCATCTTCAACTTCGGCTGCACACGCCTGCAGGCCCAAGGGCTGGCCTATCCCTGCTACGCCTATCGCCAATGGTGGCAGGGAACGCTCAACGAGGCACTGGCCGACAGCTTCACCATCACAGCCGACGGCCCCTATCTGGTGTTCCGAACCTATATGCCCAAAGAGGTGTAGCCTGCATTATTCATAAAACGAGAAAAAACAAAGAAAAACCTTTTATGCAGATGGCTTTTCTTTGTTTTTCTGATTTTTCTTTGTTCTTGTAAGCCCGCTTCACGGTATGAACGGGCTAAGTTCCTCTGAATGCCATTAGAGCCGCTCTTCTTCGGCAAAAGGCTCGGCATTGATGCTCTTGAGGTTCTTCTGCAGCTGAGCGGTAGAACTGGCTCCTACGAGCACCGAGGTGATGCCCTTCTGATGCAGAATCCAGGCCAGTGCCATCTCAGCGAGCGTCTCTCCCCTACCCTGCGCCACGTCGTTGTAGTGCCTTATCTTTGCCAGCAGGTCGTCGGTGAGCATGCTTTCCTTGAGGAACTTGCCCTTCGACATGCGCGAGTCGGCAGGCACGCCATTCAAATAGCGGTCGGTGAGCAACCCCTGGGCCAACGGCGAGAAAGATATGAAGCCCACGCCCTGCTCACGGCAGAGGTCGAGAATGCCCGATGCTTGCGGCTCGCGGTCGAGCAGGTTCAGACGACCCTGATAGATGAGGCAGGGCACATCGCGCTCACGCAGATACTGAAAGGCAAAACGGGTGGCCTCGAGCGGCCAGCGAGAGATGCCCACGTAGAGTGCTTTGCCGCAGCGCACCACATCTACCAGTGCCTGCAGGGTCTCTTCAAGCGGTGTCTCCGGGTCGTAGCGGTGACTATAGAACAGGTCTACATAGTCAAGACGCATACGTTGCAGCGACTGGTCGAGCGATGCCATAAGGTATTTGCGTGAACCCCAGTTTCCGTATGGGCCGGGCCACATGTCGTAGCCAGCCTTGGTAGAGATGAACAGCTCGTCGCGGTAGGGGTGGAAATCGTCTTCCATCAGCCTGCCCATCGTCTCTTCGGCCGAGCCATAGGGAGGGCCGTAGTTGTTGGCGAGGTCGAAATGGGTGATGCCATGGTCGAAGGCATAGTGGGTTATCTCTCGGCTGCGCTCGTAGGAGTCTACACCACCGAAATTATGCCAGAAGCCCAGGCTTACCCGTGGCAGCAACACGCCACTGCGCCCGCAGCGCTCATACTTCATTCCCCCTTCATAGCGCAGGGGGTCGGCAAAATATTTCTCCATAGTTCTATCACATTGATTTTATCGTTCAGAAATTTAGGATGTCCTTATACCCTTAAAGAACCCTCAATTCCACACTTGCAGGCGTACCCCGTCGAAATTGATATTGTATCTCAAGAGCGGTTCGCCTTCGCCACCGCTGACAATGCTTCCCGATTCCAAGTCGTAGACGCGGCTGCACTTAGGACATTGCACGTGCTGTCTGTTTGCCGCCCAGCCCATCGCCTGAAGCATGGGGCAGTTGGGGCAAATGCGGTCATAGGCACACGGTCCGCTGAAGTTGGTGCAGCCCAGAATCAGTCCTATCTGACTGTTGGCACCCAGCATATAGGGTGCCTGCAGCTCCACATCGGTGGCAATCACATTATCTTCCAGCGGCGTCTTGCTGTCGTTGCTCTGCACGTAGACGTGGCGACGACCACCGTTTTCCACTTTGGTATATACATAGACATACATTCCTACAGCTTTATAGGCCGAGAAAACGAGGCTGGTGGGATGCGGGTCGTGATAAAAATAGAAGCGACAAGGATAGCGACGGCTGATGGAGCTATCCTCCGTACAGGAGGTAGCCCCCATCAGCATCACCAGCAGCAGGGTCAGTATTCTCAGCATTGCAGCAAATGTTTTTCTGCCTCTTCGGCACGTTCAAATTCAAATCCGGCCATCACTGAGTCCATGAGCTGACAGATGCGGTCGTTGCAGAGGTTGCCGATAGAGCCTTCGTGGGTATGGTGAATATCCTTGCAGGGGGTGAAGCGGCCAGCCTCGATGTCGAGCCCCACCTTCTTGTAGGCATCACGGAAGGGCATGCCATTGGCGGCAAGGCGGTTCACCTCTTCTACAGAGAACATAGGGTCGTACATCGGATTGTCGAGTAGATGCTCGTTCACCTCGATGCGATTGATGATGTAGGCCGTCATGCGCAGACAGTCGCGCAGTTCGTCGAAGGCTGGCAGGAACACTTCCTTTATGATTTGCAGGTCGCGGAAGTAGCCCACGGGCAGGTTGTTCATTATCATCGTCACCTGGTAGGGCAGCGACTGTAGCTTGTTGCTCTTCGAGCGGATAAGTTCAAACACGTCGGGGTTCTTCTTGTGCGGCATGATCGACGAGCCGGTGGTGCACTCCTTGGGCAACTTTACAAACGAGAAGTTCTGCGAGTTGAACAGGCAGGCGTCGAAGGCCAGCTTAGCCATCGTGCCGGCAAGGGTGGCAAGGGCAAAGCCCACGTTGCGTTCCATCTTGCCGCGCCCCATCTGGGCATAAACCACGTTGTAGTCCATCGTGTCGAAGCCAAGGAGGTCGGTGGTCATCTGCCGGTTCAGGGGGAACGACGAGCCGTAGCCTGCAGCCGATCCGAGCGGGTTGCGGTTGGTCATCTTGTAGGCAGCCTGCAGAAACAGCATATCGTCAGCCAGAGACTCGGCATAGGCGCCGAACCACAGACCGAAGCTCGAGGGCATAGCCACCTGCAGATGGGTATAGCCCGGCATGAGCACGTCCTTATACTGGTTGCTCTTGGCTATGAGCTGGTCGAAGAGCGCCTTCACCTCGTCGGCCACCAGCCGCAGCTGATGGCGGGTGAAGAGCTTCAGGTCTACCAGCACCTGATCGTTGCGCGAGCGCCCCGAGTGTATCTTCTTGCCCATGTCGCCCAACTTGCGCGTCAGCATCAGCTCCACCTGCGAGTGCACGTCTTCTATGCCGTCTTCTATCCGGAACTCGCCGCGTTGCGTCTGGTCGTAGATGGCGCGCAGTTCTTTCAGCAGGAGGGGCAGTTCGTCCTTACCCAGCAGGCCGATGCTCTCGAGCATCGTGATATGGGCCATGGAGCCAAGCACATCGTATGGGGCAAGGTAGAGGTCCATCTCTCGGTCGCGGCCTACGGTGAAGCGCTCTATCTCGCTGTTGATGTCAAAATCCTTTTCCCAGAGTTTTTGAGCCATTGTCTTGTGTTGTTTTTTCGGAATTTTAGGAATTTTAAGAATCACGAGATACCAGAATCACGAAATCACGAGATACCGAAATCACGAAATCACGAGATACCGGAATCACGAGACCACGCAATCACGCGATAGCGTCATCTCGTCATACGTAGGGAATCATCGCCAGGGCATCGGCAATCTTCTCCACGCCGTCTTGCAGCGGACCGCTTACCATCCCCTTCAGCATAAAGGGAATGTCGGCCTTCACCGTCACCTTCATCTTCGATGTCTCTGCCGACACGGGCAGCACCTGAATCCAGAGATTGAAGGGCATGGGGCTCTGGGTGGTCTCAAACTTCACGCACTTGGGTTCCTCACGCTCAATAATATGGAGCGTAATCTGCCCTACGGGGTCTACCTTGACACTCACCGTGTCCTCGTCGAACGAGAAGTCTTGCAACTTGTCTTCGGGCACACGGTCGCGCACCTTCTCCAGGTTGCGCAGGTCGCTGATGTTGCGATACACCGCCTCCTGCGGGTACGGCACTTGCTTGATGCTGCTTTCAAACTTTGTCATTGTCTCCACTCGCTTGGGTTCTTCCTCCATTCGGCCAGCACGGCCTTGTCTTCCTCCTTGATGTAACCGGTCTCGGCAGCCTGCTCCAGCACGGCATTATAGTCGCTCAGCGTGAGCAGGCGCACGCCAGCCTCGCGGAAGGCTTCCTCGGCCACGGGAAAACCATAGGTAAACGAGGCTACCATGCCAACCACTTCGACGCCATACTTACGCAGGGCATCGACGGCTTTCAGACTGCTGCCGCCCGTGGAGATAAGGTCTTCTACCACCACCACTTTAGCACCCTGTGGCAGGAAGCCCTCTACCTGATTGCCCATGCCATGGTCTTTCGGCTTCGGACGAACATAGGCATAGGGCAGGCCAAGCTCGTCGGCCACCAAGGCTCCTTGGGCTATGGCTCCGGTGGCCACGCCCGCCACGGCCTCTGCCTCGGGAAACTCACTCTGAATGAGGTGGCAAAGCTCCAGCTTCACGAAGGAGCGCACATGGGGAAACGACAAGGTCTTGCGGTTGTCGGTATAGATAGGCGACTTCCAGCCGCTGGCCCATGTAAAGGGATCGTTGGGTTGCAACTTGATGGCTTCTACGTCCATCAGCTTCTGTGCAAAAATTTTCTTGATACTGCTCATTGTCTGTTACTACAATTTAAAATATACTTTTGCAAAGATACAAAAGACTTAGCAGTTCGCACCCTATTTAGCATATTTTAGCATATTTTACGCCACAGTTTGCCCATTATTTAATACTTTTTTCATGATTTAGAATAACCCAGGGCGAAGACACTGATTTTCACTCCTTCGACCTGGGCCAATTGCTGCGCACAGGCAATGATGGTGCTACCTGTGGTGACCACATCGTCGACAAGCAGCAGATGGCGATGTGCTATGCGGTCGGGGGCTATTAGTCGGAAGGCATTGGCCACGTTGTCGCGCCGCTCGAACGGATTGAGGCGCGTCTGACTCTGCTTGAAATCGAGCCGCTCCACCACTCCGTCGAACACCGGCAGACCTGTCTGCTGACTGATGCCAAGGCAGATCTCATGACTTTGGTTATAGCCACGGCTGCGACGACGCTGCCTGCTGATGGGTACGGGAACTACGGCGTCGATACCCTCAAAGAAGCATTCGGCCTGAAGGTCGCGCGCCACGATGCGCCCTAAATGCTGGCCTATCTCTGGGTGATTGCGGTATTTCAAGTTATAGACAAGCTCTGCAAACTCGGAATGAGGTTCATAGAAGAACAATGCGGTAGCCCGCTCAATGGGGAACAAGCCCCAGAACAAACGGGCCAGGGCGTTATCGAGTGGATGCTCGGAGAAATGGGTGAGCGGTATATGGAGCATGCACCGATGGCAGAGCACCGCCTCTTCGGCCGACAGGCGTCGGCCACATACCACACACAGCCTCGGCGAGAGGAGGTCGAGCAGTTTAGTCCAGAAACTCGTCTTCATCGCTCACGTCAAGACACTGGCGTATCACGTCCATCGTGAAGCCACGCCCCATGGCCCATTTCATCAGTTTCATGTTCAGCTCGTAGTCGCTGCCGGCTGTGGTGTGCCTGCGCTTCTGCTTCAGCATGGGTTTGAGGATGGCCGCATATTCGGCATCGTCTATCTCGTCGAGCACACGCCTTACCGTATGCTCGTCTATATGCTTCAGCCAAAGTGCCTGTTCTATCTTCCGGCGGCCCCATTGATTGTATTGCATCTTATCGTGCACGAAGGCACGGGCATAGCGCTCGTCATCTACATAGCGCTCTTCCACAAGCCGCTGCATGACCCAGGCTTGTTCGTCTGCGTCCACGCCCCACTGACGCATCTTTTCGAGCATCTCGTGCTGGCAATGCTCGCTACGGGCGCATAGGGCCGACAGCTTCTGGAAAGCCTCACGCCCGGTGGTTTCTCTTTTCAGTGCCATGTTGCTTTGATGAATCGTTGTTTGCCAAACTGGTCCTCACGGCATACGATGTCGTCGAAGCCCAGCCCCAAAAGTATGTCTTCTATATCTTCACCGAAAAGTGGGTTGATTTCGAAGTAGAGGCGGCCTCCCTCCTTCAGTGCCGACTGCGCATAGTTGCTGATATGACGGTAGAAGAGCAAAGGGTCGTCATCGACTACAAACAGGGCCATGTGGGGTTCGTGTCCGAGCACCCACGGTTCCATCTGTTCTGCCTCGCTCTCGCAGACGTAGGGAGGATTGCTCACCACGATGTCCCAGCGTCCGGCATCGCTGCCATAGCGCACCGCGAGCATGTCGCGCCGCTGAAACGACACCCCGACACCGATACGTCTGCCATTGGCCCGGGCTACCTGCAACGCCTCGGGCGACAGTTCCCATGCCGTGACCTCGCTACCTGCCAGCTCGGCCGCAAGCGTACATGCTATGCAGCCGCTTCCGGTGCCGATGTCGAGGACTGTGAGCGGAGCGGTACGCGACGTAAATGATGTCGCATCGGCCACGACCCACTGGCACAGCTCGTAGGTCTCGGGCCGGGGAATAAGCACCCCCGGCGCTACGAGAAAAGAACGGGGACCGAAGTCGGCCTTGCCCAGAACGTACTGCACAGGCTCGCCCCGCAACAGACGGGAGAGCATCTGCCGGAGCAAGGCTTCGCTCGCCGCAGGCAGCTGCTCAATACGACCACAGAGCACATCGGCCAGCGACAAGCCGAAGCCATCATCGAGCAGCAGACGTGCCACGGCCTTCGCCTCGGCCTCGCCATAAAGGGCCACAAGGGGCTTCCATATATCTTGATAGGTTGTCATGGGTTGCAAAATTACGAAATAATGCTTACGCTGCAAAGCAATTTTGGAACATTAACATGCTGGATTGGTCATTAATTCTGCATGTTTTGTGGTGTAATTTCGGATATATTGGATGGCACGCTCCACTGCGAGTCGCCATGACGCTAGGCCATGGCCCGCCACATGTTATTATGGAAAGCGAGATGTTGGCATCGCAGGCCGTCTCTGTGCCGTCGACGGTAAGCACGGTGAGCGGGAAAAGGTAGGTGGTTACGGTTCTTGTGGGGTTCTTGTGGGGTTCTTGTGGGGCTCTTGTGGGGTTCTTGTGGGCCGCGATTCTATCGCGGCATATTAAGGATTTACTCGTCTGCCTCGTGGAGCAGGTAGAGGTCGCTGTTCTGCTGTTCCTCCTTTGCGAGGGCTTCATACTCTTCCTCCGTCATGTCGCGGAGAAAGCTGCGGTGCTCCACTTCTTCGAGAAGCGCTTGCATCTCCTTGCTGTTGTAGGAAAGGAAACACTGCTGGATGTTCACATTATTGTCTGTCATGTCAATGCGTTTTGGTTCATGCTGAATTAGTCTTCAATTCAGTATTCTTTATGTTGCAATTCACGCTGAATTGGTCATCAATACAGCCTGTTTTACGATCTGAAACAGGCTGGATTGCACAATCATACAGGCTGGATAAGCAGATGGTTCTTCCAACATCCTCACAACAACAAGGAAAAAGTTTTCAAAACATCTGCTCCACAAGCAGAACATATTGGGTATTAGACCGTTGCAGAAATAGCAGATAGGGAGCAGATGTTGACATCTGCTCCCTATCTGCTCCCATGTAATCAACTGATAATCAGAGAGTGTTGCAGATAAGCACATTTATTTACAAAAAGAAATTGAATAATTAAGCGCAAAGGAGGAAGCCAGTTTCTTTCCCCTCCAAATACAGATAGAAATAGGGGAAAGAGACATTTTTCACCAAAAGCATACGGTTTTGCTAAATAATTCGTAACTTTGCAGTGTCCGAGTAGGAGGCAGTACTCTAAGCCAGCCCACTACGGAAAAGCAGATAATAACTGTTGGATATATAGTAGACGAAATGAAAGAAGACGAGAAATACATGCGCCGCTGCCTGCAGCTGGCCCGCTGCGGCAAGCAGAATGCCCACCCTAACCCCATGGTGGGCGCGGTAATCGTGGCAAGAGACAGGATCATCGGCGAGGGATACCACGTGAGATATGGCGAAGGCCATGCCGAAGTGAATGCGTTTGCATCGGTGAAAAAAGAAGACGAAGACTTGCTGCATGAGGCCACCATCTATGTAAGCCTGGAGCCATGCGCACACTTCGGCAAAACGCCGCCATGTGCCGACCTTATCGCAAGGAAAGGGGTAAGACGGGCCGTGATAGGCTGCATCGACGAGTTTGCCGAAGTGCACGGAAGGGGGATACAGAAGCTGCGCGACGCAGGAATAGAAACGACCGTGGGGGTACTGGAAGAGGAATGCCGGGCACTGAACCGCCGTTTCTTCACCTTCCACAGGGAGAAGAGGCCTTACATCATCCTGAAATGGGCACAGTCGGCCAACGGATTCATCGACGAGGCGTTCAAGCCTACGGCCATTTCAAACCAATTCACGAAGATGCTCTCTCATAAACTGCGGGCCGAGGAAGATGCCATACTCGTAGGCAGAATAACGAATGAGCGCGACCAACCACAGCTCACCGTGCGCGAATGGTACGGGCGAAACCCTCAGAAAATGGTCATCGACCGCCAGCACCCTCTAAATATAGAAAGTCTTTACGCCCAGGGCATACAGTCGCTCATCGTAGAGGGCGGTGCTAAAACGCTGCAATCGTTCATAGAGAAAGACCTCTTCGACGAAATAAGGATAGAAACGGCACCGTTTACCATTGCAGAAGGAACACGTGCGCCACAAGTTCCTCCCAACACAAAACTATCAAGCCTAGACTCGTTCGACAACCACACCATACAAATATTCCACCGCCTGTGACTTTGCGGCGCATAGCTCAGCCCTGACGCTCGATGCTCTCTATGCGCAGCCGGAGAGTACCGGCCGGAACGCGAACCGTGACTTCGTCGCCCACCTTCTTGTTGAGAAGGGCCTGAGCAATGGGCGATTTGATAGAAATCTTGCCTTCACGCAGATTGGCCTCATGCGGACTGGTAATGGTATAAGCCATACGCCGCCCCTCACCGACGGCATGGCCCGCTGCAGAGGCATTGCCCAGATTAGTAATTTCTACGCGGCAAAGCAACTGAACAGTGTCGCTGCCCAGTGCCGACATATCTACAACCCGGGCATTGGCCAGCACCCGCTGCATAAAGCGTATGCGGCCTAACAGGCGCGACTGCTCACGCTTGGCGGCATGATACTCGAAATTCTCGCTCAGGTCGCCCTTGTCACGGGCTTCGGAAATGGCATCTCTCACCTGAGGCAATTCTACACTCTCCAACTGTCGGAGCTCGGCTACAAGCTTGTCGTAGCCTTCTTGAGACATATATTCCATTTTTTCATGCGATTATCATTAAAAGAAGCATAACTGCCTTTCTCGGCAATTATGCTCCTTCGCATTATTCATTCCGGCCATGAAGGCCTTCATATTCCATCTGCTATTATTCGGCCTTGGCCTCTTCGGCAGCGGGAGCAGCCTCTTCAGTGGGTGTCTCCTCTGCGACGGGTGCCTCCTGAGCCTGCTCGGCAACAGGTGCCTCTGCCTTGCCAGAACGACGAGAACGGCGCGTTGCCTTCTTCTTCGTGCCAGCAGTCTTAGCCATTTCGGGATCGAAGTCCACCAGCTCGATGAAGCATACCTGTGCGGCATCGCCCTGACGAGTACCCAGCTTGATGATACGGGTGTAGCCACCGGGACGGTCGCCTACGGCCTGTGCCACTTCGCCAAAAAGAACCTTAATGACCTCCTTGTTCTGAAGATAGCTGAACACGACACGACGCGAATTGGTAGAGTCGTCCTTTGCCTTGGTGATCAGGGGCTCCACATACTTCTTCAGAGCCTTAGCCTTTGCCACGGTCGTAGTGATTCTTTTGTGCATGATCAGCGAAATGGCCATGTTGGCAA
>CAMJLB010000091.1 GCA_946406555.1 uncultured Prevotellaceae bacterium | reverse complement strand
CGAGAATAACCTTGGTCTTGAGTATCCTCACTGCGACGGCATAGAGCAGCAGTTTTTCCCTGATGGTGAGTATGGAGGCCTTTTCCAGTCTTGTTCCCCGCAGCGCCCTCTCGCGGATGGAGTGCATAAGGATGTATGCTGCGGCATAGATGAAGATGCGCAGGCGGTTGGCCTTGAAGGTGTGGCAGGAGAGCCGGTCACCGTTCACTCCCTCTTTGAACTGCCGTATGAACAGCTCGTCGCGTCCGCGCCCGCAGTAGGTCTTTTCGTAGAGGTCCTGTTTCATCGTGCTCCTGATGTTGGATACGATGAACCTGACGTTCAGCTCGCCTTTCTCGGTGTAATCATCGGGTCGCGGCGCATGCGGTCGCAGTCGTTGACATCCTCGTAGCCAAGACAGATCTGGAAGATGCGGGTCATGATAATTTCCGTGAGACTATGCTTGATTAGGTAGGGCGTGCGGCTATCGTGGACGCAGCTGGCAAGCTGGGAGGCCAGTGCCAGATGCTCCTCCTCTCGTTGGAGCAGCAGCAGACCACCATGGGAAGAAAGGCTCATGGCGTCCGTCGTAGCCTCCACCTTGATGTTTTTGACTGAGGAAAAGGTAATTTTTCCTGAATTCTCTTGGCCGCACGCTCTACAAGGACGGCGAGTGGAACACACTCTGTTTGCCCTTCGCGTGACCCTCAGCGGATCGGCACTCGACGGTGCAGTGCCCCGTCCGCTCAGCAGCGCAGGCATCGATGGCACGACGCTCAGTCTGCAATACCTGAATTGCAGGGTGGGGAAGAAATGAATAACTTTTTCTGCTTTGCGGCCTTTCAACAGCAAAGAAATAAGACCAAGAAAACCGCCTTACAAAAGGTTTTCATTGGTTTTCTTGGTCTTTCCTGGTTTTTGTAAGCCCGCAAAGCGGTATTTACCAACCGTTATGAAAATGCAGCTAAATCAATATAATATCAAAGAAGACGGTTCGTTATTTGATGAGCTCAACCGAGCGGCTGAGGAACTTGTCGAGGGCCTCGCCCTTGAGCATGCCGTTCTGCAGCAGTGCCAGGTCGATGAGCTGATGAACGATGTCGTTCTTCTGTGCATAGTCGGCGATGAGCTGCTGCTTCTTGTCTTTCTGCTCGTCGATGGCTTTCTGGGTGTTGGCTTTATCGTCTTTCACCTCCTGGCTGATCTCCTCGGGCTTCTTTTTCTCCGTTTGCTGGTTCAGTGCGGCCAAGCGGGCCTCCTGCCCCTTTATCTCGCTCTCGATGGGCTTCAGCTGGTCGGACAGTGAGGCCTGGGCATCGCCAAGCACGCGCTTGATGAGCGGGTGGTCGCTATTGAGCACCAGGTTGTAGGAGTCGGGCATCTGTCCGTAGAAGCTCATGCCACTCTGGTAGCGGCTCATCTCCTTCATGCGGCGCATCCACTCGTTCTGCGTGATGACCACCGGACGTTGTGTGTCGCCCAGGGCGTTCACCTCGACAATGAACTCTGCCTTCTCCATCTTTGGCATCTGCGACTGGAATACGGCTGACAGATTGTCACGTTCGCCCTCGGGCAGCTGACTCTTCGGCGCATCCTCTTTCTGTATCAAATGGTCTATGGTGTCGGCATCCACGCGTGAGAAACGGCTCTTCTCGAACTTCTGCTCCAGCGTCTGTATACAGGGCACGTCGAGCTGACCGTCGAACAGCAGCACCGAATAGCCCTTGTCTTGGGCAGCCTTGATATAGCTGTACTGCTCGTCTTTGTCGGTGGCATAGAGATAGACGAGGTTGTCGTCCTTATCTTTCTGCGAAGCCTCGATGAGGGTCTTATATTCGTCGAAGGTGAAGTACTTGCCCTCTGTGTCCTTGAAGAGCGAGAATTCCTTGGCACGATCGTAGAAGTTCTCTTCGGTGAGTATGCCGTAGTTGATGAAGAGCTTCAAGGCATCCCATTTTTCCTCGTAAGCCTTGCGGTCTTCGTTGAAGATAGCCTTCAGGCGGTCTGACACCTTCTTGGTGATGTAGGTAGAGATTTTCTTCACTTCGCGGTCACTCTGCAGATAGGAACGCGACACGTTCAGAGGAATGTCGGGCGAATCGATAACGCCGTGAAGCAGGGTGAGGAACTCGGGCACGATGCCTTCTACCTGGTCGGTGACGAATACCTGGTTGCAGTAGAGCTGAATCTTGTTCTTCTGCAGTTCGAGCGAGTTCTTGATGCGGGGGAAGTAGAGAATGCCGGTGAGGTTGAAGGGATAGTCTACGTTCAGGTGAATCCAGAACAGAGGCTCGTCGCTCATGGGGTAGAGCGTGCGGTAGAACGACTTATAGTCTTCGTCCTTCAGCGTCGAGGGTGCTTTTGTCCACAGTGGCTCTACACTGTTTATTATATTATACTCGTCGGTGTCTACCTGCTTGCCGTCCTTCCACTCGGTCTTCTTGCCGAAAGCGATGGGCACGGGCAGGAACTTGCAGTACTTATTGAGCAGGCCCTCGAGCTTGTACTTGTCGAGATACTCCTTGCAGTCGTCGTCGATGTAGAGTATGATGTCTGAGCCACGGTCATCGCGCTCGGCATCGTCGATTTCGTAGGCGGGGCTTCCGTCGCAGCTCCATTTCACGGCCTTGGCGCCCTCTTTGTAGCTGCGGGTGATGATTTCCACCTTCTTCGATACCATGAACGATGAGTAGAAGCCCAATCCGAAATGGCCGATGATGTTGTTGGCGTTGTCCTTGTACTTCTCCAGGAAATCTGTCACGCCCGAGAAGGCTATCTGGTTGATGTATTTGTCGATTTCCTCTTCGGTCATGCCGATGCCGCGGTCGCTGATGGTGATGGTGCCCTTGTCGGCATCGAAGTTCACGTGAACGGTCAGGTCGCCCAGCTCGCCCTTGAACTCACCCTTTTCTGCCAGGGTCTTCATTTTCTGTGTGGCATCGACGGCGTTGCTTACCATCTCGCGCAGGAAAATCTCGTGGTCGCTATAGAGAAACTTTTTGATAACGGGGAAGATGTTCTCGGTGGTAACCCCGATGTTGCCTTTTTGCATAATGTCTATTTTTTTTAGAATGTTCCGATATGACATTTGCAAATACCGTGCCAAATTGTGAATTGAAAATTGAGAATTGAAAATTGAGAATTATGATTAACTCTTTCTGCTGCAAATGCCGTCGGCTTGTCGGCAGCAGTGGTAATCATAATTCTCAATTTTCAATTTTCAATTTTTGACTGTGTCAGCTCACCTTCTCCAGTCGTTTCATTACCGAGAACATGAAGGCTGCCGACAGCAGGCAGAGCAAGACGAACACGCTCCACACCATCCACAGGGGCAGGCCGCCCCAGAGGTAAGCCGAAACGCTGACGAGCTTGTTGCCCAGTGCCGTAGACACAAACCAGCCACCCATGCAGGCACCCTTGTATTTGGGCGGTGCCACTTTCGACACAAACGAGATACCCATAGGCGAGAGCAGCAGTTCGGCAAAGGTGAGAATGAGGTAGGTGCCAATGAGCAGGTTGGGCGACACGTCGGCCACATGCACTGCCACGGGACTGCCGTCGGGGCCTGGCTCGGTCTGCGGTAAGGGCAGGCCGATAGAGTAGAAGGCCATCAGGCAGAAAGCCAGTCCGGCCACCAGCATGCCGTATGCAATCTTGCGCGGTGCCGACGGTTCCTTGCCTTTCGAGGCCAGATAGCCAAAGAGGGCCAGCGACACAGGCGTGAGGGCTACCACATAGAAGGGGTTGAACTGCTGGAAGATAGGGGCACTCACGGCCACCACGGCTTCCTGTATGCTATAGCTGAAACAGAGGAACAGCACTGCCAGCACAATCACGGCGGCGGCAATAGCCTTGGTCTTGGCGCTCTTGCTCTGATAGAGAGAGAAGCCGGCATAGACGATGAAGATCACGGCAACGAGGTTCCACACGTTGAAGGCCATGCCCTGTATGCCTGTGGCACTGCGTGCGGTAAACTCATCGGCAAAATAGGTGAGCGACAGGCCGTTCTGGTGGAAGGCCATCCAGAAGAAGATGACCACGGCGAACACCAGTCCGAGGGCGATGAGGCGCTCGCGTGTCTCGGCAGGCGACAGCTCCACGACGTCGGTCTTACCGTCGACCTTCTTGGTGTTGCCCTCAACATGACGGAAGGTGCTGCGCGAGGCATAGTAGATAGCGATAGAGAGAATGAGCGAGGCGCAGGCTACGGCAAAGGCAAAGTGATAAGAGTCGTTCACGCTTACGCCTAACTCCTGCTGAGCCCATTCCATGATTTTCACTGCCACAGTGGGAGCAAACAGTGCACCGATGTTGATGGCCATATAGAAGATGGAGAAGCCGGCATCGCGCTTGTCTTTATACTTCGGGTCGTTGTAGAGGTCGCCCACCATCACCTGCAGGTTGCCTTTGAAGAGGCCGGTGCCAAAGCCGATGAACAGCAGCGAGGCCAGCATCACGATGAGAGCGAAGCGGTCGCCACCCAGGGGGACAGACAGGAGCAGGTAGCCTGCAAACATAATCATGATGCCCCAGGTAACCATGCGGCCAAAGCCAAACTTATCGGCCATCCAGCCACCGATGAGGGGGAAGAAATAGACGAGCATGAGGAAATCGCTGTAGATTTCGCCTGCCCATCCGGCATCAAGGCCATAGTTGGCCCTCAGAAACAGTGCAAACACGGCCAGCATCGTGTAGTAGCCGAACCGTTCGCCAGTGTTGGCCAGTGCCAACGCGTAAAGACCTTTCGGTTGTCCTTCAAACATAGCTAAATACTTTTTTATTAATTTTGTTTTTATTTGGTTGTACGTAACATGATGGCTTCCAGAACTATTTAATATCTTTGTTGGCAGTTTTCTTGAGGTCGAAAAGGTATGTGAACTTCACATAGATGCTGCCAAAGTTGGAACGCCCGAAGAAGTCGCGCTTCGAATTGCCGTAGATGTCGCCAAGACCGTAGTAATAGCGTCCCTCGACCAAGAAGTGCCCGATTTTAGGATGAGAGAATTCTACGCCAAGACCGGCAGTGATGCCATAGTCGAAGCGCCGTTCCACGCTCATGGTATCTTGTCTGACAGTGGAAGAAGTGCGTTGAGCAGTATTCCGCTGCTCGAAGTCGAAGTTGGATTTTGTCTTTTCGTTCAGGTAGATGCCCAACTGAGGGCCGGCCTGAAAGAAAAACTGCATGCCACGGCGCTCGCGCCCCCAGCCCAGACGGGCAAAGACGGGTATCTGCAGATAGGTAATATCGCGCTGGTACTCTTCTGCCAGGCCAGTTACGGTATTGATGACCGGCTCGTCGGTAGGGGTGAGCAGCTCTTCGGTCCATCCCATCTGTGCCATGTTCAGCTCAGCATGGAGGGCACAGATGCTGCTGAAGTATTTCTCGCTGGTGTAACGTATTGCGATGCCGCCAAAGAACCCCATGTGCTGCTTCTGCGGCACCTCGGGCAAGAATCCAATGGTAGACATGACCAGACCTCCGCCAGCACCCACGGCCAGTTCGCTGCGATGATCGCCCACTTGTGCGTGAGCAAGAACGACGTTCAGCAATAAAAGGAAGAAGATAGAAAATTGCTTCATGCTGACGTGCGGAGGCTAATAATTGACAATCTCCACCTTGTGTTCGGGCAGATAATGTACAAACATGTAGGAACGGTTCTGCAATCCACCGTTGCCCAGTCGTTCAAACTTCAGCGGTGTCTGTACAGGCGCGTAGCCGAAACGTCCGGCAGCGCCATCGAAAGCCTTTCCGTACTTGTGGAGGCCACGAAGAAAGAACAGCGCATGGTCGAACCCCGTCAGGGCGAAGCGCGGCAACGACTGCATCATGTCTTGATGAAAGTTCCAGCGATACTTTTGCTGCAGCCGTTCGGTGGCCTGTGAGGTAAGGTTGGTGTAGAACGCCGAGGGAATATATACATTATATTTATAAAAGTTCTCAAGCTGATGGTTGACATACATAAGCCATTCTGTATAACCAAACATCGAGATGTGTATGTTGGGGTTGGCAACCGAAACTGCACTCAGCTTTCCAAAGACTGAGTTCAACTGGGGTGAGCGTGCAGTGTTGAGCACTACCACATTCTTTTGTTTCGTAGAGAACGCCTTCAAAAAGCTGTCATCGGTAGAGCTGAGACTGGTCAGGCTGTAGTTCATGCCCCGCTGATCCATTAATTTGCGCAACATGGAGGTGAACTGCCCCTTGCTGCTCTCGCTGTCGGCACAGTCGATGATGATGGGGTGGTAGTCTTTGAACCATTCGCAAAACCGCCGCGTGGTACTCTCGTTGAGCTGTTCCTGTGACTGGTAAATCTGGAAAATGTTCCGGTTTGTGCCCACCTCAGGTGCATTGATTGAGAATGGAATCACGAGCAGGTTGCCATGTTGCTGTACAAACTGCGCCATGGCAGGCAGGAATTTAGAGTAAAGCGGACCGATAATCAGGTCGCACTGTGCGGCATTGCGGTCGGCCAGTGTCGTTGCTACGTTGCCGTCTTCTGCCAGATTCCATGTAAATACATCTACGGAAATGCCCTCTTTCTTGAGGCTGTCGCAAGCCATGAGCACGCCTCGGTAGTATTCTATCATGCGGCGGCCATCGCCGTTGATGTCGTGCAGAGGGAGCATTACACCAAGCCGTATGGCACGCGTGCGCACATCGTCGACGACGGTGGGCCTTTTGTCTGTCTTGGTAGAAATCTGTGCAGAATTGGACGAGGAGAAAGGAATGAACACTGTGCTGCCTTTCTTCAGCTTATATCCATCGGCCCGCATCTCTGGATTGGCTTTCACCAGCTCCTCGATGGTGAGGCCATAGTCACGGCTGATGCTGAAAATGGTTTCTTTCTTTTTTACGGTGTGAATGTCGCGCCACTTATTGCTCTGTGCCATAAGGGTCGTGGAGGCCACAGAAAGGGCTAAAGACAATGAAAAATATCTTAATATTCGTCGCATATAGATGTTTTTTTCTGTTTCAGGTTACAAAAGTACGAAAAATGTTTGTATCTTTGCACTTTAATCAGCAAAAAAATGAAAAGAATGTTTGTATTTATGCTATCTTGGCTTGCTTTATTGCCCCAGATAGTGCTGGCACAGACCAGTAGCCCGCAGGTAGATGCCACGGCTTACTACACAGATAAAGAAGGCGAACATGTGGTGAAGGCGATTCCTGACGGGCAGGCTCCCTTAGAAGTGGAATTCCGCGCAAACCCATCCAACCTTGGCGAGCTGACGGCCTCTTACGAATGGCATTTCGTGCGTGATGCTGGTGGAAGCTCTACGGGCGAACTGTTTGTGAGATACGAAGAGAACACCAACTACACCTTTGCGGAATCGGGCGATTATACCGTGACCCTAAAGACTTTCCTGCGCGACGGTGAAGACATCATGGAATTGCCGAGCCAAAGCATCAGTATCAAGATTGCGAGCAGCAAGCTCGAGTTTCCCAACGCCTTCTCGCCCAACGGCGACGGGCTGAACGAGAAGTACATGGCAAAGAAAGACTATAAGAGCATAGTGGAGTTCCGTGCCATTATCTTGAACCGCTGGGGGCAGAAGCTCTTTGAGTGGACCGATCCCGCTGACGGTTGGGACGGGAAATTTAACGGACACGACGTGGCGCAAGGCGTCTACTTTGTATTGGTAAAGGCCAAGGGTGCCGACGGCGTGGAGTATAATTTCAGGAAAGACGTAAACCTGCTGCGGGGCTTCACGGCAGGCAGCAACGGCACAACGGGTACAAGCACAACGGGAAACTAATGGAAAGAGAAGACGAGAGAATAAATGTGTATGGTGCCCGGGTGCACAATCTGAAAAATATCGACGTGGAGATACCGCGCGGCTCGCTTACCGTGGTTACAGGGCTGAGCGGCAGCGGCAAGTCGTCGCTGGCTTTCGACACCATCTTTGCCGAAGGTCAGCGGCGCTATATCGAGACATTCTCGGCCTATGCCCGCAATTTCCTCGGCGGCATGGAGCGACCTGATGTAGACAAGATAACCGGCCTCTCGCCGGTAATCAGCATCGAGCAGAAGACCACCAACAAGAATCCCCGTTCCACCGTGGGCACCACTACCGAGATTTACGACTACCTGCGCCTGCTCTTCGCCCGTGCCGGCCGTGCCTATAGCTATGCAACAGGCGAACCCATGGTGAAATATACCGAAGAGAAGGTCATCGAAATGATTCAGCACGATTATGAAGGCCGCAAGATTTTTATCCTGGCTCCCGTGGTGCGCAGTCGTAAGGGCCACTACCGCGAGCTGTTCGAAGCCATGCGCCGCAAGGGCTACCTCACCATGCGCGTAGATGGACAGATTGTGGAGATAACCCGGGGCATGAAGGTAGACCGCTATAAAAACCACGACATAGAGGTAGTGATCGACAAGATGCAGGTGAAAGGCGGAGAGGCTGACGAACGACTGAAGAAAAGCGTCCAGATAGCCATGAAGCAGGGAGAGGGCCTGATCATGATTCTTGATAAGGAAACCGACCAGGTGAAACACTTTTCGAAGCGGCTCATGTGCCCCACCACGGGCATATCCTATAGCGACCCAGCACCGAATAACTTCTCCTTCAACTCGCCACAGGGTGCTTGTCCACGCTGCAAAGGTCTTGGCGTGGTGAGCGAAATCGACATGGCGAAGATCATTCCCGACCGCAAACAGAATATCTACCAAGGTGCAATCATTCCTTTAGGAAAATACAAAAACCAGATGATTTTCTGGCAGATAGATGCTATACTGCAGAAATATGAACTAAACTTGAAGACACCCGTGGAGCAGATTCCCGACGAGGCGATGAACGAGATACTGTATGGCTCCTTAGAAAATGTGCGCATAGACAAAGACATCGTGCACACCTCGAGCGACTATTTCGTAAACTTCGACGGCATCGTGAAATATATGCGCGATGTGATGGATAACGACGAGTCGTTGAGCGGCCAGAAGTGGGCCGACCAGTTCATGGCAGAATGTGAGTGCCCCGAGTGTCATGGCCAGCGGCTCAACCGTGAAGCGCTTTCCTTCCGCATTGGCGGAAAGAACATTGCCGAACTGGCCGCCATGGACATTGCCGAGCTGAAGGAGTGGATAGATGGTCTCGACGACGAAGGGCGGATGGACCGCCAACAGCGGCAGATAGCCACTGAGATACTCAAGGAGATACGCACACGGCTGAACTTCCTGCTTGACGTGGGTCTCGACTATCTCTCGCTCAACCGCCAGTCGGCATCGCTCAGTGGTGGCGAGAGCCAGCGCATACGCCTGGCCACGCAGATAGGCTCACAGTTGGTCAATGTGCTCTATATTCTCGACGAGCCCAGCATTGGCCTGCATCAGCGCGACAACGAGCGGCTCATACACTCGCTGAAGGAACTGCGCGATCTGGGCAACACGGTCATTGTCGTGGAGCACGACAAAGACATGATGCTGTCCGCCGACTATGTAGTAGATATTGGACCACGCGCCGGCCGCAAGGGAGGCGAAGTGGTGTTTCAGGGCACGCCGCGCCAGATGCTGAAGAGCGGCACGCTCACGGCAAAATATCTTTCTGGCGAAATGAAGGTGGAAAACAGCCTGCAGCGGCGCGAAGGTAACGGACACAGCATCGTGATTCACGGGGCTTCGGGCAACAACCTAAAGCACATCGACGCCACCTTCCCCCTGGGCAAGCTCATCGTGGTAACGGGGGTGAGCGGCAGCGGCAAGTCGACGCTCATCAACGAGACACTGCAGCCCATACTCTCGCAGCACTTCTACCGTTCGCTCAAGCGCCCTATGCCTTACGATTCGGTAGAGGGGTTGGAATATATAGATAAGGTGGTAAACGTAGACCAGAGTCCCATCGGGCGTACACCACGCTCCAATCCTTCTACCTATACAGGCGTGTTCAGCGACATACGCAACCTCTTCGTGGGCCTGCCTGAGGCTAAGATAAGGGGCTATAAGCCCGGACGATTTTCGTTCAATGTGAAAGGAGGACGCTGTGAGACCTGCGGTGGCAATGGCTATAAGACCATTGAGATGAACTTCCTGCCCGACATACAAGTGCCCTGCGAGGAGTGTCACGGCAAACGCTACAACCGCGAGACGCTCGAGGTGCGCTACAAAGGCAAGTCGATTGCCGACGTGCTTGACATGACCATCAACCAGGCTTGCGAGTTCTTCGAAAACGTACCCGACATACTGCGCAAGATAAAAACCATACAGGATGTGGGACTGGGCTACATCAAGCTTGGGCAACCGAGCACCACCCTCAGTGGAGGCGAGAGCCAGCGCGTGAAGCTGGCCACCGAACTGTCGAAGCGCGACACCGGGCGCACACTCTATATTCTCGACGAGCCTACCACCGGACTGCATTTCGAGGATATACGCATACTCATGCAGGTGGTTCACCGCTTGGTGGACCGTGGCAACACGGTGATTATCATCGAACACAACCTCGACGTAATCAAGCAAGCCGACCATATCATCGACATCGGCCCCGAGGGAGGGCGGGGTGGGGGTACCATTCTCTGCGAAGGGACGCCAGAAGAGGTGGCTCAGTGCGAGAAAGGCTACACTCCCAGATTCCTCAAGGCCGAGCTGATTTCGGCCGAACCATAGCAGCGGTGGTGCCGTTCGTCGTAGACCACGCAGAACTGGCCGGGAGCTACGCCGTGTATGGGCTTGTCGGCATGTACCACTAAACTGCCGTCTTCCTGTTCCAGATGGCCGGTGAGATAGTCGGGCGTATGCCGTATTTTAAATGTGATGCGGCTGGGTAGCTGTGCATCGGTCAGGTGGTGGAAGTCGCAGAGGCCGAAGTGCTGGCAGTAGGCTGTGGCAGGATCGTAGCCATGCGACACGAAAAGCACATTTCTTTCCATATCTTTTTTTACCACAAACCATGGGCCTCCACCGAGGCCCATGCCTTTTCGTTGTCCTATGGTATGGAACCACAGCCCCTTGTGTTGGCCTATGTGCCGGCCCGTCTCCAGTTCTATCACGTCGCCTGGCAGCTCGCCTAAGTAGCGGCGCAGGTAGTCGTTGTAATTCACCTTTCCCAGGAAGCAGATGCCCTGCGAGTCTTTTCGCCGTGCACTCACCAAATGCTCGCGCTCGGCAATCTGCCGCACCTCGTCTTTCACATGGTGGCCTATGGGAAAGAGAGCCTTCTTCAGCTGCCAGTCGTATATCTGCGCCAGAAAATCGGTCTGGTCTTTCACTGGGTCGGGACTGGTGGTGAGCCACTTTCGCCCTTCCTCGTCTATCTCCGTCTGGGCATAATGGCCCGTTGCTATCAGGTCGTAGTCGTGGCCCCGCTTCTCGTGGAAGGCACCAAACTTTATCAGCCGGTTGCACATCACGTCGGGGTTAGGGGTCAGTCCTGCCTTCACCTTTTCCATCGTGTAGCGCGTCACCTCGTCCCAATACTCCCTATGGCAGTCCACCACTTCGAGTCGGCAGCCATACTTGGCGGCCACGGCGGTAGCCATCTCAAGGTCTTCTTCACTCGTGCAGTCCCACTCTTCCTGCTCCTCGGGACCTATCTTGATGTAGAAGCAGTCGGGATGCAGCCCCTGGCGTGCCAACTCGCATACCACTACAGAACTGTCTACCCCCCCGGAGAGCAGCACTGCTATTCGCTTGTCGATGATCTCTTCAGCTTTCATTTTGCTTATATTGCTTATATTAGGTGCAAAGGTAGGCAAAAAAAATGAGAAAAAACATTGCATCTCGATTTCTTTTCGTAATTTTGCAGGCATGAAACTCATAGCAGATAGCGGAAGCACCAAAACCGACTGGGTGCTGCTCGACGACCAAGGGCAGCCATCCGGCAACATAAAGACCGATGGCATCAATCCCTTTCATCAGTCGGAACAGACAGTCCTATCCATTCTCGACCGTGTCGATACTCCACCCGTTGATGCAGTCTACTTCTATGGAAGCGGGCTGCGACCTGAGCTACGCCCCGTGATGCAACGGCTCCTTGCCAGCCGTTTTGCGAGTGCCATGACCATCGAGGCGGAGAGCGACCTTCTGGGAGCAGCCCGTGCGCTTTATGGCAACGAGCCAGGACTGGCCTGCATCCTGGGCACCGGGGCCAATTCCTGTCTTTATGATGGCGTCAACATTGTAGAGAACACCCCGCCGCTGGGCTATATTCTGGGCGATGAGGGCAGTGGTGCCGTGTTGGGGCGCAATTTCATCAATGCCCTCTACAAGGGTGCATTACCCGTATCGTTGCGCGAAACTTTCGAACAAGACACCCAACTGACACTGGCAGATGTCGTGCAGAAAGTCTATCGTGAACCGATGGCCAACAGGTGGCTGGCATCTCTGTCGTCTTTTATCTATCAGCATAAGGATACTTGCCATGAGCTAAGCATGCTTGTGGTTCAGGGCTTTCGCGATTTCATTCAGCGAAACATTCTTCCTTACCATCGTCCAGACCTTCCCCTTTCGGCCACAGGCAGCATAGCCTATTATTATCAAACCGAGTTGGCCCATGCCGCCAGCCTCGAGGGGCTGCGACTGGAGCGTGTAGAGGCGAGCCCGATTTCCGGACTTGTGAGGTTTCACCGTTCTTAGCACGCTGGACATCGCTGATCAGGTTGAATTGGTACATAATCTGCCTCGAATAGTGACATCTCCAATGATATATCCATGTCATTTTGTTAAAGAATGTTTATTTATTACTTTTTTCTATCGATGCATGATGGTGTTTGGAAAAAAGTTTGTACCTTTGCACCCGCAAAACAGAAAGATACTCTGGTGCGTTAGTTCAGTAGGTTAGAATGCCTGCCTGTCACGCAGGAGGTCA
>CAMJLB010000090.1 GCA_946406555.1 uncultured Prevotellaceae bacterium | reverse complement strand
TTATGGCACATAAAAAAGGTGTAGGTAGTTCTAAGAACGGCCGCGAGAGTGCAGCTCAGCGACTTGGCGTGAAAATCTGGGGCGGACAGAAGGTACAGGCCGGCAACATCATCGTGCGCCAGCGTGGCACCAAGCACAACCCCGGCAATGGCGTAGCTATTGGCAAAGACGATACTCTGTATGCCCTCATCGATGGCACCGTGAATTTCCACAAGGGAAAGCGCGACAAGAGTGTTGTTTCAGTAATTCCTAACGCTGAAGCCTAACACACACACTTACAAACAAACAAAACTTACTTCCAAACAAACAACAGAACACCCCCAGCCTTCGTCTGAAGACTGGGGCTTCTGCTTTTTTTAGGCTGAAAGTTTGGCGGTTCACGCAATTTAGTGTACCTTTGCACTTATAAACAAAAAGTTAATCGTAAATTGTCAAAATAACAGAATATATTTATGCTTACACTGAAACTCATCACAGAGGAGACCGACCGCGTGATTCGTGGTCTCGAGAAAAAACATTTTAAGGGGGCCAAGGAAGCCATCGACGAAGTACTGGCCGTAGACAAGAAGCGCCGCGAGGCCCAGCAACAGCTGGACAAGAACCTGAACGAACAGAAGCAACAGTCTGGACAAATAGGCCGACTGATGAAAGAAGGCAAGAAAGAAGAAGCCGAACAGATAAAGCAGGGCGTGGCACAGCTGAAGGAAGCCTCGAAACAGCTAGAGCAGACCATGAACGAGGCCCAGGAAGAGATGGTGCGCCTGCTCTGCCAAATACCCAACATACCCTACGACGAGGTGCCAGAAGGCACTGCCGCCGAAGACAACCATGTGGTGAAGAGCAATTTGAAGGAGTGCACTGAGAGCGACACCGTGGGCAACTGGACCGTGAATCCAACGCTGGGCATCGAAAATCCCCTACCCCACTGGGAACTGGCAAAGAAATATAACCTGATAGACTTCGACCTGGGTGTGAAGATTACCGGTGCCGGATTCCCCGTATATATTGGCAAGGGTGCCCGCCTGCAGCGTGCGCTCATCAACTTTTTCCTCGATGAAGCCCGCAAGAGTGGCTACACCGAGATCATGCCGCCAACGGTAGTAAATGCCGCCTCGGGCTATGGCACCGGCCAGCTGCCCGATAAGGAAGGACAGATGTACCACTGCGAGGTCGACGACTTCTACCTCATACCCACCGCCGAGGTGCCCGTGACCAATATCTACCGCGACGTGATTCTCGACGAGAAAGACCTGCCCATCAAGAACTGCGCCTACACCGAATGCTTCCGCCGTGAGGCCGGGTCGTATGGCAAAGACGTGCGCGGACTGAACCGACTGCACGAGTTCTCGAAAATTGAAATCGTACGCATCGATAAGCCGGAACACTCGAAAGAGAGCCACAAGGAAATGCTCGAGCATGTGGAAGGTCTGCTGAAGAAACTCGAGCTGCCCTACCGCATATTGCTGCTCTGTGGTGGCGACCAGTCGTTCACCAGTTCCATCTGCTACGACTTCGAGGTCTACTCTGAAGCTCAAGGCCGCTGGCTCGAAGTGTCGTCGGTGAGCAACTTCGACACCTATCAGGCCAACCGTCTGAAGTGCCGCTATCGTAACAGCGAGACCAAGAAGACTGAACTGTGCCACACGCTGAACGGCTCGGCACTGGCCCTGCCACGCATCGTGGCCGCACTGCTTGAGAACAACCAGACGCCCGAAGGCATTCGCATACCGAAAGCACTACAGCCCTATACCGGCTTCGATATGATAGACTAACCGCCCCCAAATAAGACAAAACCACGACAGTAATGAAAAAAAGATTTTTCAGCATCGCCGCACTGGCTTTTGCCGTTGCTACCGTAAGCGCTCAAAACAAATGGTTTCAAGATGTAAAGGTAGGCGGCTTCGCCATGGGACAGTTTCAAAGCTCCGACAAAGTTGGCGACGAGTCGAACTCGTTTAACATCCGTCTGGCCCGCGTGGCTCTCGACGGCCGCTCGCACGACCACTTCTACTGGAAAGTGCAAATGCAGGTGAATGGCACGACAAAAGAAGACAACACGGCTATTCGTCTGGTCGACCTCTTCGGCGAATGGCAGAAATTCAGTTTCTTCAAGGTAAAGGCAGGACAGTTCAAGCGCCCCTTTACCTTCGAGAACCCCATGAACCCCATAGATCAGGGATTCATGAACTATTCGCAGAACGTGAGCAAGCTCTCCGGCTTCACCGACCGCACAGGCGAACAGGCATCGAACGGCCGAGACATTGGCTTGCAGGTGCAGGGCGACTTTTTGAAGGTGAACGGCCGCAATCTGTTGCACTACCAGGTAGGCGTCTTTAATGGCCAGGGCATCAACAAGAAAGATGCCGACAACCGCAAGGATATCATAGGAGGTGTGTGGGTAATGCCCATCAAGGGCCTGCGCGTAGGTGCCTTCGGATGGACGGGAAGCCGTGGCGGAATGACTTGGACCGAGACCGACGAAACGGGAGCTACCGTGACAAAAACGGGCAGTATAGCCAAAAACCGATATGCACTCTCGGCAGAATACGCCCAAAACGATTGGACACTACGCACAGAGTACATTCACAGCCAGGGTTACGACAAAGACCATACCGGCGACAAGGCCGATGGCTTCTATGCGCTCTGCATTGCCCCAATCATAAAAAACAAACTGCATGTGAAGGCCCGCTATGACCTCTATCGCAATCAGAAGGACTGGGCATCAAGCAAAACACTTTATGAAATCGGTGCCGACTACATGTTTACAAAGAAACTGCAGCTGAATGTCGAATATGCCCGTGTGAACGAGCGCACAGGCCATCACAACTACAACATGTTCGACGCGCAGCTTAACTTCAGATTCTAAATCAACGGCTTCAATACTAAAGCAAAGGCATGAAAAGAAAAGTTCTACTCATCTATACGGGTGGTACCATCGGCATGAACCGAAATCCGCTCACCAAGGCGCTCGAGCCATTCGACTTTGAGCACCTGCTGAGCAACGTGCCCGAGCTGAAGCAGTTTGACACCTTGATTTCCACTTACCAGTTCTCGCCCCCCATCGACTCAAGCGACATGTCGCCACAACGGTGGACTGAGCTCAGCCACGTCATCGCCGACCACTACGACCAGTACGACGGCTTCGTCGTGCTACACGGCACCGACACGATGGCCTATACGGCATCGGCACTCAGCTATATGCTTGAAAACCTTACCAAGCCCGTGGTCTTCACCGGCTCACAGCTGCCTATCGACCAGCTGCGCACCGATGGAAAGGAGAATCTCATCACGTCTATAGAGATAGCCGCTGCTCACCATCAAGACGGCACGGCCCTCGTACCGGAAGTGGGCATCTACTTCAATGGTCACCTTATGCGCGGCAACCGCACCACGAAATTAAGTGCCGATGGGTTCAACGCCTTTGAGTCGTTCAACTATCCCCATCTGGCCGAGGCGGGTGTCAACATCGGCTATCGTGAGGACATCATTCGCAAGCCCGACTTCAGAAAGCCAATGAAACCCCATTTCAGGCTCGACAGCAACGTGATTATCTTCTCGCTCTTCCCCGGCATACGCGAAGACCTCATACGCCATATTATCGCCACGCCAAACTTGCGCAGCATCGTCATGCGAACGTTCGGCTCTGGCAACGCCCCGCAAAGCCCATGGCTCATCAGCGCGCTCCGCGAGGCCACACGGCGAGGAAAGGTGGTCATCAACATCAGCCAGTGCATGCAGGGGAAAGTAGAGATGGGCCGATACGACACTGGCTACCAGCTGAAGGAGGCAGGCGTCATAAGCGGATATGACGCAACGGTAGAAAGCGCCGTGACGAAACTCATGTTTCTGCAGTCACACTACGAAGACTGTGAGCAGGTGCGACGCTACATGCAGCTAAACATTCGTGGAGAAATAAGTGTGTAAACATCAATTTATCAAGCAAATAAACCAAAAAGATTATGAAAAACTTGAAAGGAACGAAAACAGAAAAGAACCTGCAAGAGGCCTTTGCTGGCGAATCGCAGGCACGAAACAAGTACACTTATTTTGCATCGAAGGCCAAGAAAGACGGCTTTGTGCAGATAAGCAAAATATTCGAAGAGACGGCTGCCAACGAGAAGGAGCACGCCGAGCTGTGGTATAAATACCTGAATGGTGGAAAAATCTCTGACACGATGACGAACCTGGAAGAAGCCGCCAACGGCGAAAACTTCGAGTGGACCGACATGTACGCCCGTATGGCTCGCGAAGCACGCGAAGAGGGCTTCGACGAAATAGCCGACAAGTTCGAGGGCGTGGCTGCCATAGAGAAAGAGCACGAGGCACGTTACCGCAAGCTGCTCGACAACATCAAGCAGGAGCGTGTGTTCTCGAAAGACGGCGACGTCATCTGGCAGTGTTCAAACTGCGGACACATCGTCGTTGGGAAAAAAGCACCCGAGGAATGCCCCGTATGCAACCATGCTCAAGCTTACTTCCAAGTAAAGGCTGAAAACTACTAAGCCACAAGTGGCATTCTAAACGCACTACTGCGCTACCGCCAACAAAAAGGGAAGCCACGGAAGAAAACGATGGAATCATTCTTTCCGCGGCTTCCTTCATTGTAATCAACTATGATTGCAGGAGAATCTGGACGATACGATCGGCCGTCCTGCCATCCCAGCGTTCCGGTAAATCGCACCTTTTCCATTCCCCCTTTAGCATTTTCTCCAGTTCAATCCCAAGCCTCTCTGCATCCTCGCCCACCAGCACGTTTGAGCCAACGCTCACCGTTTCCAGATGCTCGGTATAGCTATTGAGGGTTATGCATGGAACAGCATTGAAAGTGGCTTCCTCGGCCACATTGCCACTATCAGTAATGATGCCACGGGCATGCAAGGTGAGCCAGCCAAACTCAAGATAAGGCAACGGGTCTATGATATGAAAATTATCGGCCGCTATATGTAACTGCAAGAGCTTCTGCCTTGCCAACCCACGCAACGGGGCAATGATGGGAACGTTGGCTGAAGCGTGAATCATCGTGTCGAGCATTTTTTTAAGATTGGCTTCATCGTCTATCAATGCCTTCCTGTTCAGGGTAAAGACCAAATAGCCGTCAGACTCTGCCTGAATGGAAGGCTTGCGCAGCCGTTGGCGAAGAAAACGCAGATTGTCCATCAGGATATTGCCTACCATATATGTCTGCGAAGTCTCACCCAGTTCGCGCGTGGCCACGCTATTGCTCTTAAGGCCTGCCGTAAACAGATAATCAGAAAGGGCATCGATTACCAGACGATTGATTTCCTTTGGCATGGATATGTCGAACGAGCGTGTTCCCGCCACCAAATGAGCCAGCCGTATGCCTCGTTTCTTGGCAGTAATGGCCGCAGCCATGGTAGATGCCAAATCGTCGACCACGACAACCACGTCGGTGGGATGTCCGTCGAGATAAGCATCAAACTCCGACATCACTCTGCTCGTTATCTCATTCAGTTTCTGGCTGTCGACACCCAAGAACACATCGGGCCGAGAAATCTGCAGGTCGTCGAAAAGACTGGACTCGAGCGCAGGATCGCACTCGCAACCAGTATACACCAGCATACTGGCGATGCCTTCCACATTGGCCATCGCCCTCATCAGCGGAGCCACCTTTACAAAGTTTGGCCGAGCCCCCGCCACAACACATATATTCTTCTTTTTCATCATCTATTTCACGTTTTAAGAGCAAAGTTACACGTTTTTTTTCAATCCGGCACTATTCTTAACCTTGTTTTTTACTTATTTGTGTTTTGTTGGTTCAAAAAAAAGTAGTACCTTTGCAAAAATATTACCAAAAACGACTACTCATAAACATGAGAACTATGATACGACAAACATTTTTATCGACATTTGCCTTGGCTCCCTTGATGCTCATGGCCCAAAGCTTCGACTTCGACCTAAGTAAACCACAGCCCACCTATAATGCAGAGACAGGCTATGGCTACGACGTGCTTCCCGCCCCCAACAAAAAAGCCCCCACCGAGCCATTCTATTTCTCGGTGAAAGTGCCCGATGGCAACTACCGCATAAAGGTGGTGCTGGGCGGAAAGAAGGGCGGCAACACTACCGTGAGGGCCGAAGGCCGCCGACTGCTGATGGACAACATTCTCACTCCCAAGGCAAAAGACACCCAGACTTTCGAGTTCACCGTGAACAAACGCTCACCGCTCATCGAGGGTGACAAGCGGGTAAAGATAAAAGACCGGGAGAAAGGCTATTTAGCCTGGGACGACAAACTGACACTGGAGTTCAACGGCCCAATGCCAGCAGTAAAGTCGATACATATTGAACCCGCCGACGTACCCACCATCTACCTTTGCGGCAACTCTACGGTGGTAGACCAGAATTTCGAGCCCTGGGCTTCATGGGGGCAGATGATTACCCGCTGGTTCGGTCCCGAAGTTGCCATCAGCAACCATGCAGAGAGCGGTCTCACCGCACGCACATTCATCGGAAGCTTCCGCCTCGACAAGATTCTATCTACGCTAAAGAAGGGCGACTACGTGTTCGTAGAGTTTGGCCACAATGACGAAAAAGAGAAGCGGCCCGGCGACGGAGCGTGGTATCACTATGTCTACAATCTGAAGATTTTCGTAGACCAGGCACGTGCAAAGGGAGCCGACATCGTGTTCTGCACGCCTACGCAGCGACGCGCCTTCAACGATGACAAGAAGACGCTTAAGAACACCCACGGCGACTTCCCCGCTGCCATGAAGATGGTGGCCGAGCGTGAGCGGGTGCCAGTAATCGACCTGAACCAGACAACCAAGACCTTCTTCGAGACGCTGGGCTTCGAGGACTCGAAGCGTGCACTGGTGCACTATCCGGCCGAAGCGTATGGCAAGAAGCTGGAAGACAACACCCACTTCAACCCCTACGGTGCCTACGAGGTGGCCAAATGCGTGGTGATGGGGATGAAGCAGCTCGGGCTGCCCATCGTGAAATATCTGCGCCCCGACTGGAAGGATTTCAACCCTGCTCAGCCTGACGACTGGAAAGCATTCAAATGGGCTGAATCGAGAATGACGGAAGCAACCAAACCCGACGGAAACTAAACGAACAACAGCCAAGAACATGAAGAAGATTATTTCAACTATCATTTTCGCATCACTCGCCATAGCAGCAGGAGCACAAACCTGGCCCACACCTATGCAAGAAGCCAAAGCCGGCGCACGCTGGTGGTGGCTGGGGTCGGCTGTGGACAAGGAGAACCTGCAGTGGAACCTCAGCGAATATGCCAAGCATGGCATCGGTGCAGTGGAGATAACCCCGCTCTATGGCGTCCAAGGCAATCAGGCCAACAACATAGACTACCTGAGCGACAAGTGGATGGAGATGCTGCGCTACACGCAGGAACAAGGCCGCCACTACGGCATAGAGATAGATATGGCCACCGGCACCGGCTGGCCTTTCGGCGGACCGTGGGTACCACTGAAGGAGAGTGCCAGCCGCGCCGTGTTCGTAGAGAAACAGTTCACGGGCAAAGAAGTGACCGACCTGGACCTCTCGCCATCAGAGAAGGAAGCCAAGAACGCATTTCTCGACAAGGTGATGCTCTACCCCGCCGACGGACAGCCCACCGACGTCACCCGTCAGGTGAAGGACGGCAAGCTGTCGTGGAAGGGCAAAGCAGCAGCCTATAAGGTCATTGCACTCTATATAAAATATGGTGTGATGAAGGTGAAGCGAGCCGCGCCCGGCGGCGAAGGTCTTGTGATAGACCATTTCGACCGCCAGGCTGTGAAGAACTACCTGAAGCACATCGAGGCAGCCTTCGAACGCACGCATACCCCCTACCCTCACACCTTCTTCAACGACTCTTACGAGGTGGCCGATGCCACATGGACACCAACGCTTCTGCAGGAGTTTGAGGCCCGCCGAGGCTATAAGCTGGAAGAGCATCTGCCCGAACTGCTGGACTACGAGCCGAAGGTGCTCTCCGACTACCGCGAGACGCTGGGCGACCTGCTCCTTGAGAACTTCACCGAGCAATGGACGGCCTGGGCCCACAGCCACGGGGCCATCACCCGCAACCAGGCCCACGGCTCGCCCGCCAACCTCATCGACTGCTATGCCGCCGTCGACATTCCTGAGATTGAAGGCTTCGGCCTCTCTGATTTCGGCATCAAGGGCCTGCGCACCGACCCCGGAAAGACCCGCAAGAACGACAGCGACTACTCGATGTTCAAGTATGCTCCCTCGGCTGCCCACGTGTGCGGCAAGCCATACACCAGCAGCGAGACGTTCACCTGGCTCACCGAGCACTTCCGCACCTCGCTCTCGCAGCTGAAGCCCGACCTCGACCTGATGTTCTGTGCCGGCGTGAACCACATGTTCTTCCATGGCACTTGCTACAGCCCGAAAAACGACGAATGGCCAGGCTGGAAGTTCTATGCATCGATAGACATGAGTCCCACCAACAGCATCTGGCGCGATGCCCCTTACTTTATGGAATATGTGGAGCGCTGCCAGAGCTTCCTGCAATGGGGACAGCCCGACAACGACTTCCTCGTCTATCTGCCCGTGCGCGATATGTGGAAGAAAAACACCGGCAAGCTGCTTATGCAGTTCAGCATACACGCTATGGGCAAACTGGCCCCGGAGTTCATCGAGAGCATCCTTGCCATCGACAAGGCCGGCTTCGACTGCGACTATATCTCCGAGCGCCTGCTACTTGGCACCACCTTCCACGACGGTATGCTGCAAACGGCCGGAGGCACTCGCTACCGCGGACTCATCATTCCCGGCAGCGGCAACATGCCCGACAGGGTGAAGAAGCACATCGACAGCCTGAAAGCTCAGGGAGCGCACATCATCTATGGCGTAAACCAGCAGGAGATGGCACTTGCCGCCAAACCAGAACAGATGAAGACACTGCTCGGGCTGAAGGCCATACGCCGGAAGAACGCCAACGGCTACCACTATTTCATTGCCAACCTCACGCCTGCCGACATCAAGCAGAAAGTGACACTCGCCGTGCCATTCAAGAACGCCAAGTGGTTCAACCCGCTCAATGGCGACATCACCGATGCCTACTTCGATGCCAGCGGCATAGACATCTGTCTGCGTAGCGGAGAGTCGATGATACTACAGACCTTCGATGAAGGTGAAGGCAGCAGCAGAGCCGCGACAGCCTCGACCGACATGATGCGACGGAACGACATCGTGCTGCAAGGTCCCTGGACGCTCTCGTTTACCGAAGAGGCTCCTAAGGTGGAGAAAAACTACCAGCTGGACAGGCTGCAGACATGGGAAAAGCTGGATGAGCAGACCAAGGTCACTATGGGCACTGGCATCTATACCACCAAGTTCAAGATGTCGAAGCAGGAAGACCCCACCGGCAAATGGCTCATTGACCTGGGCGACGTGCGCGAAAGCGCACGCGTCTACATCAACAGCCAGTTCATTGGCTGCGCCTGGAGCGTGCCTTTCATTCTTGACACAAAGGGAGCCCTCAAGACCGGGGAGAACGAAGTGCGCATAGAGGTGACCAACCTGCCTGCCAACCGAATCAGCGACCTTGACCGGAAGGGCGTGAAATGGCGCAAGATGGAAGAGATCAACGTGGTCGACATCAATTATAAGAAGACGCTCTACGACCAGTGGGAGCCCATGCCCAGCGGTCTGAACTCGAATGTTAAACTAATCAAGATAAGGTAAAACAACAAAAATGGCAGAAACACACGAACATCATCACCACCACCATCATCATAAGATGGATGGTGCGAGCAAATTTAAGCGCAAAAGCCTTATGGCCATCGAGCGCAGGAAAAAGATTGCCAAATGGACATTTCGCATCATGCTGGCTATAGCTATCACTTTAGGAATCATAACTATAGCAGTCTACACTGTAGGCTAAATGTCTGTTACTCATCACGATCGGACAACACTTGGAAACGTAAACGGGCTTTTTCCAGATTTTCCATACTGAGCACCGCTTCGAGCGCCTGCTCAGTATTTTTTATGCTTTCCGCTACCGTCCTGCCTATGGGATCAATGAGCATCGAGCCGCCTTGATAGCTGGTTTTCTGGTCACTGCCCACACGATTCACGGCAATCACATAGCACTGGTTTTCAATGGCTCTTGCATGGGTGAGCACGTCCCAGGCCTGCTGTCGAGAAGCAGGCCAGTTTGCCACGTAGATAATGGCATCATATTCGCCAGCCCTGCCATAGCGCGACCACACAGGAAAGCGCAGGTCGTAGCACGTGAGTAGAAGGAATCTCACCCCCTTCCACTCCACGATGGTATGCTCTTGTCCTGCCTCAAACGTCTTGTCCTCGCCACCATGCGAAAACAGATGGTGCTTGTCGTAATACTCCACCCCTTCTGGCTTCACAAAATAATGCCGGTTGCGAAACGAGCCGTCGGGCATCTTCACTGCCAGACTGCCACAAATGGCACAGCCACGCAGCCTGGCCTGTTGCTTCATCCAGGCCAAAGCTACTGAGTGGGACTCGTTTTCTGCTATTCCCGCCGGTTCGGTGGCAAAGCCCGTAGCCCACATTTCGGGCAAGACATATAAATTTGCATCGGTTACTTGCGACAACAGCCGTTCCACACGGGCTATGTTCTCCTGTGGGTTTCCCCACTGGATATCGATTTGCAAAAGTGCAAGTTTCATAAATAGAAGTCTTGTGTAAGTTGTCTATACCATTCAGAGCGCACGCCCGGCTCTATTTCCAAAATGCCCACTTCGGTCTGCACCGACATGGGTGCATGTTTTCTGAAAGCCAGCAAATAGCGGCGAGGCGGTTTGCGAAGGGTGGTTTTCACGGCACACTCTCTGCTTTTGCTGAAGCCAGCCAGCGTGGCCTCGCTCTCCATTCTGTCTTTGCAGTCGGCAGGAATCACAATCGACAGCTCGCCATCGTCGGTGAGCATCCGCCATGCACTCTGCATCAAGTTTCGATAACTCAATGCCGAGGCATGGCGGGCCATGGTTCGCTTGCCGTCGGGGCATTCCAGCGACTCTTCGAAATAAGGAGGGTTCGAAACGATACAGTCGAAGGTTCCTTCAAAGTCGAGCACACTCCCATGCACGATGTCCACTTTGAAGGGCGATGCCGCCACGTTCTCGCTTGCCTGCCTACAGGCATCTTCATCAACGTCGATACCCACCAGACTGGCTTGCGGAAAGCGTTGTGCCATCATGAGGGCGATGAGGCCTGTTCCTGTACCCACGTCGAGAATGCTTCTTCCCCCATGGGCCCAGGCACCGAGCAGGGTCCCGTCTGTTCCCACCTTCATGGCACAACGGTCTTGGTGCACGGTAAACTGCTTGAACTTGAAGAAACTGTTCGGCATGCTAAAAGTTTAAGTTTTCCAGCAGCTCGTCGTCCACCAGATTTGGCATCGTTACCTTCAGTTCGGGCGTTCGCTCCATCTCTCGGCGAATAGCGTCCATCGAACCAGTGTTTCGCGCCCAGGAGCGGCGGGCTATGCCGTTGTTCACGTCCCAGAACAGCATCTGGCGTATGCGGCGGTCAGCTTCTTCCGAGCCATCGATGACCATGCCGAAGCCGCCGTTGATGACTTCGCCCCATCCAACGCCTCCACCATTATGCAGGCTCACCCATGTAGCTCCTCGGAAGGCATCGCCAATAACATTCTGCACAGCCATATCGGCACAGAACTGCGAGCCATCGTATATATTGCTTGTTTCGCGGAAGGGCGAGTCGGTGCCGCTCACGTCGTGGTGGTCGCGCCCCAGCACCACCGGCCTGCTGATCTCGCCCCGCCGTATGGCCTCGTTGAAAGCCAAGGCGATGCGTGTACGGCCTTCGGCATCGGCGTAGAGAATGCGTGCCTGCGACCCCACCACCAGGTTGTTGCGCCCTGCCTCACGAATCCAGTGGAGGTTGTCGGCCAGTTGTGGCTTGATGTCGGCGGGCGAGGTAGTAAGCATGTCGGCCAGCACCTCGGCAGCCAGCCGGTCGGTCACAGCAAGGTCTTCCGGCCGGCCCGACGAGCACACCCAGCGGAAGGGGCCAAAGCCATAGTCGAAGAACATAGGCCCCATGATGTCTTGCACATAGCTGGGATAGCGGAAAGCTGAGCGCTGAGCGCTATTCGACGAAGACGGAGCATACACATCGGCTCCAGCGCGGCTGGCTTCCAACAGGAAGGCATTTCCATAGTCGAAGAAGTACATGCCGTCGTCGGCCAGCCTGTTGATGGCTGCCACCTGCCGGCGGAGCGATTCCCTGACGGCCTCTTTAAACCTCTCAGGTTCTTCGGCCATCATGCGCTGCGACTCTTCGAGCGTGTAGCCCACGGGGTAGTATCCTCCTGCCCATGGATTGTGCAGCGATGTCTGGTCGCTGCCTAAGTCTACATGAATATGTTCGTTGGCCAGTCGCTCCCATAGGTCTACGACATTGCCCACATAGGCCATCGAGAAGCCGTCAGCCCCTTCGCTCATCGAGTGGTTTTCCATGTCTCTGCCACAGCGAATGCGTATTTCGGCTACGATGTCATCGAGGTTGTAGTAGAGTTTATCTACCCAGCCCTGGTCGTATCGTTTTTGTGCAGCCTTGGGATTTATCTCAGCCGTCACGCTCACCACGCCGGCAATGTTGGCAGCCTTGGGCTGTGCCCCCGACATACCACCGAGGCCGGCGGTGACAAAAAGCTTCGTTTTGCCGCCCCCCACCTTACGGGCAGCATTGAGCACGGTGATGGTGGTTCCGTGCACGATGCCCTGCGGGCCGATATACATATACGAGCCAGCCGTCATCTGCCCATACTGCGAAACGCCCAGCGCGTTGTCGCGCTCCCAGTCGT
>CAMJLB010000089.1 GCA_946406555.1 uncultured Prevotellaceae bacterium | reverse complement strand
ACGGTCTCCAATTCGTAACCCAGTTTTTCCTCAATTCCCCAGACTGCCTTTATATAAAGAAATCCTGCGAATTCTTCCAAAGTTACGAAAATTATGCGAACAAACCAAAAGATACCCATAAAAAACAATCTTTGCGGCAAATAAGCAGGTTCGCGTGCACGGGTGGCTATGGCACCGCGGTTTTTCAAACTAAAATGATGAAACGAAAAAATTATGAACGAAGAGCATAGAGGCAAGAAGCAGCGCGTGGCAATAGTGGGCGGCGGCGCAGCGGGATTCTTTGCGGCCATCAATCTGAAGGAGATGGTGCCGCAGGCAGAGGTGACGATTATTGAGGCCGCGAACCGGGTGCTGCGAAAGGTAGAGGTGTCGGGTGGCGGTCGTTGTAATTGCACCAATTCTTTTTGTGATGTGACCGATTTGTCGCAGGTCTATCCGCGAGGACACCGGTTGCTGAAGCGGCTTTTCAAGACCTTCGGACCCCGTGATGCCTACGAGTGGTTCGAGCAGCGAGGGGTGCGTCTTGTCACTCAAGCAGACCAATGCGTGTTTCCCGCTTCGCAAGATTCCCATAGCATCATCGACCTGTTTCTGAACGAAGCCAGACGGTTGGGTGTCCACATCCGTCTGGGGCAAAAGATTGTTTCTCTTGACAGTCTGTCTGACTATGATTTCGTTGTGGTGACAACAGGTGGGTCGCAAAAGATGGAGAGTATGCAATGGCTTAAACAAGAGATTGTTACAACGGTTCCTTCACTTTTTACTTTTAGCATAGCCGACGCGGCGCTGCAAGCGTTGATGGGCACCGTAGTTGAAGATGTCGTCGCCTTTATTCCCGGTACCAAGATGCGTGCCAACGGGCCTTTGCTCATTACCCATTGGGGCATGAGCGGTCCAGCTATCTTGCGCCTGTCGAGCTATGCGGCACGAGAGTTGGCAGCGCATGATTATAGGTTGCCACTCTGCATCAACTGGACCGGACTAGCTGAAGACCGTGTTAGGCAGGAGCTGGACTCGATACGGGCTGAGCATGGCAAGCGCGCCGTGGCTTCTCAGCGTGTTTTTTCGCTCCCAGGCCGACTGTGGAACTACCTGTCGGAGAAATGTCTTGGCGAGCGGGCTGGCTACCGATGGCAGGACATCAGTCAGAAAGAGATGAACCGATTGGTGAACGTGCTCACCAACGATGCGTATGAAATAGCTGGCCGGGCGGCTTTCAAAGATGAATTTGTGACCTGTGGCGGTGTCGCCCTGAGTGCCGTGAATGCAGCGTCGCTGGAGAGCAAGACTATTCCGGGGCTTTTCTTTGCAGGCGAGGTACTCGACATTGACGGCGTTACGGGAGGTTTCAACTTCCAGGCTGCCTGGACGACGGCTTATACCGTCAGCCGTGCAGTGGCTTCGAAATGCAGGTAGGGTGGGGCGTCGGTCTCTCTGCGGCGGAGGTACAAAAAATGCTGACAGTTTCTTCAAATGCCTCATAAACTTGTTTCTTAATATCTTTTTGGCTAAAATATCCTAAGAAACGGCGGCTTTCCCGAAATTATTTGTTATTTTTGCAACGAATTATGCGATAACCTGATTAAATCTATTTTATAACATCATCTTTTTAACATTATGAACGACAACAAAGTAATGAACATGGCGGCCGACAACATTCGAATCCTGGCTGCATCGATGGTTGAAAAAGCAAAGAGTGGTCACCCCGGCGGTGCCATGGGTGGTGCCGACTTCATCAACACGCTCTACAGCGAGTTCCTGGTCTACGACCCAGAGAACCCCGAGTGGGAAGGCCGCGACCGCTTCTTCCTTGACCCAGGCCACATGGCTCCCATGCTCTACTCTCAGCTCTGCCTCATCGGCAAGTACACCCTCGACGACCTGAAACAGCTGCGCCAGTGGGGATCGGTGACACCTGGCCATCCTGAGCGCGAACTGGCCCGTGGCATAGAGAATACCTCTGGTCCGCTTGGCCAGGGCCATACCTTTGCCGTGGGCGCAGCCATCGCTGCCAAGTTCTTGAAGGCCCGTCTGGGCGACGTGATGAACCAGACCATCTATGCATACATCAGCGACGGTGGTGTGCAGGAAGAAATCTCGCAGGGCGCTGGCCGTATAGCTGGCAACCTGGGACTCGACAACCTCATCATGTTCTACGATGCCAACGACATACAGCTTTCTACCCGCACAGAGGTGGTGACCACCGAAGACACTGCCAAGAAGTATGAGGCGTGGGGCTGGTATGTGCAAAAGATCAACGGCAACGACGTAGACCAGATTCGTGAGGCTATCCGCAAGGCTCAGGCCGAGAAGGAGCGCCCCAGCCTCATCATCGGTCACTGCGTGATGGGCAAGGGCGCCCGCAAGGCCGACAACACCTCTTACGAGAGCAACTGCGCTACTCACGGTGCTCCTCTGGGTGGCGATGCCTACGTGAACACCATGAAGAACCTGGGGGCCGATCCAGAGAATCCCTTCCAGATCTTCCCCGAGGTGCAGCAGCTTTATGCCAAGCGTGCCGAGGAACTGAAGAAGATCGTGGCCGAGCGCTATGCTGCCAAGGAGGCCTGGGCAAAGGCCAATCCCGAAAAGGCACAGCTCCTTGAGGAGTGGTTCAGCGGCAAGGCTCCGAAGATAGACTGGTCGAAGGTGCAGCAGAAGGCAGGTGCAGCCACACGTGGCGCCAGTGCCACCGTATTGGGCGTGCTGGCCGAACAGGTGCCAAACATGATCTGTGCCAGCGCCGACCTGAGCAATAGCGACAAGACCGACGGCTTCCTGAAGAAGACCCACGACATTGTGCGTGGCGACTTCAGCGGCGCATTCTTCCAGGCTGGCGTGGCCGAGCTGACAATGGCTTGCTGCTGTATTGGCATGGCCTTGCATGGTGGCGTGATTCCCGCCTGCGGCACGTTCTTCGTGTTCTCCGACTATATGAAGCCTGCCGTGCGCATGGCTGCTTTGATGGAGCTGCCCGTGAAGTTCATCTGGACCCACGATGCCTTCCGCGTAGGCGAGGACGGTCCTACCCACGAGCCGGTGGAGCAAGAGGCACAGATACGCCTGATGGAGAAATTGCAGAACCACCATGGCCGCAACTCGATGCTCGTGGTGCGCCCTGCCGATGCCGAGGAGACCACCGTTTGCTGGCGCATGGCCATGGAGAACACCTGCACGCCTACGGCTCTGATCTTCAGCCGTCAGAACATCGATATGCTGCCCGAGGGCAACGACTACTCGCAGGCCGAGAAGGGTGCCTATGTCGTTGCAGGCAGCGACGAGAACTACGACGTGATTCTGCTTGCCTCCGGCTCGGAGGTGTCGACGCTGCTGGCTGGTGCCAAGCTGTTGCGTGAAGATGGCGTAAAGGTGCGCGTGGTGAGCGTTCCCTCCGAGGGCCTGTTCCGTTCGCAGCCTGTAGAATATCAGCAGAGCGTGCTGCCCGCCGGAAAGAAGAAGTTCGGCATGACCGCCGGTCTGCCTGTCACCCTCGAGGGGCTCGTGGGCAGCGACGGCTGTGTATGGGGTCTGCGCAGCTTCGGTTTCTCGGCTCCCTACAAGGTGCTCGACGAGAAGCTGGGCTACACCGGCCAGAACGTATATGAGCAGGTGAAGAAATTGCTGGCATAAGCAATTCATTATTTATTCAAATCGTAATGCACGCATTCTGCCATATCGAGGCAGAATGCGTGCTTTGAAAAAATATGGAGCGTACAAAGTTTACTTTCGATAATGTGATGCGAGGGCTGCTTACGGCGGCTGTCGTGGTGGGGGTGGTGATGCTGCTCAATAGGCTGAGCAGCGTGTTGCTGCCTTTCTTTGTGGCATGGCTGGTGGCCTATCTGCTTTTTCCGCTGGTTAAGTTCTTTCAATTCAAATGCAAGCTTAGATTTCGCATTCTTGGTATTATTTGTGCGCTACTGGTTGTCTGTCTGATTATTGCAGGGTTCTCCCTTTTAGTCATTCCGCCTATGATAAGCGAGGGGATTGCCTTAAAAGACGCGCTGATAGCTTATGTGGAGGGCAACAATACACTGAGCCATGTGCCGGGGCAGATTCAGGGATGGATACGTGAGCACACCGATGTTGAACAGCTGAAGGTGCTTGTCACGCAAGACGGATTTGTCGACGGGCTGAAGGTGGCCATGCCGAAAGTGTGGGATGTGATAGCCCAGTCGTTCAACGTGCTCAGCAGCCTGCTCTCGCTTACGATGGTTCTGCTTTATACCATATTTATATTGCTCGACTACGAAGATATATCCTCGGGCTGGCCGGCCTTGCTTCCCGAGCGCTATCGCGGCTTTGCCCAGCAGCTGGTGGCCGACGTGGAGGACAGCATGAACCGCTATTTCCGGGGGCAGGGGCTCATAGCCTTCATTGTGGGCGTGCTCTTCAGCATCGGCTTTCTTATTATCGACTTTCCCATGGCCGTTGGCCTGGGCATGCTCATCGGTCTTTTCAATATGGTGCCCTATCTGCAGACGCTGGGCTTCGTGCCGTGCACCATTCTGGCACTTGCCAAAAGCATAGAGACGGGGCAAAACTTCTGGCTCATCATGCTGATGGTACTGGTGGTATTTGCCGTGGTGCAGACCATACAGGACACCTTTCTCACCCCGAAAATCATGGGTAAGGTGACGGGGCTGAACGCTGCCATCATTTTGCTCTCGCTGAGCATCTGGGGATCGCTGCTCGGCATGCTGGGCATGATTATAGCGCTGCCGCTGACCACGTTGCTGCTGAGCTACTATCAGCGCTACGTAATAAAGAAGAACAGCCAGCTACCTGCAACATAGGTCCCTTTAAACATGCGATATAACAATTCACGCCAATATGGAAACTCCATGTTGGCGTGAATTGGTGTTGGACGTGAAGGGAAGCGTGTGCCAGCATCACATGCTCTTGTGCGTGTCGACCATTTTGCAGGGAAACCAGAAGGAGGCCACGGTTTTCTTGTCGTATTCGGTGTCCATATAGAACTCGCCGCCAAGCATCTCAACGATGGCCTTGCAAATAGAGAATCCAAATGCCGGTGTCTCGTTGGCGTGTGTCAGGGCATCCTCCTTCTGGAGGAACGAGTAGATGTCGGCACCTATCAGCTCGGCTTGGCCTATGCCTGTATAGGTGATGCTTACTTTTAGCCCCTTGCGCTCGTTGCCATATTTTATCACGATGTCGCCCTGCGTGATTTGGCGTGCAGCATTCGAAAGTAGGTGCATCATGAGCTGGTGCATGAAGTTTGTGTCGAGCAGTGCCCTGCAATGGGGCGAGAGATCCGTCTCTACCCGCACAGACACGTCGGGCTTCGTAATGTTCAGCGTCTCGCGGCGATAAGAGGCCATGAGCTCGGTGAGGTTTACTTCGATAAACGTGAATGAAGGCGTGATGCCTTCAAATTTTGACAGCTCGAGCATCTGAGCGACGAAGCCCAGCAATTGTTGTGCATCTTTGTTGATGTTGGATGCCATTTCTTTTACCTGTGCAGATTGCATGTGCTCGTCTTTTTCTTCAAGAATGAAGTTGCTGTAGCTTAATATGGCATTCAGCGGCGTGCGCAGTGTGTGGCTCACGTTGTCTATGAATACAGACTTGAGCTGTTCGCTCTTCTGGGCCCGTCTGATCTCCGTTCTCAGCCGCCGTTTATAGTAGCGTAGCACGAAATAGAGAATAATTCCAAATCCTACAAGTAGCAGGAGAATGATGCAAATTTCAATAGTCATAATGTGATTTTTTTTTGTATTTGTAACTTTAGATATTTATATGTCCTTCCATTTAAAGCGCAAATGTACGAAAAAAAATGGAACGAGCAAATAAATTTGACAAAATGTAATATTTTTTTTAAAAAAAAGACCGTTTCTAAAAAACGGTCTTCCTTGTGTCATTGGTCTGGGTTTTCTATATATCCTTGATATGCTGTAGAGAGTGCCGACATAATGGAGTTGTAGGCTTGTCGCCTGGTGGCTTCTACATTCTCTGGTCCCTGCCCCGTGGGATAGATAGGCTGGTGTATGGTGAGCGAAAGTCGGTGCCAGTTAGCGAAATGGCAGTCGCGCATGCGTGGCATGATGTCGAAGGAGCCATTGATGGTGAGCGGCACCACCGGCAGCTGCAGCTCGTCGGCCAAGGCGAAGGCTCCTTTCCGGAACAGTCCCATGTGGCCAGTGAAGGTGCGGGCGCCTTCGGGAAATACTGTGACGCTGGTGCCGCCCTGCAGCGTCAGGCGTGCGGCATCGTAGCTGGCCTTGATCTTCTTGGGGCCTCGCTTGTCGACAAATATCTGGTGCGATTTCTCGCAGGCATAGCCCACGAAGGGAATCTTGCGCAGCTGGTGCTTCATCATCCACTTGAAGTTCCGGTCCAGGTAGCCATAGATGAGAAAAATGTCGAAGGCTCCCTGATGATTGGCCACAAACACATATCTTTGTCCCTTTTCCAGATTCTCCTTGCCCTCTACTTTGACGGGTATGAGCAGTATCCACAAAATGAAGCGTGCCCAAAGATGTCCGGGGTAGTAGCCCCAGAAGTGGCCGTCGCCTATGGTGCAACCTATGATGACGGTGATAGTCATGACCATGGTGGCCAGAAGGCCCAATGGCAATGCCACCAGCAATTGATAGGTGCGATATAATATTTTCGTCATGTCAGCTTTGTTGTTTACGGTGCAGGGTAATGACGACGATTTCGCCGGGACAGCCTATGCGTATGGGGATGACGCCTCCCAAGCCTTTAGAGACGTATATCTTGCGCTGGCCTGCCTGGTGGAGTCCTTCAGCCTCCTTGTATTCCAGATTGGTTGGCGACCAGCCGAAGATGTGGAACTGTCCGCCATGGGTGTGCCCGCTCAAGGTGAGCTGCGCATGGCATTGCGGCAGAATCTTTCGTCGCCAGGCGGTGGGGTCGTGCTCGAGCATCACCACGAATGCACTGCGCGACACCCCCCATAGCGTGTGCTGAATGTTGCCAAACTGGGGGAAGCGTCCCTCGCCATCGTTTTCCATGCCGGCGATGATGATGGAGTCCTGGCCACGGCGCAAGATATTGTGCCCATTGGTAAGCAGTCGCCAGCCCATCTCTTCCTGCAGGGCCTTGGTCTGTTCTCGGTTCTCAAACTCCTCTTCATAGCTTCGGTTGGTGTATTCGCTGTAGTCATGGTTGCCCAGCACCGAGTAAACGCCGTCGGGAGCCTTTATCTTCGACAGCAGATTCATGTGTGGTTCAATCTCGTAGGGCAGTTTGTTTTGCAAGTCGCCGGTGAAGACGACGACATCGGCTTTTTGGCTGTTGATGCTGTCGACGGCACGCTGGAGAATCTCTTTGCGTGGTCCGGTATAGGTGCCTAAGTGAGCATCGCTGAACTGCACGATGCGGTAGCCTTCGAAGGCCGGCGGTAGGTCGGAGAACGACAAGTCGACCCGCTTCACCTCGAGTTCGTAGAAGCCTATATGCCTCCCATAGAGATAGGTGGCTGCACAAATGATGGCCATTGCAATGCCGACGTTGCGGCCAGCCTTGGCTTTCTTAAACAGTCGGCCGATGATGGAGCAAAGGCAAAACATGGCCCATGGGACGGCAATCACGAAAAGCAAGTCGAAATAGGCGAAGAGCTTTTCTATATCGTCGGGCACGAAATCCTTCTCTTCGGCTTGTTGCAGGGTGGCAGCAATAAACAGTATGGGCAGCCCCCACAATAGCCGCCACCACCATTTCTTTTTACGTGGTTGCAGAAAAGCCCAGTCGAAGTATGCAAAAAGGAGCAAGGTTCCGATGATGATGATGATGGATATTTTGGCTATCATAAGTTGGATATTAGGAATTTGCGTACAAGTTCTGCGGGCAGCCCCCGGCGTCGCGTATAGTCGGCCAGTTGGTCTTGCCCTATTTTCCCGATGCTGAAGTAGCGCGCTTTGGGATGGCTGATCATCAATCCGCTGACGCTGGCGTGTGGCCGCATGGCTCCGTTCTCGGTAAGCCGGATGCCAATCTGCCGGAATTGCAGCAGTTGATCAAGCAGGAAGTTGATGCTTGCGTCGGGTAGTGATGGATAGCCCACGGCGGGGCGTATGCCCTGAAAGCGCTCTTGGTGCATTTCGTCGATGCTCAGCTGCTCGTCTTTGGCGTAGCCCCAGTATCGTTTGCGCACTTCCTCGTGCATTCGCTCGGCGGCAGCCTCGGCCAGACGGTCGGCCAGCAGCTGTGCCATCATCCGCTGGTAGGGGTCGCGGTCGAAGTCTGTCTCCAGTCCTCTGTCGGCACTGGTGGCGAAAAGTGCTATTCGGTCGTGGCGAGGGTGCACGAAGTCGGATAAGCATAGATAGGGTGGGGAGCCGGCTTGCTGCCTGAGGCAGGGCAGCCTTACCCCTTGTGGCTCTATCAGGATGTCGTCGTTGTCGCTGTGGGCATCAAAGAGCTGGAAGAGGGCATAGGCCTTGTATCGGCCCTCGATGGAGCGAAGAAATAGCTGAGCTTCCTGGTGTATATGGTCTTGTTCCTCTCTTTGCTTCAGTTGCCAGGCAAAGTAGAAATAAGGCCAGTTGATGTAAGGCTCGAGCTCAGAGATTTCGTACTGTAGGATCATCTGAAAGTGATAGGCTGTGCGATGTAGTGTGTGTCTACCACGCCATTGTCGTAGACGATATGCCCGTTGCATAGCGTTTTCTCTACCCGCCAATGAAACTCGTGACCTTCCATGGGGCTCCATCCGCATTTGCTTTCAATCAGCTGTGGGGTTACCTTCCATGGGCAGTCTGGGCGCACGATGGTGATGTCGGCTTGATAGCCCGGACGCAGGAATCCCCGTTTTCTCACCTCGAAGATGCGTGCGGGGTTGTGGGCCATGAGTTCTACCATGCGCTCTATGGTAAGCACGTGGGCATCGACCAGTTCGAGCATGGTGGGCAGCGAAAACTGAATCATGGGCATGCCGCTGGCAGCCTTGGCGGCGCCACCCTGTTTTTGTGCCAACAGGTGTGGCGCGTGGTCGGTTCCTACCACGCTGATGCGTCCGTCGTTTAGAGCCTGCCTCAGCATGAACTGGTCTACAGGGCTTTTGATGGCGGGATTCACTTTGATGCGGGTGCCAAGACGTGGGTAGTCAAGGCAGGAGAAGTAGAGATGTCCCACCGTGGCCTCGGCAGTGATGGCGGGTATCTTCCCCTTTCTCATCTCGTTGATAGCAGGCTCAAAGAGTTCGGTTTCCTCAGCCGTGCTCAAATGGGCCACATGTAGTCTGGCATGGTGCTTCTTGGCAAGGGCCACGGCCTTTTGGGTCGACCTCAGACAGGCTTCTTCGCTTCTGATATAGGGATGCATGCCCACTTCGGGGTCGTCGCCATAGCCTTGTCTGGCCATAGCCATGTTGTGGTCTATGATCGTGGTGTCTTCGCAGTGTGCCATGATAGGCAGTGAGGCGGTGCTGAAGATTCTTTCGAGCGCCTCATCTCGGTCTACGAGCATGTTGCCGGTAGAACTGCCCATGAAGAGCTTGATGCCGGGAATGCGATGGGGGGCAAGCTGGCTGAAAAGCCCCGTGTTGTCGTTGGTGGCACCAAAGAAGAAAGAATAGTTCACGTGGCTGCTCTTGGCTGCGATGTCGAATTTTTCTTCGAGTGCCTCGATGGTCGTGGTTTGCGGCACGGTATTGGGCATGTCGAAGTAGCTTGTCACGCCTCCTGCTGCCGCAGCGCGGCTTTCGCTCTCGATGTTGGCCTTTGCCGTGAGTCCCGGCTCGCGAAAATGCACATGGTCGTCGATGATGCCCGGCAGCACATAGCAGCCTGTGGCATCGACGACGGTCTCACATTCTGCCTCTTCCTTTGCCGAGGTGGGTGTGGAGAGGCTTTTTATTTCCTCGTTGTCTATTAATATGTCGGCAAGGAATACTCTCCCCTCGTTGACGATTTTACCGCCCTTGATAAGTGTTGTCATTCCTTTCCGTTTAAAATGTTCTGAATCATCGAGTCGGTAGGCTCTGTCGTGGTGGCAGCCGGTTCGTCCATGCCTTGCAGGTGGTTCTGTATCTCATTGGCCGTCTTGTAGTATTCTTTCACGTAGGGATTGTTCTTGAAGGTTTCGGTGGCCTTGCTCATGATGTGCTCAATCTGTGGCGTGAGTATAGGATACTCGAAGCCGGCCGTGATCATCATGAAGATGCCGGGCCCGAGCACATTGTCGAAGTTGTCTACAATGAAGTTTGTCACCAGGCTGTCTTCTTCGGCAGCTATTTGTGCCGCCTCTACCGAGAGTTGGGCATTTATTTCCGTCTCGTCGATACCGTCGAGCAGCATCTGGCTTTCGCGGTGCCCCAGTTCGTTCATTCGGTTGTCCAGCTGGTTGTGCTGGTCGATAAAGTCGTAGAGCACGTCGTTGAGTGGCGTTCCGCTCACTTTGCGTGCCGCGTCGTCGATGCGCACGTTTATCTCGCCTGTTTCCAGCACGATGGGCATCATGAGCGACCGTTCGTCCATGAACAGGTTGACCATCATGACCGTATCAAGCAAACCGGCAAACTTAAACTTTCCGTGTACCACTTCGCACGAGTCGATGTTCTGCACCTTCTGGTCCTTCACGGCTTTCAGGTAGAGTTTGCTGCCATCGAGCGACGATACCGATGATGCTCCCTGTATGTTGTAGGAGTCGGCGCAAGAGGCCAGCGTGGTAATGACGGCGAAAATATAAAGTATTCTGTTCATAGTTTTTTTACATTTATGCTGTTCGCATGCAAATGTACTATGATATATTGAAGTATAAAAAAAAATTTGCGCAATTTAAAACAATTGCGCAAACTTTTATAGTTTTTTTGCCTCTTTAGTCAGCTCATGGTCCAGTCTGTGGGTTACATAGAGCTGAATGAGCGCAGCGAGCATCAGTGTGCCCACCCATTTGTTGTAGACGTATTGCAGATAGGCAATCTGGGGCAACTGCAGCGGATTGCCCTGCGAGGCGAGCATGAGCAACCCCGAAACGAGGAAGAGCACGTCGCTCAGAAGCATGATGCGTCGCAGTCGGCGAATGGTCACGTTGGAGCCGTCGTATCGTTGCAGCATCTGCATCGATGCGAAGCCCAGTGCGCCCAGACAGTACACGTAAGGCGCGCCTTGCCAGCCGGTGAGGCTTATGCCTGCTCCTGCCACCATGAGCAGTGCCCCGGCTATGAAGATGGCATTCTGGATTTTATTCAGTTGCTTCATCTTTTCTGGTTGCTGTTTGGGCAGAGCTTGGCTCGTCGTCGCTGAGCACGAAGATGTCCTCGTCGTCGGACTTCATGAAATAGCGCTCGCGTGCTATCTTCTCGATGGCTTTGGGACTTTCGCGCAACAGTATGATCTGTGCCTGGTTTTGGGCGTTGATGCTCTCGTAGTGGGCTATCTCTTCTTTCAGCTCCGATATGCGTTGCTGGTATTTCATGTGGGCCCACACGCTGTCGTTGTCGAGAAAGCCCACGATGAGCACGCCCACGACGCACACCACGACATATTTTACGTACCATAGCCGCCATACATATAGAAAAGCTTGTTTCAGTTTCTTCATCTTTTTATTTTTATGAATTACGAATTTTGAATTACGAATTTTGAATTATGAATTCACGCCAGTTCCAAATCGAAGATGTCCTTCAGCTTTTCTACAGCCTTGTTTTTGGTTTCCATGAGTTCGAACTGCTCCCGTCGGCTCAGTATGCGTGCCTGCTCCTTTTGCTCGGCCACTCTCAGCGTCATGGTTATTTGGCTGTTGTGCAGATACAGCTTCAGCGTGTTGACGATGCTGCCTTGAATGTTCTCTACTTCGGTCTTGATGATTTCGTTTGGCACGACTACCTCCACGTTCGGAATCTCAATGATTTGCGGATTCATGTTCTTCATGCGTGCCGCGATACCGCTCAGTCGCTGTGGCATGCGGTTGCACATGGCCATCCATTGCAGTTCCAGTTCTTCCTGGGTGAAGGGTTCGGTCTCGTTTTGCGTCTTATCGGCCACTCCTTGCGTTCCTGGCAGAATCTGCATTTTGGGTTTGGCCTGTTGGCGTATGTTTGTCCACGACAGTCCGAGCTCTGAAGCCTTGATGGCTATGGCTGGTCGTGGTTCGTTTTTTTTCTCTTCTTGCGGAGCAGCAGCGGCTACCTGCGGGGCCGTCTTTGGTTTTTGCTGCTCCTGCCGGACGAGTTGCTTAAACAGGGATTTCAATCTTCTGGGCTTGCGCCCATTGGCAGGCCCCTCGTCGGGCTGTGTCAGCTGTGCTATCTCGATGAGCGTGAGTTCTACGAGCAACCGCTTGTTTGATGACTGGCGGTAGTTGATGTCGCATTGGTTCATCAGCCTCAGTGCCCCGTACAGGAAGGGCAGCGGTGCTTTCTGGGCTTGTTGCTCATACCGTTGCCGGGCCTGTTCGCTCACCTCGAGCAGAGGCAGCGTCTGCGGGTCTTTTGCCATCATCACGTTTCTTACGTGCTTTGCCAGCCCTTGTATGAGCAGTCCGCCATCGAAGCCTTTAGCCACAATGTCGTTCAGCAGCACCATGATGTCGCTTGCCTTGTTGTCGATGGCCAGGTCTACCATGCGGAAGTAGTATTCCGAGTCGAGCACGTTCAGGTCGTCTATCACCTTTGCGTAGGTGATGTTGCCTTGACAGAAAGAGGCTACCTGGTCGAAGATGGACAGGGCGTCGCGCATGCCGCCGTCGGCCTTCTCGGCAATCACGGCCAGAGCCTGCTCTTCGTAGGTGATGCCCTCTTTCTCTGCCACATGCTTCAGGTGGTCGATGGTGTTCTGCACCGTCATTCGCTCAAAGTCGTATATCTGGCATCGGCTCAGGATGGTGGGCAGAATCTTGTGCTTTTCTGTCGTGGCCAGAATGAAGATGACGTGTGCCGGCGGCTCCTCGAGGGTTTTCAGGAAAGCGTTGAAGGCGGCTGTCGAGAG
>CAMJLB010000088.1 GCA_946406555.1 uncultured Prevotellaceae bacterium | reverse complement strand
GGATCAAACTCTTCATTGTAAAAATATCGCTCGGCGCATGACGATGACGCGATAAAATCGCGACCCACATGGACGAGACGCGATGGAATCGCGACCCACATGGACATGCGCGCTTATTCTGAATCTCAGGACGCTCTCCTTCTCTAAAGTATCAAGCCTAAAGACACCTATTCAATTATTCATTGACGGCTTTCTTCTATACCCAACAGACCAATTAATGGACTGCTGCTTCTTGTACTACTCTCTGTCTATGTAATTCTTTCAAAGATCTCTTTCTTCGGTGTGCCTCACAAGTGCCTCGGTTGCTGTTGCAGCGCCCTGCTCTTGTTTAGCGGGTGCAAAGGTACGAACTTTTTCAATTCAGCACAAATTATCTTTCTTTTTTTTGCAATTTAGGCTGAAAAAAAAAGTCTTTTTCAAAAAAAATGCAACTTACACCTTATTTATATTATACTAAATGGCTTATAAGGTCTTCTTTTTCGCCAGGCAGCATATCGATGACAGGAATTTCAATCATGGTATAGCATCCTGACTGCAATTTCATGGAAGCACGTGCCACATTGACAAGAACCTGCCCGGTAAGAGCGGGGTTGTTGATAGACATATTGAACTCCAGCCGCTGGTTCTGCGTCTTTCCGCTGACGCCCTTGCGCACCAGATTGACGCCATGCCCCATGTCGCGTACATCGTCTACGCTTTCCACCTGGAATACATGCGTCTCGTCGTTTGCAAAGTAGGGGTCGGCTTTGATAGCTGCGGTAACCTCATCGAGACTGGCACCTTCTTCAAGTTCTACGTAAACCATCCGGCGGTGTATGCCCTCGCCAAGAGGAATGGTCATGGAAAGAGCATTCTTCACCCCAGCCTTAGAACGCACGCATACGGAATGTCCCATCGACATGCCCGGTCCGAAATTGGTGTAGCTAAGTCCCTTTGGTGCAAGGCTCTGCATAAGTGTGCGAACGATAGAGTCGCTGCCCGGATCCCATCCTGCGGCAATGACGCTGACGGTATTCGTCTGCTTATTAAGCTCCATGAGATGACGGCGATAGTCGCAAATCATGGTATGAATGTCGAACGAGTCGACCGTATTGATGCCAAGCGGCAAGATTTGCTTAGCGTACTCTTCGCACGAACGTGTTGGGGTAGCAAGAATGGCGACGTCGACATTTTGCAGTTCACGTATATCCTTTACAACCTCATACTGTGCCAGCTCGGCAGGTTTGTTCTCAGCCCCATTACGGCGCACGATACCAGCCACCTCGAAATCGGGTGCTGCCTCGAGAGCCTGGAGGGCATACTTTCCGATGTTGCCGTATCCAACTACGGCTGCTCTGATTTTCTTCATTGTTTGTTGTGTTGTTAAAATACTTATTTCGCGTGCAAAAGTACGCATTTTCCACGAAATACATAACAAAATGAAGGAAAAAATCCTAAAAACCATCAAAATTGACAGTTTTTAGGATTACACGGCCTATACCTTATATATAAAAAGAGCGCTAAGCTCTATTTGCCTTTTTCCTCTGGTCATGATCGAGTATCGCCTTGCGCATGCGCATGGCCTTTGGCGTGACCTCAACGAGTTCGTCTTCCTTGATATATTCCAGACACTCTTCCAGGCTCATCACGGTCTTCGGAATGATGCGTGCCTTGTCGTCGGTTCCTGAAGCGCGAACGTTGGTGAGCTGCTTTGCCTTGCACACGTTGATGACAAGGTCGTTGTCGTGGACATGCTCGCCCACGACCTGCCCCATGTAGACATCCTCGCCTGGATCGATGAAGAACTTGCCACGGTCTTGCAGCTTATCGATGGCATAGGCATAGGCAGTGCCCGTTTCGAGTGCGATCATCGATCCATTCACGCGCCGCTCAATCTCTCCCTTATAGGGCTGATACTCCTTGAAGCGGTGGGCCATGATGGCCTCGCCCTGCGATGCAGTGAGCACATTGGTGCGCAAGCCAATGATACCCCGTGAAGGGATATTGAATTCGATATTCACCCTCTCGCCTTGATTCTCCATCGAGGTCATTTCGCCCTTGCGCCGGGTGACCATGTCAATCATCTTCGACGCGAATTCTTCAGGCACGTTGATGGTGAGCTCTTCGATAGGCTCGCACTTCTGCCCCTCAATTTCTTTATAGATGACCTGTGGCTGACCGACCTGCAGCTCGTAGCCTTCGCGACGCATGGTCTCGATGAGCACCGAGAGGTGCAGCACGCCACGGCCGGAGACGACCCACTTGTCGGTGGAGTCTTCGAAAGGCTCGACGCGCAGGGCGAGGTTTTTCTCCAGTTCTTTCTCCAGTCGGTCGTTGATATGCCGGGAAGTAACGAACTTTCCTTCCTTTCCAAAGAAAGGCGAATCGTTGATGGTGAAGAGCATCGACATGGTAGGCTCGTCGATGGCGATAGGCGGCAGCGGCTCTGGATTATCCAGGTCGCAGATGGTATCGCCGATTTCGAATTTCTCTAAACCGATGACAGCACAGATGTCGCCGCAGTCGACCTGTTCGATACGCTGATGCCCCATGCCATCAAAGGTGTGGAGCTCCTTGATTTTGGTTTTCTCCATGGAGCCGTCTCGGTGACAGAGCGTCACCTGCATGCCATCTTTCAAGATGCCACGGTGTACGCGCCCCACGGCGATGCGACCAGTGTAGCTTGAATAGTCCAACGAGGTGATGAGCATCTGTGGCGTTCCCTCTATCTGCTGTGGGGCGGGAATGACCTCGACGATCTTATCGAGCAGATAAGTGATATCGCTGGTGGGTGTCTTCCAGTCTTCGCCCATCCAGCCGTTCTTGGCAGAACCGTACACCACGGGGAAGTCGAGCTGATCCTCGGTAGCATTGAGCGAGAACATCAGGTCGAAGACCATCTCGTAGACCTCTTCCGGCCGGCAGTTGGGCTTGTCGACCTTGTTGACCACCACAATAGGCTTAAGGCCAATCTGCAAGGCTTTCTGCAGCACGAACCGCGTCTGTGGCATAGGGCCTTCGAAGGCATCGACGAGCAGCAGACAGCCGTCGGCCATGTTGAGCACACGCTCAACCTCGCCACCGAAGTCGGAGTGTCCCGGAGTATCGATGATATTGATTTTTGTGCCTTTCCAGGTGATTGACACATTTTTGGAAAGGATGGTGATGCCTCGTTCGCGTTCGAGGTCATTAGCGTCGAGTACTTGGCTGGAAAGGTTCTGCCCCTCACGGAAGAGGTTGCCCGCCAGCATCATCTTGTCGACCAGCGTGGTCTTGCCATGGTCTACGTGGGCAATGATTGCGATGTTTCTGATGTCTTGCATAAATCTTTACGTAAAATCGGGTGCAAAATTACACATTTTTTCTGAAAAAATTGGCCATATCGATAAAAAGTTGTACCTTTGCAGCCGCTTTTCGGAAAATCCGATGCATCGAAGTGCCGTAATCCATTCAGTGATTAGGGTGGCAGGCGGCAAGACGATGTTTATGAAGCAAAAACATTTAATCACAAACAACAAAACAATTATGTATCTCGATTCAGCAAAGAAAGAAGAGATTTTCGGCCAGTATGGCAAGTCAACCACCGACACAGGTTCGGCAGAGAGCCAGATTGCTCTGTTCACCTACCGCATCAAGCACTTGACTGAGCACCTGAAGAAGAACCACAAGGACCACGTGACAGCCCGCTCGCTGACGATGATGGTAGGCCGCCGCCGCAAGCTGCTGAAGTATCTCTATGTAAACGACATCAACCGCTACCGTGCCATCATCAAGGCCCTCGGCCTGCGTAAGTAGACCGAAGCAACAGACTATAGACTTTAGACTATAGGATAATTGACTAAGAGAGACCCCATTGTCAGGATTCCGGCAATGGGGTCTCTCTTTATACAGCACAAACCCTGCACTACTTGAGCAGCTTGATGCTTACATTGTCTTTCTTGATGTTTGTACAGTACTTAAAGGTGGCATCATGGTCGGCCTGGATGTCTACATTCTTCAGACTGATGTTGTCGATAGGCATTTCGGGTATGCCATTGAACTCCATGGCAAAGCCGGCATGGTTGCAAACCACGTTGCGTATATCAATATTACGGAAGATTGGGGTTGTCTCGTCTACAGGCATTGGCTTTACCTCTTTATCACCATCGCCATCGGCCAAGGCCTCAGCCACCGACTTTCCACCATAATACATATTAAAGGTAAGGGCGTAGGTCTCGATGTCGGTCATCGAAACGCCATCAACGAATATATTCTCAACGATGCCGCCACGCCCTCTGGTAGACTTGAAGCGCAAGCCCACGTCGGTTCCGAGGAACTGACAGTTGCGTACCATGATGTTCTTCACGCCGCCGCTCATTTCCGAGCCCACCACAAAACCGCCATGTCCGGCAAAGACGGTACAGCCGTCGACGACTACGTTTTCGCAAGGTATGCCGCGCTTGCGCCCGTCGGCATCCTTGCCGCTCTTGATGCAGATGCCATCATCGCCCGCATCGAACTTTGAGTCGACGATGAGCGCATTCTTACAAGACTCCAGATCGAGAGCGTCGCCATTCTGTGCGTATGACGGATTGCGAGCCAGCACATGGTCGATGATGATGTTCTCGCACATGAGCGGATGCAGATTCCATGCCGGTGAATTCTGGAAAATGACCCCTTGCAGAAGCACATTCTTGCAACCGACGAGGCTCACCATCACGGGGCGCAGGAATCGCTTGATGGCCAGCCATTCGGCCTCGGTTGTGGCATTGGGCACATTCATGTTGGCACCCGCCTCGCCCCTGGCATAGCCCTCGGAGGGCACCCAGTAGCCTTTTTTCGGCTCCACGCCACCAGCCACGGCAGTAAACTTCTTCCACTGGCTCTCGGTGACCTTGCTCTTCTTGAGCGGACGCCAGTACTGGCCATTGCCATCGATGACCCCCTCGCCGGTAATCGAGATGTTCTGCGCGTTGTTGGCACTTAGCGGAGACTGACAGCGCCGTGTGTCGAGCCCCTCGAACGAGGTCTTGATAAGCGGATAGAGGTTCTCGTCGGCAGCGAACTGAATGACGGCGCCTGCATCGAGATGCAAGTCTATATTCGACTTGAGCACGATGGGTCCTGTGAGCCAGACGCCACGTGGCACATCAAGATGGCCACCGCCTTTTGCCGTCAGTGCATCGATGGCACTGGCAAAAGCTTCTGTGCACAGATAATGCCCATCGCCCACAGCGCCGAAATCGGGCAGGCTGACACGCGTAGCAGGGATGACGGGCGCTTGCACCTGTGACATGACAAAGGGCAGGTCGCGAGTGAACTTCTCGTACTGATTCTGGGCAGTACTGGCAAGTGCTGTCAAGAGAAGCACCATGCTAAGGAATGTTTTCTTCATAAGAACTTTTGTTTTGTTTTAGCGGTAATAGCAATTCTTCTGCAAATATACACATTGTTTTGATAATGTGCAAGCATTTTGCGAAGGAAAATAAGTTTTCATGGGATGAATGGCCCAGAAATGGGTGGTGGTAGGACTTCGAGCAGTGGTTTCCACACGAAATCGCGCTGGAAGATGAGCGGATGAGGAATGCAGAGGTCGGGGTCTGCCATTCTGAGATGGTCGTAGAGCAGGATGTCGATGTCGATGGGCCGGTCATGATAGATGCCTCCGGTCGATTTCGTGCGCCGCCCCAACGACCGTTCAATGTGCTGGGTGACCCTGAGCACCTGTCGGGGCGAGAGACGGGTATGACAGCATACGACAGAGTTTAAGAAGTCGTTGTTAGAACGGAACCCCCACGGCTTCGAAACAAGGAAGGCTGATTGGCGCACAATGGGGCCAACCAGCCTGTCAATCTCTTTATAAGCCTTGAGCAGAGTGGCACGACGGTCGCCCATATTTGAGCCCAGGCCCAAATACACACAATGGTCAGTCGTCGAGCATGAGCAGGGCGTCGCCATAACAGCCAAACATATAGTTATGCTTCAGTGCCAGCTTATAGGCTTCGCATACCAAGTCGTAGCCACCGAAAGCAGCCGTTGCCATCATCATTGTAGACTCAGGATGATAGAAATTCGTAATAACGGCATTGCTCAACCCGAAGTCGTAGGGCGGGAAGATGAACTTGTTCGTCCACCCGTCATATTCCTTGAGCAGCCCATCGGTTCCCACAGCCGTCTCAGTGGCGCGCATGGTACTAATGCCGACAGCACACACCCGGTGCCCGGCCTCCTTGGCAGCATTTACCACGCGGCAACACTCTGGGGTTATCATCATCTGTTCTGAGTTCATCTTGTGCTTGGTGAGATCTTCCACCTCGATGGGGTCAAACGAACCCAGACCGCAATGCACGGTGAGGAAGGCAAAGGCGAAGCCACGAATCTCCATGATCTTCATAAGCTGCTTGCTGAAGTGCAGACCAGTGGAAGGTGCCGTGACGGCTCCCTCGTGTTTGGCATAGATGGTCTGGAAGTTCTCCATATCGTCGGGTTCAGCCTTACGCCGGTTTACGATGTATCGTGGCAGAGGTGCCTCGCCCAGCCCGTAGAGCTCTCGTTTGAACTCATCGTGAGGGCAATCGTAGAGGAAACGCAATGTGCGGCCACGCGAGGTGGTATTATCGATGACCTCGGCCACCATAGGTCCTTCGCCGTCGAAGAAAAGCTTATTGCCTATGCGTATCTTGCGTGCCGGCTCCACCAGCACATCCCAGAGACGCAACTCCTCGTTGAGTTCCCGCAAGAGAAACACCTCAATCTTGGCATCGGTTTTCTCTTTAGTGCCATACAGACGTGCGGGAAACACTTTTGTGTCGTTGAAGATGAATGTGTCGCCTTCATCGAAATAGTTCACCATATCACGGAACCCCAGGAACTCCTCTGTATCTTTGCCATCGGCATCCTGCTTAAACAGCTCTATCTTCTGGCTTTTGCGGTGAAGCACCATCAGCCGGCACTGGTCTCGACTGTAGATGCGCTCCACTGTTCCGTCTTCGTTTTTGAAAACACGGTGAGGCGGATAGAGTGCCACCTGCTCATCGGGCAGCTTGAATTTGAATTGTGATAGTTTCATCTATGACTGTTTTAATACGACATTACATTAAAAAAGCAACGCTATCTATGACTCTGAACCGAAAGGCACCGACTCTTCAGGACAGTTCCTGTCGAGCCAGGCGGGGAACTCGTCGAGGGAGAGGCAATCTTCTATCCTGACATCGCCTAAACGAGTGCGGCACAATGCCGTTAGGTAAGCCCCACTGCCCAGCTCCTGCCCGATGTCACGCGCCAAGGCCCGGATATAGGTGCCCTTGCCACACACCACACGAATGCTCATCTGCATCGCCTCGGCATCGAAGTGGGTCAGTTCTATCTCGTCAATCTGCAGCACCTTGGGCTTCAGCTCCACCTTTTCGCCCCTTCGCGCCAGCTTATAGGCTCGATCGCCTCCAACGCTGCATGCGGAAAATTCAGGGGGTACCTGCTCTATCTCGCCGACAAACTTGGTAAGAGCGCGCTCTATCAGCTCTTGGGTAATGTGGCTGGTAGGATAGGTCATGTTGACAGGATGCTCACGGTCGTAACTGGCGGTCGTCGCCCCAAGCTGCAAGGTAGCCGTATACTCCTTGGAAGCCAGCTGCAAGCTCTCGATCTTCTTGGTGGCCTTCCCGGTGCATAAGATGAGTACGCCTGTGGCAAGAGGATCCAACGTGCCAGCATGGCCTGTCTTCAGCCGCTTCACGTGCAATCGCCGGGAGAGGCGGGTACGCACATAGGCCAAGGCTCCAAACGATGTCATGCCATAAGGCTTGTTGATATAGAGTATTTCGCCTTCGTGAAAGTTCATTTAGTCTACCATTGATAGTGAGTGTCCCGTAAGCAGCAGCAGAATGATGATGCCACCGACGACGATACGATAAATGCCGAATGCCTTGAAACCGTATTTGGTCAAGAAGGCCACGAACCACTTCATGGCCAACAAGGCTACGAAGAACGCCACGACGCACCCCAACACGAGCATTGTGATGTTATGCGAAGTAGCCCAGGCAGCATCTTCCTTTAGCAGGTCGAGCAAGTCGAGCAGCGTTGCCCCGGCCATAGTAGGCACAGCCAGGAAAAACGAAAACTCGGCGGCACGCTTGCGGGTTAGTCCCTGCGTCATACCACCCACAATAGTAGCCATGGAACGTGAAACGCCAGGTATGACCGAGATGCACTGATAGAGGCCTATACGAAACGCCCGCTTCTCGTTAAGGCGGTTCGCGTCGGTTCCTTTATTGAACAGCCTGTCGCAGAAGAGCATGAAGACGCCTCCCGCCACCAGCATGACTGCCACGACCTCAACGCTGTCGAGCAACCAGTCAAGCAATCCCGACTTCTTGGCCAGCAATCCAATAATCACTGCAGGCAACACGCCCACGATGAGCAGCCAATAGAAATAGAACTTGTGCTTCAAGCGCTGAAAGAGGCTACTGCCCGCAGGTGCCGGAGTGTTGTCGAACTGGAAGAATCGCTTCCAATACAGGCATACAACCGAAAGGATGGCTCCGAACTGTATGATAAACGTGAAAGCATGCACAAAAGGGTCACCCTGAGGAATGCCCAGCAGGTTCTGCGTGATAATCATGTGCCCCGTGGAAGATACCGGCAGAAACTCGGTCAGGCCTTCCACGATTGCTATGATAATGGTTTCAATCCACGTCATGAATCTTTTCCTTTTTGTCTTTGTACACTACAGCGTAAACCATCGACACAAACCCCAGCAGGCACACGATGGGAGCCACCTTGGTACGGCGGGCATTGAAAATGTCGGGATTATAGGCTGTGTCGGTAGAACCGTCACCTCCCATGAGAATGAAGCCGATAATCACCACTGCCATGCCCACTGCCAGCAGAATGAAGTTCATCCGTCCGAATGCGAAATCTCTTTTATCTGTCATTTCTTTTTTGTTTTTTCCGTTATGCCGACATTTCGATATTTCTACATGCCGCCATTTCGATGTGTTTTCTAAATTTTATACAGTTCGCCAGCCTTCATCTTGAGAAACTGATTAACCGAGATATAAGAACAGAGCAGCGTGATGAAGAGGCCGAAGAACAAGACCACTGCACCCGTGATGAGCAGCTCGCGCAGGCCGAGCACCTCATCGAAGCCCACATGATAGTGGTATGCAGCATACACCAGTCCTCCCAGCGCGCCACATGCCAGCACAGCCGCCACGAGGCCTACGCCACACGCCCGCTTGAGGAAAGGCATGCGAATGAATCCCCACGAGGCGCCCACCAGCTTCATGGTGTGTATGTCGAAACGGCGGGCATAGACGCTGAGCCGCACCGAATTGCTGATGAGTGCATAGCACACCACGATGAGCAATATGGCCAGCACGAAGAGCACCAGCGACAAACGGTTCAGGTTTTGGTTCACCCGGTCGGTCAGGTCTTCCTGATAGGCCACTTCGCTCACCAGTTTGTGATGCTGCATCAGCTCGGCGGCAATCATCTTTAGCGAGTCGCCGTTAGCATAGTCGGCCACCAGCCTCATCTCGAGCGTGGCCACAAAGGGGTTCACGCCCAGAAATTCAGAAGGATCGCTGCCCATGGCCTCGCTTTGCTCTCTCAAAGCCCGCTCCTTGCTTATATATTCCACCTGCCTGGCGTATGGCTGTTGCTGCAAGCGTTTGCCAAACAATATGCCCTGCTGTTCTGTCACGCTGTCGCCCAGCATCACTGTCACAGTAAGGTGCTCGCGCACGTATGCCGACACATTTCGCGTGGCCTGCACCGAGAGCACCATTAGCCCTATCAAGACCAGCACCATCATTGTGCTGATGCAGAGGGTCACCAACTGCATGCCAAACCGACGGGGCGATGTTTTCTTATTTCTACTCATTTGCGATAGTGCGTAATAAGCCAAATTTCATGCAAAGGTAGTGCTTTTTTCTGAAACGGCAAAAAAAATTTCAGTTTATTAAGTAAAACGAAGCCACATAGCGGCAACGCTGTATACATGCAGAGAAGAAATCATGGCTAAATGATTGCAGGGAAGGAAAAATTTTGTATTTTTGCAGGCAGTTATGAGTACCATCATCTATCCATCGCCCATTTTCGGTCCTGTGCACAGCCGGAGGTTGGGCGTGTCGTTGGGCATCAACTTGCTGCCTGCCGACGGCAAAGTGTGCACCTTCGACTGCATCTACTGCGAATGCGGCTTCAATGCCGACCGCCGCCCCACCCTACCCTTGCCCACCCGTGAACAAGTGGCCGCCGCCCTTGAGGCCCGGTTGAAAGACATGCTGCAAAACGGCCCTTCGCCCGATGTGCTGACTTTTGCCGGCAACGGCGAACCTACGATACACCCACAGTTTGCCGAAATCATCGACGACACGCTGCAGCTGCGCGACCGTTACTTCCCCAAGGCCCGGGTGAGCGTGCTGAGCAATGCCACACAGATATTGCGTCCCGAAGTGCACAGCGCACTGATGCGCATAGACAACAACATACAGAAACTGGACACCGTTTCGCGCGCATATATAAATAAGGTAGACCGTCCCACTGGGCACTACGACCTGGAAAACATCATCGAAGGGCTAAAGGCATTCCAGGGACACGTTGTGATTCAGACCATGTTCATGAAAGGCCCGGGGGTCGACAATACTGGCGAAGAATTTGTTTCGCCGTGGCTTCAGACGGTGGAATATATCCGTCCACGGCAAGTGATGATCTACACCATAGACCGCGAGACCCCCGACAAGACCTTGCAGAAAGCCACCCATGAGCAACTCGACAGCATTCGCGACCGCGTAGTAGCAGCCGGAATAGATTGCCAAGCGTCCTATTAAGAAACATTTTCATGCATTTTTGCCGATTTTTCGAAGAAAATATGTAATTTTGCACGGAAAAGCAATCTATGTGATATAGACTGAACTACAATCTACACTAAAACAAACAATTATTTTATCGATAAAGCATAATGGAACAAGTATTTAGTTACATCATTAGTCTGGGCGCATCGGTGATGATGCCCATTCTCTTCACCATCATTGGCTTATGCATAGGCATGAAATTCGGAAAGTCGCTCAAGAGCGGCCTCTATGTGGGTGTTGGCTTCGTGGGCCTTGGCATTGTCACGGCGCTGCTCACCACCAACTTCAACACGCCTCTTGATGCCATTTCGAAAATCTTCGACCTCGACCTGAAGGTGTTCGACATGGGCTGGCCTGCCGCCGCCGCCGTGGCCTACAACACGGCCGTGGGGGCACTGATTATCCCCATCTGCCTCGGCATCAACTTCCTGCTGCTGGTGACGAAGTGCACCCGGACGGTGAACATCGACCTGTGGAACTACTGGCACTTCGCCTTCATCGGCGCCGTGGCCTATTTCGTAATGGACGAGAGCCTGCTGTGGGGCTACTTCGCCGCCATCACCTGCTACATCATCACGCTGGTAATGGCCGACCTCACCGCCGACCGTTTCCAGGGCTACTACGACAACATGGAGGGTATCTCCATTCCGCAGCCTTTCTGCCAGAGCTTCACGCCGTTTGCCATCGGCATCAACTGGCTGCTCGACCGCATACCGGGCTTCTCGAAGCTCGACATCGACGCCGAGGGACTGAAGCAGAAGTTCGGCGTCCTGGGCGAGCCGCTCGTGCTGGGTGTCATCGTGGGCGCGCTCATCGGTGCTGCAGCCCACTTTGACAACTTCACCAACTTTGCCGCCTATGCCGCCACCTTCGACTCCACCACCGATGCGGTGATGAGCATTGTCAAGTCGGTGCTCTTCCTGGGTGTCACCATGGGTGCCGTGATGGAGCTCATTCCGCGCATCACCCGCCTCTTCATCGATGGTCTGATGCCTATCTCGGAGAAGACACAAGAGGTGGTGAAGCGCAAGTTCAAGGGCAAGAAGGTATACATAGGCATGTCGCCGGCACTGGTCATCGGCCACCCCACGACGCTCGTCGTCTCTCTGCTGCTCATCCCCGTGACGCTCATCCTGGCCATCGTGCTCTCGAAGGCCGGCAACCAGTTTCTGCCTCTGGCCTCGCTTGCCGGCATGTTCTACGTGTTCGTGATGGTGCTGCCCTATACCAAGGGCAACGTGGTGAAGACCTTCATCATCGGCCTCGTGGCCGTGACCATCGGCCTCTACTTCGTCACCGACATGGCTCCCGCCTTCACTCAGGCTGCCAACACCGTGTTCGAGGCCACGCAAGACAAGGCCGCCAAGATTCCCGATGGCTTCCAGGCCGGTGCCATGGACTTTGCCTCGTCGCTTTTCGGCTACGTCATCTTCGCCTGCGTGAACTATCTGAAATGGATAGGCATGGGCGTGCTCACGCTCATCACCGTGGCCATGGTGGCATGGAACCGCATGCGGATCACCGCCGAGGAAAAGAATACCCTGTAATATACCTTTGAAACGAATGTGAATAATATGAATAATTTTATTCACGAATATGAATAATAATATAATTTGCAATCTATTCACATTATTCATATTCGTTTTAAATAAACAAAAAAAATTATTAATGAAAAAACAAAAATAGAGATGAAAAGAACATTTATTTCATTAGCATTGCTGGCCGGAGCATTTGTTTCGGCCACTGCCCAGCAGGACGTGAAGTTTCAGACTGCCTGCCACCCGCAGGACGTGAAGCACTACGACACACAGACCCTTCGTGACCGGTTCGTGATGGAGAAGGTGATGGAGGCCGACAAGATCCACCTGACCTACTCTCACTACGACCGCTTCATCTTCGGCGGGGCCATGCCCGTAACGAAAGACCTGAAGCTGGAGAACTTCCTCGAGCTGGGTCTCGACGTAGACAAGACCATCCAGGAGAAGTACTTCATGTACAACCGTGAGCTGGGCGTGGTGAACTGCGGCGAGGGCGACGGCTGGGTCATCGTCGACGGCAAGGAGTATGCCCTCTCGCCCAAGGAGGCCCTCTACATTGGCCGTGGCCACATTGCCAAGGGCAAGGACGTAAACAAAGAGGTGGTCTTCCGCTCGAAAGACTCGCAGAAGCCTGCCAAGTTCTACCTGAACTCGGCCACCGCCCACCAGCACTACAAGACGC
>CAMJLB010000087.1 GCA_946406555.1 uncultured Prevotellaceae bacterium | reverse complement strand
GGCTGGCACAGGGCCTGCCCCTACATTTTGGCAAATCTCCGCGACAATGCCGGGGGATAATCCCACGACATACGCCGTCACCGGCGTGCGGGCTGGCACAGGGCCTGCCCCTACATTTTGGCAAATCTCCGCGACAATGCCGGGGGATAATCCCACGACATACGCCGTCACCGGCGTGCGGGCTGGCACAGGGCCTGCCCCTACATTCGCGGCGTATCTGCTCCACGGCCTCGTCCCATTGCCACTGTGCCTCAGCCTCGGTGGCATCGGCCTTCAGGACAAATTGAATATCGGTGTTTTACAAAAGTTATTTGGATTTGAAAATCTTTCGGGTATGATATAAAATGTGGCGGCAGGGAGTCGAACCCGCTGCCGCCTGTCATTCTCTATATTTTTCCTTGATAACTACCTATTGCAATATCGCAGCGTTGGCAATGGTGTAGACGCAATCCCTGGCTTCGTCGTAGTACTTCAGCGCAACGGTCTCGCCAGCACTACGACCATAGACCACGAGCGGCGTGCCGCCGCCATTGAGTAGCGTGGCCGTGCCGCGACACTCTTCGCCCACGAAGGCCCCCACCAGGGCACCAGCCACGGGGGTGATTCCCGCTCTATTCAGCAGGGGTTCAGCGGTCAACATCTTCACCACAGGATACTTAGGCGAACCTAAGGTGAACTCGGGTACGAATTCCTCTTCGATGCCTGTGGCCTCGTCAGGATCGAGGGTAATCTTGTCGGACAGTGTGAAGATGTGGTTCAGTTTCTGGCAGTAGTACTGCAATGATATGAGCAGGGGCTCCGTGCCCGCCTCGTTGCCCCAGACTTTCATCACAAACTTGCCAATGTGGGGCAGGCCTGTGCCTATGCTGACGGCAGGCTGAGCCAGCGCGCGCTGTTCGCTGCCCACGAAGAGCGCCATCAGGTCGCCTTCAGAGGCATAGGGCATGAGGGCATCCTCTATCCGCACCTTCAGGACGGTCCAGTTCTCGTAGATGGCCGAGAAGTCAGGCTCCGTCCAGTCGGGGCGCTCCTGATTGTTGCTCCAGTCCACCTGCCACTTGGGAGTCTCGCTGAGCGAGGTCTCTGTGAAGGCAGCGTTCGTGTTGTCGTCGTCGTTGCTACTGCTGCAAGACCCAAGCAAAGCGAAACATGCAAACAGGAGACCTACCCCCAGAACCTTCCCAGTGAGGGAAGGGAGCAGAGAACTCTGGTGACCGGACTTACTTGTTCTTTTCATATTCAGATCCATATTATTTCTTGTTTATGTTTGGTAGTTGGATGGTACCCACCCCCACCCTCGCAGGGAGGGCTGGGGTGAATTTTCTACTTGACCACAACCTTGTGGCCGTTGAAGATATAGACACCGCTCCGTGTCGGTTTCTTCTGCAGTTTCAAGCCACTGATGGTGTACCACTGTCCGTCTGCATATTCATCACGGACAAAGTTGATGGCCGTCGGCTCGTCGGGAGTGCCGATGACGGCGTTGGCCTGGAAGGTCATCACTTCAGCCGTAGCGGCAACAATCTCGCCGTTGCGCTCGATGGCGAACCAGATGCCCTCCTTGCCGTCGCCGGCGATGCTGAGGTAGAGCGTCTCGATGGGCTCTGCGGATGATGGGCTGAGCGCAACGGCTACGCCCACTGCTTCACCGTTGGCGTAGGCCACCAGGCGGTCACCCTCCTCTATCTCAAATCCGGCCACGGTAGCCGAGAGGCTCATCGTGGTGGGCGACATTGCTGAGGCAGCGTCGCCAGTGGTACTGGTGGACCAGTCCTCACGGAAGTTGCTGTTCATGTCGTAGTACGGATAAGTGAACGATGCGTCGCCTTCGCCCTTGCGCAGCATCATATAGCCCTCGCCGGGTTTCATAAACTGTAGGTTGCCGCGCCAGCGCCCGGTGTTGCCCTTCTTGGTGAAGTAGGCAAACTCGGTGTGGCTCTTCACCACGTCGCCCACCTCGGCATAGTCGTAGTAGTCGCTCAGTGCCGTCTCGACGCTCAGGTTGGCCATCGGAGTATAGCCAATGGCATTCCAGCCCTGCTTGAGCAGGATGGTGCGGTCGGCGGCAGCCTTTACTATCGTGCCGCCGATGGTGAAGTTGCAGTCCTGCTGCACCTTGATGGCATAAGCCTTCTGGGGCGAGATAACCACGTTCTGGGTACTGCCCGAGGCTATCCACTCATCCTGTTCGTAGGTCATCGTCAGGTCGCCGCCCAGCTCGGTCAGAATGTCGCCATCGCTCCAGTGCATGCTGTTCAGCAGCTTGTTGACGTTGCTCAGCTTGTCGCTGTTGACGTTGAACGACACCCAGTTCCAGCCCTTCTTCAGCCGGAAGTTCTGCACGAATGCATCGCCGCCGTTGAAGCGCACGGGCTTGTCGACCCCCAGCATGGCATCCTTCTGGAACTTAATGGTGTCAATAGTCCCTGCGGCAGTGGCGGGTGTGAGCACGATTTCGCGTCCGGTGCTGTACTGCCACAGGCGGAAGTCCAGCTTACGGCCGTTGGGCTGGCTGTCATAGACAGTCAGATAGAGTCCTGTCTCGCCCGACTGCACGTCGTGGCTGATGTTGGCAAAGCCGTGGCACTGGTTCTCATCGTCGAACACCCCCACGATGTCGCGGGCATCGCTGTCAAGCTGGTCGTAGAGATACACCTGTCCGCTGATGTTCATCGAGTGTTTCAGCATTTCGTTGGCGATGGTCTGTGCCCACTCAGGCTGTTCGCCCTCTATCGTCAGGTTCAGGTAGAACGGCTCTGTGATGCCCTCCTCGTCGGTGAGGTAGAGGATTTCGTTGTACGTGCCGACGTTCAGACCCTTGCTGACCGTTGCCGTGACATAGTCCAGGTCCTGCGGTGACAGTACGCCGCTGTACTTGTCGAGCGTCAGCCATTGTGGGCAGTTCTCGATGGTGTACGAGTGGTTCTGTGCTCCGTTGTTGAAGAACGTCAGCTCCGTCGATTCATTGCTGCCATACTTGATAGTGGCGTTCAGTCGGTTCACCACCCACTGCAGGCTACTGTTAGTCACGTAGTAAGATGCCGTCTGCGGCGATGCCATGGTGTTGCCGTTCTTGTCTTCGATGTCGCGCAGCGTCACGTAGATGTTGCGGTGGTTCAGTTTGGCGGCAGGCTCGTCGAGTTCTACCAGCACCTGGTCGTTGCGCCCGATGAAGGAGAACTTCAGGTTGGTCACTTCCTCGTAAGGCATCACGGGGGCTGCCGTCGACTTGTCGAAGTGCGTCAGTACGACATTCTCCTTGTCGGCGAACAGGTAGTCGCGCACCAGCGTACTGGTAGGCTCCTTCGTCAGCGGGTCGAGCTGGTAGAGCGGCTTGCCCATGTCGTCGAGATAGAGTTTCTTGCTGTAGGCATAGGGCACCAGCTCGATGCTGTTGTCCTTCTGCCGCTCTTGTCGGTCGAAGGATAGGAGGGTCAGCAGTCCGGCCTCGTCGCCGTTGGGGCTCTTCGAGGCGTAGGTGCTGATGAGCTGCTGGGGCAGTGCCTGAGCAAAGAACATCAGTTCGTCGACGTTACCCTTCAGCGGGGTCAGGCCGTCCTGTCCGAGCTGGATGTCGGTCTTGTTGACAATGTCGTAGCGGCTGGCACCGATGAGGGGATAGCCGCCGCTGATGCCGCCGAGTGTATCGGCGTCGAAGGTGGTCACCAGTTCCTTGTCCATGTAGATGTTGGCCACGTTGCGGCCGCGGTTCACGGTCATGGCGTAGTGGTGCCAGTCGCCGTTGCTCCAGTTGCCGGGCACCTCGATGGCGAAGCCGTTGGAGCGGTACATGAGCTTGTCGCCCTCGAATCCGATGTGGAACTGGTTTTTGGCGCCGTTGTCCTCTCTGAGTCCTCGACCGTTGGAGAGCAGCGTGCCGCGCCCTTCACGGTCGGTCCTGAACCAGAACATCAGCGTGTAGTCCTGCTCAGCGCTGCGGTTCATGGCATTCTGCGTCAGAGCTACGCCGTTGTCTGCCTTATCCACGTGCAGCGATATGCCGCGTGGGATGGCCCAGTTGGCATCTATCAGTTGGGCGTTGGCACCCTGCGTGTGGTCGATGACATAGTTGCCTGCCCCCTCGTTCATCGGGTAGTAATCGACGAGGTCCTTCTCGTAGCCTGTCAGACGACGGCTGCCGTAGGTCGTGCCTATGAGTGCACCGTTCATGGCCGCATACCACAGACGGGCCTCCATCATGCGGCCGCTGTAGTACTGACTGGCATTGCGGTCGAGCTCGTTGGTGCGTCCGAAGATAAGCGTACCTGTGCCGGTGTACTTCTCACTGAGATGGTACTTCTTGCCGGCCTGCACGCCGCCGTTGTAGAAGGTCAGCGAGTCGTCTTCCTGCCTGATGACGAGTGCCACCTGCGTGAAGGCTCTCTTGGTGATGGTGGAGTCAGAGACGAATTCCTCGCCGTTGACCACAGCTTTCAGGTGAAAGTCCTTCGTGAGCCACAGTTGCAGCTTCTGGCCGTTGGTGCCGTGCGAGAACAGCGGCATGTCGCGCCCTGCCAGCGTGTCGGGCTTCACCATCAGGTCGATGGTCAGATCTTTGCCGCTGAAGTTGCGCTTGGCCTCAGTCTCAATGCTGCTCTGGCCGGTGAACTGCACGCTCACCGTCTCTGCCAGTTCGTTGTTGTTCACCTCGCCTTTCACTTCAAAGTTGGTGATGGCCGAGAGGTTATTCTTCTCGATGTCCTCCGAGAAGTTGAACACGATGTTGTCGCCGACGGTGAGCAGACCGCTCTTAGGCTCAGGTGTACCGAAGAGCTGTGGCCTGCGTGTGTCCTTCACCCCACTGATAATCTTCGACGGTGTGGTCAGGAAGTCGCTGCCGTTGCGGCAGAAGAGCACGGCCCTCAGGTCGTAGTTCTTCTCGGTCACCCAGCCGTCGCCGAAGAACTCGGTCACGATGTTGCCGTTCTCGGGCATCATCTTCTTCACGCCGTTGGCGCTGGCCATCAGCGTCGAGTCGCAATAGAACGAGCAGACGTTGGTCCAGTACTCCTCACCGCGCTGCGACTCCTTGTACTGCAATTCTATGTGGTCGAAGTTGTGCTGGTGGCGGTCGAAGCCGTTGATGATAATGGGTATGTACCAGCCGCGCTCAGGATCCTGCTGCGACTCGGTGTTCATCACCCACTTGTCGCCCGGCGTCTGTATGTTCACGCCTCCGGCCTCATGCAGGAAGTGTACGTCGAACGATGTGGTGGCATAGGCGTTCTCCATATCGGTGGGTGACATCACGCCCACGGTCAGGCCCTCGTAATCGAAGCCCTGGCCGGCGCGTACCTCCATCTGCAGTTCCGTCTCTTGGCCTGGCACTACCGTGATGCCCATGCCGCCAGTGGTCAGGGGCTGTCCGTTGACAGTAATCTTGGCACCCTGCCTGTTCGTCTGGTCGGGAGCGAACAACTGGAGCGCCGTCAGGCCATAGGTGGCCTCAGGCTTCTCGCTCTCGTTGCTCACATAGACCGTGAACTTGGCAGCGTCGTCGATAGCCACGCCGCTCACGCTCTGCCTGTCGAGGCGAATCTTCGGGTTGCAGATCTTCAGCGTGCGGGCATCCAGTTGGGAGCCAGGGTCGGTAATCAACGTCACGCGCTTGTCTTCCCACGGGTTCTGCGTGGCACCGCCACGGGTGCGGAAGACGAAGCTGCGCGGGCCGATGATGCTGTCGCCCCTCAGGGTTTTCTCCATCTGCCCTTTCACCATGTCATAATACTGGTTGAAGTTGTCGTTGACAAAGACGTTGGCGATGTTCACCTTGTTCTTGCCGGTGTATTCACCGCCGACGCGGTAAACATCCACGTTCAGGTGGCTCGCCGGGTCGGCGGCGATGGTGAACGACTCGGTGCGGTTGTAAGACTTCGCTTCTGAGTCAGTGCCAATCGTTGTGTACGAGAGGACCGGGACAATCACAAATTGCCTCAAATTACCACCGAATAAAACCTCTGTTTGCAGTTTGCCATTGTCTTTGTCTTGACCCGTAGCCACATACGAATCGGGAACAGTCCATGCATTCATTTCCGCGAGAGATGCGACGATGCCACCTACCATCGTAGCGGCTATGCCTAATGCCGAGAAAATATTGCTGACGGAGGGGCCGAGGCCGAAGTAGTCAACTTCCGTGGCGATGGGGAAATGCTGTGAGAACGAGTTCGAGTAGCTGACGTCGAAGGTCTCGCTGTAGTTCACACCGGCAGCGCCGGCGATGTCGTAGTTGGCCAGCAGGTCGCGGGCATGCAGCTTATCGTGCTCGTTCTTGGCAATCATATCCGTCCAGGCTTTGATGACCTGATACTTCTCGACAATCTCGTCGGTGAATTCGCCCGGCTCCTTGCCTTTGGGTATCACCACGAGGTAGTTGATGCCTTCCTGCGCCACGTCGATGAAGTCGTTGTAGGCATGACCATTGAGCTTATCCTTGCTGTTTACAACGGCGAACATCGGGTCGGTAGGCTCACGAAGCGACAGATAGACCGGCTTCTGCGTGTTGTTGGCTATGGCCTGTGCATCGGCCTTGGTGCCGGTGTACAACATATCCACAATCTCTTTCGCCTTGTTGGGGATAATCTGCTTCAGCAGCTGGTCCTGCGAATAGATGAACCGTGAATTGACCTTCGGGCCGTAGCCTAACGACACGTCGCGTATCAGGTGGAATTTCTTGCGGTTGGCGTCGTAGCCCTCGGCAATCTTCACCAGCGTGCCATACTCGTCGTACTTGCCCACCTCGGAGTTCAAGCCGGCCTGTTCGCCTAAGCGGGCACTCATGGCGTTGAACATGCTGTCGGTCACGGCGCGGATGGTGGACATGGGTGTCACCACCACGTTCTGCACGGTGCCGATGTAGAGGTCGGCGTCGGCACCCACCATCCCCGGGTCGCCGCTGGTGCTGATGTTGTTGCCGACGACCATGGTGTGCGAGAAGGCCTTGCTGCCGTTGGCAGTGTACATCAGCCAGTCAATGTCGGAAGTCCAAGTGTCGGAGATGTTGATCGGACCACCTGCAGTACCTGTGGAGCTCGCAGGGGTATTGATCGTTTGCACGGTGCCGGTGAAAGTCTCCAGTCTCGTACCTCCCTTAAAATTTATATAGAGACCGGCTGTTGCCGACAGGTTCATCATGTACGTATAGTTGAGCGTGGCGCCCTTGGCGAGCGAGTTCGTGCTGTAGGCACCCGGCGGGTCGCGCAGGATGTCGTAGAGGATGGGGACACCCTCGGTCATGATGTCCTGGCTGGCACCCACGGGGAACATGTTGAGCACGAAGCCCTGTAGCGGCTTGGCCTCGTAGTAGGTGCCGTCGCGCAGCACGGTGAAGGTCACCGTCTTCAGGGCGTTCTCGCCCGTCATCTGATCCGGCTTGTTGGTCCTCAGCGTCACCAACTGGTCGGCGAGCACGGTGAAGATGGTCTGTCCCAGGCTGTCCAGCTCCTGCGGCACCTTGTAGGCATCGCCCTTCATGCCGTTCTGCATATAGGCATAGCCGCCGTCGAGGCGGACGAGGTCGGGCTTGTTCCTGGCATCGTTGTTGTACAGATAACTCTCAGCCACCTGCAACTGGATGCGGTACTTGCGCTCCATGCTGAACACGGGGTAGCCGAAGGTGTATTTGGCATGCGTCGAGTCGTCGGGGGTCACGTATGCCAGGGGCACTTCGTGCTGTTGGCCGTCCAGTGAGGTGGCCATGTAGGCCTTGTCGCCGAAGTAGTCGAACGAGTCGTAGCCCATCTGGCGGTAGGTCACCTCCACGGGGCTATGGTAGATGCGGTTGTAGATGGCGTTGTACGTCAGCTTCGGGTCAACGACCACCTTCTTATCGACGTCCTCGAAACTGCCCACGTAGGTGGTGTCCGTTGCCGTCAGGCAGTGGGTCAGGTCGATGATATCGTTCACCTGTCCCTCCTGGAACAGGGTGGGGTAGCCCTTGCAATACACCTGCATCACCTTCCAGCGCACAGGAGGCAGCATCACCTCGTACTCGCCGGTGGCGACGTCGGGCCAGATTACCATGCGCTTGCGCGTGGTGTTCACCTGGGTCTTGTGCTGCTCGCCGCCCTTCGCTTGGCGGTGCTGATAGGTGGTGTCGCGGCGCGTCATGTTGGGGTTCAGGTTGTCATAGACCAGCCACGACGTGTTGTCGCCCTCCAGGGTGAGCACAATCTGGAGCGAGTCGCCCAAGTTATTCTTCGACAGGTTGTTCATCAGGGGTTTCAGGCCCTGGTCGTTACCGCCCACCACGCGTCCAGTCAGTTTCACCTTCGTAGCGTCATAGAAGTATATGTCGGCCACGTCGCCGGTGAAGGTGTAGCCTTGCGGACTCTTGTAGTAGCCGTCGCCGGTGAACGTATGGCCCGGCATCACGGCCTGAATCTTGAGGTTGGTGTTGGGCAGCACGCGGAACGAGAACTTACCCTCGTGGTCGGTCTCCACCAACTTGCCGTTGGCACTGTGTACCTTCTGACCATCCACCTCGAAGTTGGCACCCTTCACGGGGATGCTGGTGCCGTCGTACATCACAAAGCCCGAGAAACGCTTGCCGTTGATGACAGTGAACTCGTTCATCGACACATTGTTGCTGTGGGCATCGAAGGTGACGGTAGAGCCTGTCGGCGAGAATTCGACACCGCCTTTGGCTACGGGAGCCACGCTGTAGGTGATGCTCGTCTTGCCCTGGTACGACAGTTCGTCGGCCTCGTAGAAGCCGCTCTCGTCGGTGGTGACATAGACCGTCGTGCCGTTGTAGTCTATCTCCACCTCGATGCCGGCCACGCCCGTTCCGTCGTTGAAGCGCACGTAGCCCTCCACGCGGCCGGTGTGCTTGCACTCGCCAGCCTTCACGTTGGTCTCGGTGCTGTCACGGCCTTCGCACTGGTTGATGGCGCGCACCTTGTACTCATACTTCTGCAGCGGCGACACGCTGGTGTCCTCGTAACTCATCTGGTCGAGGTCGGTGGCTATCACCACCCACTGGTCGTCGCCCTGGCCCGCATTGCGGCGCAGCACGGTGTAGAAATCGATGGGGTTGCCATCGGTGTTCCAGCTCAGCAGCACACTGCTCTGGCGTGTCTGCGTCATCAGCGTCGGCTCTATCTTGCCGTTGGCGGCGTGGTAGTACTGCTTGAAGTCGGCTGCCGTGTGCGTGGTGATGGTGGGGTTGGTCTCCAGCGTTTTCACCGTCGTGACGGGAACGAGCACGCCGTCCTGCAGCGTCCAGCCGTTGTTGAGCCTGTTCAGCAGGTCGTCTGCTGACATTGATATGGTCGAAGCCGTAGAGGTCAGCACAGGCACGGCCATGCCATCGACAAGATGCCATGAGCCAGACTGTTCCTCGTTCATAAGGTTCATCACCTCGTTCTGGTCCTTCTTGTTGTAATACGTCGTACCCCAATCACTCCAGGAAGTACTCGTAATGGTGAGGCTGCTATAACTATTGCTTCCCCAGTGTTGCCCCCCACCAGTACTGCTTATGCAGAAGCAAACCATTTTGGCATTTTGACCAGTGGCTTCATAATTATAGGCACGGTGGAAGACCCAACTGCCTTCACCACCCCATCCGATGAAGCTACCTGCAAACGACCAGTCTGCCATATTGGTGGTAAGATGACCATCGAAGCGAACGTCAGTCATATTTACATTTGCAGACCCAGCGTGTCCCAAGAAGCCAGCGGCATGGGTGCTCGACGTGGTCACTTCTGTCGATACCCACACACGGTCGAGGGTGATAGTAGGTGAGCCTACTCTCTCGGCAATAAGTCCTGCAGAATGTATGCCACCATTGACTGTGCCCGTCACGTGCAGGTTTTTAATAGTAACATCGCCTACAAAGGTGAAGGGAGCGGCAGCTACGCCATCGTTTCTATAGAGATTGACATTCAGCGTATGGCCATTGCCGTCGAAGGTACCACGATAGGGAGCTGCTTGGCCTCCTCCAACATAACTATTGACTGTGATGTCCTCCATGAGAATGGCATTGACATCCTTACTGTTCTTGGCTGTCTCTACAGCATCCCTAAACGTGTTCCAGTCAGCGGCAGAATAAATAAGGTAGGGGTTGTATGAGGTGCCGTCGCCCTGCGTATATTCCAGGGTGGCATAGCTGTTGATGATATTCAGTGTGTGTCCGTGGCCTCGTGCCCACGTCTGACAGTAGTCATGACTGGTAGTGATGTGGTCGGGTGCGAAGACACAGTTCTCGATAGTAGCCGAACTGTTGTTATCGCAATAGCCGATGAAACCACCATTGCTGGAGCTTTCGGCACCCTCGAAACTTCCGTCGAACTTGCTGTTGCGTATCAGGGCATCGGCATTGTCGCCCAGAAAGCTGATGAAGCCGCCGTTGGTGCGGTGGGTGCTATTGATGGTCATCGACGAGCGGCAGTTGTCAATAGTGACCTTGCTGCCACTGCGCACATAAGCCATCAGGCCGCTTGCATAATACGCCGTGGTGTTGATGGTTCCGGCTGTGTGCAGGTTGCGGAAGGCCGCGCTGCCCACATAGCGGAACGGTGCCTGGCAGTGGCTGTCATGTGTGATGTTGATGGTCAGCGTATGGCCATTACCGTCGAAGATACCGCAATAAGGGCTGTCGGCATCTCCTACGCTGTTGCTACTGCTGATGTCGGTATAGAGGCGGGCGTTGATGTCGCGCTTGCCGGCGGCCGTCTGCACACTGTCGCGGAAAGCCTCCCAGTCGGCCTCAGAACGTATGGCGAAGAAGTATTCCTTAGCGTCGTCGAAAAGCGGCAGGGGCGACGCGCCGCGCTCTACATACACCTTTATATCATAATACACACACGAGCGCGCGACACTCACCGTCGTGTAGCGCTGCTGTCGCTCGGTATTGTTGAGGGTGATGACGGTGCTGTCGACCTGCTCGCCGTCGCGGTTGCGCGAGAGCAGCAGCAACTTCATCTCTGCCCGTTCGTCCCACACGGCGCTGCGGTCGGCGGCATAGTCCCACGACACGCGGACGGTGCGGGCACGCTCATCTTCCCAGCGCGACGTGTAGTCGGCAATGCGCAGCAGGTGCATCTTGTCGAGCACGCACGAGGCCGTGGTGGCACAGTTGTTGTTGTCCCATCCCCATTCCTTGGTGATGCCGCGACGCACGCGGTAGGTCACGTTGTCCAGCGTGCCACCGTCCTTCAGCATGCGTTCGGCTATCGCCTCCACCAGCGTGCTGTCGGTGTAGGTATAGACAGAGTTTTTGTGGCTCTTGGCATAGTACTGTTCGAAGATGGTGGCGAAGTCTTCCTCCTTGCCCGTCAGCGAGCGCTGAATCTGGAAGAAGTCGGTGGGTGTCAGGTCCTCGTCGTCCTTATACGGTATGCTCCACTTCAGTTCCACCTTGGCGTTGTTGCCATAGGAGGGGGTGAGCGTCAGACCGGTTGGTGCGTGAATCATCTGAATGTTCTGCACATCCGACTTCTGGTTCTCGATGAGGTAGGTTCCCTTTTCGCCTTTCTCGTTGTAGCTGACTATCAGGCAGAAGTTGCGGTGAGGCTCGTTGGCATTGAGCATGATGGTGCCGCTCTTCACGTCCTTGATTTCCACGCTGTGGTGCTTGCCATAGCCGTCGTCGTACTCGTAGGATGCCTTGACGAGGTCGTCAGCGGGAATGTACCAGGGCACTTCCAACTTGCCCGGGTTGTTGTTGTTCAGCATGGCGGGCGAGACGAAGGGCGTCATCTTGGCATTGGCCTCCGGCATTTTGATGGTCACCGTCTTCAGTCCGGGCACCGTCATGAGCGTATAGCCGTTACCGTCGCGCTTGACATCCCAAATGAACTTCAGCTCCTTGCCCAGCAGGTTGTAGGGCACCACCCACTCAGCGCTGAAGCTGTAGGTGCTGCCGTCGCTGTTGCGCTGCAGGGTGCGGTTGCCCGGGTTTTCCTTGGTCAGGCGTGAGGTGCTGCGCGAGTTGCCCAGCGTGATGTCGAAAAAGCCCTCGGTGTCGGTCTTGAAGTAGGTGGAACACGTCGTGGCGCTGTGTTCGAGAGTGCCCTCTGGAGATTTCCACTGGAAGATGGTGTATTCCGCACCGCCGTCCACCGACACTTTGAGGTTACCCTCGTTAATCCACATGTCGAGGCCGCTCTGGTCATAAGCAGGTGCCTCGAAATACACGATGTTCGTGCCACCAAGCGACACCGTATAGTTGCTTGGGTCATCCACAAAATAGGGCGCCGCCGCCATCTTCTGTGGCAGCAGCCACGCAAAGAGCGCCAGCAGCAGAAGCCACGGCCGTCCTCGCCTCTTGTTTGTTAAGTTGTTGTTCATCTTTTCTAAATTCCGCAGCACTTCAGTTTAGCTTTCTTTATACAAAAAGTTCTTCGAGCGAAGCGGCAGAGCCGAGCGACCCAAGATTTGGCCATGTCAGATTTTTCACTTACCTTAGTGCTGCAAATCAAGACAAGCAAAATCATCAATGACGTGACAAAGATACAAATAAAATCCGAGACAATCACTCCTTTTGGAGGAATATTTCACGTGAGGGAGCATTTTCCCGTTTCGTGGATCCGGTTTTCAGGAAGTAGAGCACCATGTCGCAGTTGAACATCTTCGGGTCAGCGTCGAGGCTCTCCCATATTGCATGAATATGCATGCTGTTTTTCGATTTTCAAGACAAAACAAAATCGTGTTTTAGAACGGCGGAGAGCTGCCACACCCACGCTGGCCGTGTCGCTGAACGCCGTCGGAAACACCGTTCAGCCTCCGTTGCACCATCGCAGAGGCTCACCGACGCTGCCGCTGATGCATGGCGGCCCGCTTGTTAAGCCTTCCTTAGGGCGCAATCCAGCCTTAATCGCATCGCAAAACATGCTGAATTGGGGGGCAATCCAGCATGAATCGCAACCCAATTCAGCATGAATTGCAACAAGAATCACTTCATGTTTTACAACACATTGAATATCAATGATTTACGAAAGTCTCTGAGATTTTAAAATTTCGGACGAGCAGCTGTGCGCTTCCGAATTTTTAAATCTCAGCGGTTTTCACCGCATATTTATGCAGCATGGCGGTGCATAAATTTCAAGTTTCAAAAAGTGAATATTATTAATTACTGAGTCCACTTTAGAAAGTGGACTCAACATAATAATTATTTTCATCTGTGGCAGG
>CAMJLB010000086.1 GCA_946406555.1 uncultured Prevotellaceae bacterium | reverse complement strand
GAGGTCGATGTCGATGACCTGCTGGAACTCCTCGCGCTTCATCTCGTGCATGGGTATGCGCTTGATGATGCCTGCATTGTTCACCAGGATGTCGATTTGTCCTACCTCCTCATGAATCTTCTTCACCAGTTCTGCCACGGCCTTCTCGTCGGTCACGTCGCAGATGTAGCCCTTCACGTTCTCTATGCCAGCCTCCTTGTAGTTGTCCAGGCCGCGTTGCAGCGTCTCTTCGTTGCGGTCGTTGAAGATGATGGTCTTAGCGCCAGCTGCCACGAAAGCTTTGGCGATGTTGAAACCGATACCGTAGGAAGCACCGGTAATCCAGGCATTCTTGCCCTCTAATGAAAATAAATTTGACATAAACGCTAATTGTTTTTATTGGGTTGTTATACGTTAAATGATTTTTCTTTCTGTCTGCGACGCTACGTTTAATACTCACATAATGGAACGTGTAAATGAACCATATAATACATTTTCAGTCTATATCCAGTTGATGGGGTCATAGACAATGTCCGTATTCCTGTTAAGCAAGACACACTCATTGGCTTCAGGCAGATAGCCGTAACGCTCGCCTTGCAGCTTTTCCGCTCCGAAATTGACGAGCAGGCCTATTGGGTGCTTGGTCAGACGCAGATAGTTGGAGAGCTGTGCCCAGTGTGCCGAGAGTATGTCGCTGGTAGATTTCAGTTCTATTATGACATCCTTTACCACAATGTCCATTTTGTAGCATTTGCTCAGCTTCTGGTTCTTGTAGTAGCAGGCACCGCCGACGATTTCATGACAACTATTTCAGTTCTCTGATGTCGTAGAAGTCCTGGTCGCCGTAGTCCAGGTTCTCGCCCCCCATGCCCCAGATGAAGGTATAGTTATGAGTGGCGGCAGCACTGTGAATGCTCCATTCTGGCGAGAGCACGGCCTGCTCGTTGGCCATCCAGAGGTGGCGCGTCTCTTGCGGCTCGCCCATGAAGTGGCATACGGCCTGGTCGGCGGGCAGCTCGAAGTAGAAATAGGCCTCCATGCGCCGGCTGTGGGTATGGGCAGGCATGGTGTTCCATACCGATCCGGTGGCCAGCTCCGTCATGCCCATCTGCAGCTGACAGGTGGGCAGCACCTGATTGACGAGCATCTTGTTGATGTTGCGCTCGTTGCTCGTCTCGAGCGAGCCCATGTGGGCCACCACGGCATCCTGTTTCGTCACCTTCCTGCAGGGGTATTCGGCATGGGCGGTGGTAGAGTTGAAGTAGAACTTGGCCGGCTGCTGCGGGTCGGCCGAGGCGAAGCTCACCTCACGGTCGCCACGGCCGATGTAGAGCGCCTCCTTGAAACCCAGCTCAAATGTCTCGCCGCCCACGCGCACTGTACCCCGTCCGCCTATGTTGTAGATGCCCACCTCACGGCGGGTGGTGAAATGGGGGGCCTTCAGCGGGTCGATGGCCTCCAAGGGCAGCACCTCATAGACAGGCATCGCACCACCTACAATCATGCGGTCGTACATCGAGTACACCATCTGCACCTCGTCTTTCACAAAGAGTGTCTCTATCAAGAAGTGGCGGCGCAACCGTGCCGTGTCGTAGTGGCGTGCATCGTCAGGATGGGCCGCATAGCGTATTTCGTAGTTTGTCTTCATCGTTTTTCACATTAGTTTTGCAAAGATACATATTTAAATGAAGAACGACAAAAACTAACACTTAAAAAAGGCTAAATAGTGGATAGTGAAGAGTGAATGGTGAATAGTTATGTAAACATGCGCTGGTCAAAGTATAAATCGCCAATGCTTTGGCATACCCATCCCTGTGTTGCCCGGTCACCAAATTCGTCTATCAGTTTCTTGGCATCTAAATAATGCTTTAACGCATTAGGATGGTCGTTGCCGAGTTTATAGATGGCTCCCATCATAAGAAGCAATCTTCCAATTTTTTCGCTATATCTTTGGTTTCTGTAATAGCGCAATAAGCCATAGAATGTGCGCTGATGCTCATACGGACAAAAAAATAATCATTTGCCGTGCTTTTCCCTTGTGCCATTCAATATTAATTTGTATCTTTGCGCCATAGAAGCAATAACAATAGAACATAAAGACCATGGTAGTAGCAAACCCGATTTACGACATTGTGTTCAAATACCTGATGGAAGACGAACGCATCGCCCGTACCATCCTCTCTGCGTTGCTGAAGAAGGAGGTGGTGAAAGTGGAGGTTCGTCCCCACGAGTACTGTAACGACCAGCGCGACTCGCTCTCGGTGTATCGCATCGACTTTGGCGCAACTATCCGTGAGGGCGATGGCTCGGAGCGGCTTATCCTCGTGGAGCTGCAGAAGACGTGGCTGGAGACGGAGACGCTGCGCTTTCGCCAATACCTGGGCGTGCAATACCGTAACCCGAAGAACATGGCGGGCGACTATGCCCTTCCCACCGTCGCCGTCTACCTGCTGGGCCATAAGGTGGGCGACATAGAGGAACCCGTGGTCTACGTGCGCCATCAGGCCTACGACTACAACGACCGGCTGGTGGTGAAGGGGCTGCCCAACCCTTTCATAGAGAGCCTGACCCACGACAGCATCATCGTTCAGATCCCGCGTCTGCACGGCCAGATAAACAACCGTCTCGACATGGTGCTGAGCGTATTCGACCAGAGCCGGAAGGACAAGGACGACGAACAGGTGCTGCGGCTTGACGAGAAGCTGTATTCCGATGACCGCGAGATGGAGCGCATCGTTCACCGCCTGACGATGGCGGCGGCAGATGCAGAAATGCGACACCGCATGGATGTGGAGGACGAATACTTCTCCATCATCGAAAAACGCGACACCGACATCATGATCAAGGACAAGCAGATTGCGGAGAAAAATGTAGAGATAGCCGAGAAAAATGTGGAGATAGCCAAGAAGAGCAAGCTGTTGGAAGAGAAAAACGGGCAGATTGCGGAGAAAGACGAGCAGATTGCGGAGAAAGACGGGCAGATTGCGGAGAAAGACGGGCAGATTGCGGAGAAAAACGGGCAGATCGCGGAGAAAGACGAGCAGATTGCGGAGAAAGACGGGCAGATCGCGGAGAAAGACGAGCAGATTGCGGAGAAAGACGGGCAGATCGCGGAGAAAGACGAGATGCTGCGTAAGTCTATACAAATGTTCTTGAAGACAGGAATGCAGATTGATGAAATAGCGGCAAACCTGAATAAAGATCCGGAAGACTTGAGAAAACTGCTTTCACTGTAGTCAAGACGTCATGCCAGTGACGAAGAACGACAGCCACGATGAACTACGCAGACATCATCTTGCCCTTGCCGCTCGACGGCTATTTCACCTACTCGCTGCCCCTGCCTCTGCGCGACCGCGCCGCCATGGGCATGCGCGTGCTGGTGCCCTTCGGACGGAGCAAAAGCTATGTGGGGGTCATAGCACGGGTGCACGACGAGAAACCTGCTGGCTATGAGGTGAAGGAGGTGCTGCAGCTGATGGACGCCGAACCCATACTGCTGCCCTCGCAGCTGAAGCTGTGGCAGTGGATAGCCGACTACTACATGTCGCCCATTGGCGAGGTGTATAAGGCGGCACTGCCCTCAGGGCTGAAGGCCGAGGAGGGATACAAACCGCGCACCGAGACCTACATACGCCTGACGGCTCCCTACCAGAACGAGACGGCGCTACACGTGGCACTGAACGTGCTGGCACGCGCCGCAAAGCAACAGGAGGCTTTCATAGGCTATCTGCAACTCTCGGGATGGGACATGGCGGGCAGTACCGACGCGCCGCCCCACGAGCTGACCCGCGAAGAGCTGATGAACAGCACCGGCGCCACCCTGCCCACCATAGCGCAGCTCGTGAAGCGGGGCCTGCTCGAGACCTACGAGGTGGAGGTGGGGCGGCTGAACACCTCGGCACAGCCACATCCTGAGAACATGAAACCGCTGAACGCCGCGCAGCAGAATGCCTACAACAAGATTCTCTTCTCGTTTATGAAGAAACGGGTGACGCTGCTTCATGGCGTCACCTCGAGCGGCAAGACAGAGATATACATTCACCTCATCATGCACGAACTGGAGCAGCACCGCCAGGTGCTCTACCTGCTGCCCGAGATTGCGCTCACGGTGCAGATGATGGAGCGGCTGCGCCGCGTGTTCGGCTGCCGGCTGGGCATATACCATTCAAAATACAGCGATGCCGAGCGGGTGGAAATCTGGCAGAAGCAGCTCTCGCAGAACCCCTACGACATTATCCTCGGGGCCCGGTCGGCTGTGTTCCTCCCCTTCCAGCGCCTGGGGCTGGTCATCGTCGATGAGGAGCACGAGACGAGCTACAAGCAGCAGGATCCTGCACCCCGCTACCATGCCCGCAGTGCAGCTATCATGATGGCATCGCTCGGCCCTCAACGCTCAACCAACATCCTCCTTGGCACGGCCACACCTTCGCTTGAGAGCTACCATAACGCCCGCACTGGCAAGTATGGGCTTGTAGAGCTGAAAGAACGCTATCAGGGCATCGAGCTGCCCGAAATACAGATTGTAGACATAAAAGACTTGCAGCACCGCAAGATGATGCGCGGTCCCTTCTCATCTCTGCTGTTAGCGCGTGTGCGCGAAGCATTGGAACGCGGCGAGCAGGCCATATTCTTCCAGAACCGCCGGGGCTGGGCGCCCATGATAGAGTGCAGGCAGTGCGGGTGGGTGCCTCGCTGCGAGCATTGCGACGTGAGCCTGACGCTGCACAAGAGTCTGAACATGCTCACCTGCCACTACTGCGGCCATACCTACAGCGTACCGGCCGAATGTCCGGCCTGCGGCTCGAAAGACTTGCGCGGACGCGGCTACGGCACCGAGAAGATAGAAGACCAGATACGCGACATTCTGCCCGATGCCCGGGTGGCCCGTATGGACCTCGACACCACGCGAACGCGCAATGCCTACGAGCGGCTTATCAGCGACTTTGCTGCCGGGCGCACCAACCTGCTCATTGGCACGCAGATGATTTCGAAGGGACTCGACTTCGACCGTGTCTCGGTGGTGGGCATCCTCAATGCCGACTCAATGCTCAACGTGCCCGATTTCCGGGCCTACGAGCAGGCCTTCATGATGATGGCGCAGGTGAGTGGACGTGCCGGACGAAAGAACAAGCGAGGGCTGGTGGTGCTGCAGACCAAACAGCCCGACCTGCCACTGATAGACTATGTGGTGCGCAACGACTATACGGATTTCTATCGCGAGCTCATTGCCGAGCGGCAGGCGTTCCACTATCCGCCTTATTACCGTCTCATCTACGTCTACCTGAAGCATAAGAACGACGGTATCGTCGATACGGCCTCGCACGAGCTGGGAGCGCGGCTGCGCCAGTGGTTCGGCGGCCGGGTGCTGGGTCCCGACAAGCCGGCTGTAGCGCGCGTGAAGACGCTCAGCATTCGCAAGCTGGTACTGAAGCTCGAGTTGGGCATCGACCTGCCCAAGGTGCGGCAATACCTGCTACAGGCACAGCAGCAGCTCATGCAAAACAAGCGATACAACGCCCTGATGGTGTATTACGACGCAGACCCGCTATAGTTGTGTAAACGCCAAGGGAAGGCACGAAAAAGCCCGATTTTTCCCGTCATGCAGAAACAGTCATAGATTATTCAAATTCGTTCCTTGTTCTTCAGCCTGTCTACAGGTCGAACTGATAGCCGAGGGTGAGCATGAAGACGCTGTGGTGTCCGCGCGAGCCGCCGTTCTTCATGTTCTGTCCCAGTAGCGTGAACTCGTCTTTCTCTATGTCGGTCAGGCCGAAGCAGTAGCGCAGGTCGGCCACGATGCCGAAGGGCGTGGCGAACGAGACGCCGACGGGTGCCGACAGGTACCATGGCTGGTGGGCATCCCACACGTCGAGATCTACCTCTATTCCGTTCCGCCCCCCGCTGGCCGTGGCAGTGAGCAGATAGCCCAGCTGCAGGCCCAGCTTCAGCGAAAAGCTCTCGGTGAGCTGGAAGTTCATCAGCACGGGCAGGTTCAGGTAGTTCAGCTTCATCGTGATGTCTGGGTTGCCCGCTATCTTGTATCCCTGCATGGTGTAGAGCAGGCCGGCCGACACGCTGACCACCTCCTGCCCCTGCGGCCGGTAGAGAGCCTCGGCGCCTCCGGTGAAGCCAAACTTATAGTCTATCATGCTGCTGCCGCTGCCCGTGGCGCTGCTATACGTTGCACCAGCCATCGGTTTCAGCGACCACAAACGTTCACTCTCCTCCTGGGCCTTCAGGCCCGTCGCGGCCAGCAGAAGGGCCGCCAAAAATAGAATCTTTTTCATATTGTGTAATTTGTTTTTGCTATTTTTCCAACTTCTCATCCAGCTTGTGTTCTTTTAAGAATTGAAGCCATTCCTCTTTACTTTTCCACAGCCACTTCTTTTTAACCAAACACGAAGCTACAAGGTTCTCCTTTCCGTGTTCAGGTCTTTGTGGCTTCTGCACATTGGGGAAGGTCAAGAAACGAGAATTGTTCGCTCGGTCAAGAGCGGGTCCACTCCCTGACATGATGATGGTATCCTTCAAAACCGGTCTTCCTTTGTGAAGGATATAGGAAGAAGGAACAATTTTGAAGAAAACAGAATCAGGCATGCTGTCATGTCGTGTGGTAATTAGGAATCTTTGAAGCACATTAGTCTCCTTCTTAAACTTCAGAAAAGGGTAGAATACAAATTTTCTGACATGATAATTTTTCCCTTCTGTATTTCCTGGTTCCATCATGGGGGTGATTTGAACGCCGTCTGTAGCGGAAAATATGAAAATGGAATCTGGATGTACCGTGAATTTACTACCTAATAATACTGTAGCTAAAGTCAAAATCCTTGTTTCTTGAACCTTTTGCCACGTTGCACTCACCTGGACTTCTGATTTCCCAAGCGAATAAGTCAAATGCCATTTTCCATTCAATCGTAACGTACTAATTCTCTGTACATCAAATATTCCATAAACGCTAGCAAAAGGAATCAGCAAAAATAAAACTATAAGAATATTTAAATACTTATTTTGCATATCAGCCGCTATTTGTTTGTTGTTGTAATAACGAACAGTAAATATGATTATTGTTGCATCGTCTTCTGCGCTCTGGTGCGGCCTCATTCCGCAATCTTCCAGTCGTCGACACGGCGCTGCCGGCTGTTGAAGTTCACGCCTATCTTGTAGACCGGGCGCCGGTCGGCGGCGAAGGGCTTGGCATAGCCTTTCTCTTCTATCTGGCGCAAGGCTTCGTCGGCCGTCTGGTCGAGTTTGAACTCCAGGATGTAGACATAGTCCTTGGTCTGTACCACCATGTCGGTGCGCCCATCGCTCGTGGCCCGCTCCACCTCCACATACAACCCAAGCAGGCGGAAGAACACGAAGAGGAAGTTCTGCAGATAGAGTTCGCCCTTGCCCACGATGCGGTAGTCGGTGTCGGCCATCATCGCCACCAGCCGCGTCATGAACGCCTCGGGCTGGCCGGAACGCACCTCGCGCACAAAGCGTGAGATGGCAAACTGCGTGCTGTCACGGTTCTGATTGGTATAGAGAGGAAGAAGGAACTTGATGAACCCTTCGCGCACCTCGGCATTGGGGAAGCCCAGCCGGTATTCGGCAAACTCCTCGTCGTAGCCCTTGATGGTGAGGTAGCCGCTCTGGTAGAACACCGACACGGGGTCCTGCCTGATGGAGTCGACGCTGCCCAGCAGCTGTGCCGACACCTCGCCGTCGAGCAGGTCGTTCAGGTTGTAGTCGGTGCTCTTGAGCAGTTCGACGAGCTGCGTGGGCGTGCCCGTCTCGAACCAGTAGTCGCCGAAGCGGCGGCCGGCAAGGGTGTTGAGCACGCTGAAGGGGTTGTAGATGCCTGTGCTGTCTTCGCAGAAGTGGTAGCCGTCGTAGCGGCGGCGCAACTCGGCATAGCACTCGTCCTTGGTCAGCCGGCGGGCCTCGGCCAGCTGCTCCACCTCGCCGTCGAAGTTGTCGCGGATCTCCTGCTCGGTGAGGCCGCACACGGCGGTATAGTCGGGCAGCATCGAGATGTCGCGCAGGTTGTTCAGATCGCTGAACACGCTCACCTTAGAGAATTTCGTCACGCCCGTGAGGAATCCCATCCTGATGTACCGGTCGCTGCTCTTCATCACGCCGTAGAAGGCTTTCAGCATGCTGCGGTACTCGTCTTGCAGTGCCTCGTTGTTCAGGTTCATGGCCAAGGGCTTGTCGTACTCGTCGACGAGTATCACCACGGGGCGGCCCGTCTGCTCGCAGGCCCGGCGAATAATGCCCGCGAAGCGGGTCGAGGGCGATGTCTCCTGTGGCTCGCTGCCATACTGTTTCTCCCACTCTACAAGAAAGAAGTTCAATACTCGAAGCAGGTCCTCCTTCGACTCGTACCGCTCGACGTTCAGGTCGAGGTGGAGCACGGGGTAGGCTTTCCACTCTTTCTCCATGCTGCTGATGGCCAGACCCTCAAACAGCTCACGCTTGCCCTCGAAATAGGCCTCGAGAGTACTGATGAGCAACGACTTGCCAAAGCGGCGCGGACGGTTCAGAAAATAGTAGCTGCCCTGATTGGCCAGCTGCCACACCATCGCCGTCTTGTCGACATACGTATAGCCTTCGCGGCGGATACGCTCGAAATTCTGCACCCCGATGGGGTATTTCACGAAAGTTGTTTCCATCATGTCGTTCCTTTTTGTGGCAAAGATACGCATTATTTGTGGAAACGCCAAGAGAAGGCACGAAAAAGCCCGATTTTTCCGTGCTGTGCGGTTGAACATCTGCCAGTGTAGGGGCAGGCACAGGGCCTGCTCGATGCCCCAACAGGGGCAGTGGGTCATGGGCATTGTCGCGGAACATTTGCCCTTGCGGGCAATCGGGCTGGCACAGGGCCTGCCCCTACACTGGCGGAGTGCAACGTTAGCACCCAATGTTTGAAAATTTTCGCTACAAGACGAATTGAGAAAAAAAGAGACAAGAAGAGAACTTGCGTCAAGGGAAATTGAACACGAAGTCACACGGCTTTACAATACAGCCTGCATTAGGGTGCAATTCAGCCTGTTTTGCAATGCAATTCAGCCTGTTTTGCAATGCAATTCAGCCTGTTTTGCAACCTAATTCAGCCTCCGTTGCAGAGCCTCTGGCTTGAGGAGCAGATGTGAGAATCTGTCACCTATGTGTTTTGTTTGTAATTGTCTGGTTAACAGTTTGTTTTGTGATAGGAGCAGATGGAGCAGATACTTTGAAAACTTTTTTCGTTACAGTGATGCAGTGATTCCGTTGGAAGGCATGCCGTTATTGGCGGCGTGCCATCACTAAGCGTATCTCGTCGTAGGTAATGTCGGGCGGGCAGAGGTTCTTGATGGCCGTGGTGCCGTCGGCAGTGCCTATTTTCTGAATGATTAGCTCGATGGCCTGCTGGTGCTCGGGCGAGACGAGGTCGCTGAACAGCACTTCGCCCGTTTCCACATACCTGCTCAGATGGCCTATGATGGTGCTCAGGGTGAGGCTGCGCTCCTGGGCAATTTGGTCGGGCTTCTTTCCTTGCTGATAGAGTTGCAGGCTCAGCTCCCAGGTCTTGGGCTTCTTCTCTTTCGGGGTGGCGGCACTGCGGTGGGGCTTGTTCCTGCCCGTCTTGTCGTCGACGGCATCGAGCATCGCCATCTGTTTCTCTTTGAGGTAGCTGGTCACGGTGAATCCCCGCTGTGCAATCTTTGACAGCAAAACGCCGTGGGTCTTGAATGCCTGCTGCTCGTCTGCCAGTGCGTTGGCGAGCCGCTGCTTGGCCTGCTTGTTGTTGGTTTCTACGCTTGCCGTGAGTCTCAGCGGTTTTTGCAGCAGTTCGTCGAGCGTGGTGGCGAAATAGTCGGCACTGCGCTTCACGCGCTCCAGGAAGTCGGCATCGCGCAGGTGCTCGATGGCCATGGCCAGAATCGTCTGTTGCCATTTCGCCGCTACGGCCATCACGCGCTGCTGCAGTCCCATGAGCGTCTGGTCGTGCAGCTGCTTGAGCGATGCCTGGCTGTGGTAGAAATACTCGGCAAAGATACGGACCATCGTCTCTTGCTGATAGAGCAGTGGGCGGAAGTCGAAGAGCTGTAGCAGCAGATGGCGCTCGTACTCCTGCTTCAGCGTTGGCAGCTGGCCTATGCTGCGCTGTGCGTCGGCCTCCTGCTGTGCGATGTAAGCATCGACGCGCTCGTCGTTGATGATGGCGCGTGGCTGTAGCGGCGTGGCCAGCACCAGTCCCTCGAGCGTGCGGCAGCGGCTGAGCGCCACATACACCTGCCCTGGGGCAAACGACTGGTTGGCGTCGATGATGGCACGGTCGAACGTGAGGCCCTGGCTCTTGTGGATGGTGATGGCCCATGCCAGCCGCAGCGGGTATTGGCGGAACACGCCCTGCACGTCGGTCTCTATCTCGCGCGTGGTGGGGTTCAGGGTGTAGCGGGTGTTCTCCCATTCCAGTGGCTCCACCTCGATGGCATCGGTGTCGCCCTCGCAGAGCACGAGTATCTTGTGCTGGTCTACGTAGGTGACGCGCCCTATGCGGCCATTATAATATAGGTGCGAGCCCGAGGGGTCGTTCTTCACAAACATCACCTGTGCGCCCAGCTTCAGCACCAGCGTCGGGGCCGTGGGGTAGGAGTATTCGGGGAAGGTGCCCTCTATCTCGGCTTGGAACATGAAGGAGCGTCCTGGGAGCTTCTGCAGCTCGCTCTCGTTGTAGAAGTTGGCCAGCTGGTTGTGGGTGGTGAGCCTGATGTACTGTTCCTCGGGCCGTGGTATGAACGCTGGCTTGCAGCGCGAGTTCAGCTGTGCGAGCGCTTCGGGGGAGGGGTGCCCCTCGCGCACCTGGTTCAGAATCTCGATGAACGAGATGTCTTGCTGCCGGTAGACGTGCTCCAGCTGTATGGTCACGTAGTCTATCTGCTGCAATGCCTTCGAACCGAAGAAATAGGGGGTGTCGTAGTAAGGCTTTAGCATGCGCTCGTCTTCGGGTGTGACCACTGGCGTGAGCTGTGCCAGGTCGCCGATCATGAGCAGTTGCACGCCGCCGAAGGGCAGGTGGTGCTGGCGGAAGCGGCGCAGCACGGCGTCGATGGCATCGAGGAGGTCGGCACGCACCATCGAGATCTCGTCGATGATGAGCAGGTCGATGGAAGCGATGATTTTTCGTTTGTCGCGCCCGAACTCGAACTTCGATTCCACCTTAGCCCCCGGCACGAAGGGCGTTAGTGGCAGCTGGAAGAAGGAGTGTATGGTGACGCCTCCGGCATTGATGGCCGCCACGCCCGTGGGAGCCACCACGATGGGGCGCTTGCGCGACCGCTCGACGATGGTCTTCAGAAAGGTGGTCTTGCCGGTGCCGGCCTTGCCAGTGAGGAAGATGCTGCGGCCGGTGTTCTCGACGAAATCCCAGGCCGTGCGCAGTTCGGGGTTTGGTTGCATTGGCGTGCGGTTATTGGTGATGGTTGTTCTTGATAAGCGCCACGCTGAGCGTGCCCAGGGCGAGGCAGGCGGCTGCCACGAGCATCATGTTGTACTGCTGGCTGCCCACGAGCGAGAGCATGGTTCCGCCAAGGGCTGCCGCCACGATCTGGGGTATGCAGATGGTGCAGTTGAAGAGGCCGAGGAAGGTGCCCATGTATCTGCTGCCTTCGAGCGCGTTGGTGACCAGGGTGAAGGGCATGGCGAGCATGGCGGCCCAGGCGAAGCCGATGAGGAAGTAGGGCAGGAAGAGCGCATACTGGTTGCCGATGTAGGGCACCAGGGCGAAGCCCACGGCCCCCACGGCGAGCGAGAGGGCATAGGCCGTCTTCACGCTCCTGAAGCGCGGCAGGGCCATGGCCCAGAGCACCGAGCCGACGGCCTGCACGGCGAAGAGGATGCCCACCCAGTCGCCGGCATCCTGATAGGCCTGCGTGGCGGCGTGGCCGGGCTGCGACATGTCGACCCCGAAGGCTGTCTGGGCGATGGCACCGTTGGTGTAGGTCCACATATACATGAATGCTGCCCAGCAGAAGAACTGCACCAGCCCCACCTGCAGAAACACCTTCAGCGCGCTGCCGCCGGTGCTGCCGCCCTGCTGCGAGGCATCGCTCTGCGCCTGCTGCTGGAAGGCGGCCATCTCCTCGGGCGTGTACTCCTTTACATTCGTGGTGGTATAGACAACGCAGAGTATGAGTATGGCTGCGCCCACGTAGAACGACCACTTCACCGAGTCGGGGATGATGCCCTCGGGGGCCACGCTGGCTATGCCGATGGCGGCGAAGAGATAGGGGAAGACGTAGCCCACGAGGCTGCCGGCATTGCAGAGAAACGACTGTATGCTGTAGGCCTTGGCCTTCTGCCGCTCATTGACCATGTCGCCCACCATCATCTTGAAGGGCTGCATGGCCATGTTGATGCTCGTGTCGAGAAACATGAGCGAGATGAGGCCGAAGGTCATGGCGCTCATCACGGTGAACTGCAGGTTGCCGGCGTTTGGCAGCAGGCACATCACCAGCACGGCCACGGCGGCCCCCACGAAGAGATAGGGTATGCGCCGGCCGAAGCGCGTCCAGGTCTTGTCGCTCAGCAGACCCACGAGCGGCTGTACCACCATGCCCATCAGGGGCGGCAGAATCCAGAAGTAGCTCAGGTTGTGCGGGTCGGCACCCAAGGTGGCGAAGATACGCGAGATGTTGGCACTCTGCAGGGCGTAGGCTATCTGTACGCCGAAAAATCCGAAGCTCAGGTTCCAGAGCTTCCAAAAACTTAAATCAGGTTTCTGTGTCATATACGGTTATTTTACGGTTTTTTTGTTGCCACGGTTTTGCACTGTTGGGCACGGTTTATTGTTGCCACGGTTTTGCACGGCTGGGCACGGTTTATTGTTGCCACGGTTTTGCACGGTTTTGCACGGTTTTTTTGTTGCTACGGTTTTGCACGGTTGGGCACGTTTTTTTTGTTGCTACGGTTTTGCACGGTTGGGCACGGTTTTTTTGTTGCTACGGTTTTGCACGGTTGGGCACGTTTTTTTTGTTGCCACGGTTTTGCACTGTTGGGCACGGTTTATTGTTGCCACGGTTTTGCACGGGGGAGCTATGTTTCGGTGGTGAGGGCGGCGAGGCCGAGGAGGCGTTTGAAGCCTGGACCGGTCTGTTGACTGAAGTTGAGGATGTAGCCCAACTTGCTGTGGGTGATGTTGATGTAATTCAGCGTCTGGGCTATATGCTCGTTGGTGATGGCAGCTACCGCCTTCAGCTCGATGATGATCTTGTCTTCAACATAGCAGTCGGCTATATAGTTGCCTACAATCCTGCCCTTGTACTCCACGCACAACGGCTTTTGTCGCTCATAGGCCACTCCCATTTCTTCAAGCTCTATGCAGAAGGCATTCTCGTAGACCTTTTCTGCAAGTCCTTTTCCCAATCCTTTATGCACGTTGTTGTATGCCCTCAGGATTTTATTCGACAGTTCTTCGTAAAGCAGCATATTATTTGTCCTTTATTTATAATTCATATTTATATATTCGTCCGTAAAAAAACCGTGAAAGACCGTGTCCCCCCGTTGCGCCGCCCCCGTGAAAGACCGTGTCCCCCCGTGGTGCCCCTCCCCGTGAAAGACCG
>CAMJLB010000085.1 GCA_946406555.1 uncultured Prevotellaceae bacterium | reverse complement strand
TCGCTCATCACCGGTATCATCCTGCTCTACTTCGGTACGGGTCCTGTGAAGGGCTTCGCCACCACCTGGATCATCGGTATCGTGGTGTCGTTCTTCACCGCCGTGTTCATGACCCGCATCGTCTATGAAAACCGTATGAACAAAGACAAGTGGCTCAACCTCACCTTCGTCACTGCCTACTCGAAGAACCTGATGCAGAACACGAAGTACAACTTCATGGGCATGTACAAGAAGTCGTTCACCATCTGGGGCATAGCTGCCGTGGCCTTCATCTGCTGCTTCTTCGTGCGTGGCCTGAGCCAGAGCATCGACTTCACCGGTGGTCGCAACTATGTGGTGACGCTGGCCAAGGAGACTCCCGTGGAGACCGTGCGCCAGGCACTCTCCGGTGCCTTCATCAACAGCATTGGCGACAAGGCTGGCCAGGAGGCCAACACGAGCGTCATCGCCCTGGGCACCGACGGCAAGACCGTGCGTATCTCGACCAACTGGGATATAGAGTCGAACAATCCCGAGGTCGACGACCAGGCCGAGACCATCCTCTACGAGACGCTTACCAAGGCTGGGCTGGTCACTCAAGGCAATATTGCCGACTTCAAGAATCCCGACGTGCGCGAGGGCGGCTCCATCATCTCGTCGGCTAAGGTAGGTCCGTCGGTGGCTAAGACCATCACCTACGGTGCCATCATCTCGGTCATCATCGCCCTGATTGCCATCTTCATCTACATCTTCGTGCGCTTCCGCAACCTGGCATTCTCTATCGGTGCCATCGTGGCCCTGGCCCTCGACGCCCTCATCGTGATTGGCATGTACTCCGCCTTGTGGGGATGGGTGCCCATGTCGCTCGAGGTCGACCAGGTGTTCATCGGCGCTATCCTGACGGTGATAGGCTATTCTATCAACGATAAGGTGGTGGTGTTCGACCGTATCCGCGAGAACATCGGCCTCTATGGCAAGCGCGACCGTCAGACCATCTTCAACGATTCGCTCAACCAGACGCTGGCACGTACCATCAACACCTCGGTGACAACGTTCCTCGTGCTGGCCATCATCTTCCTATTCGGTGGCGACAGCATACGTTCGTTCTCGTTTGCCATGATCCTGGGTGTGGTCTTCGGTACGCTCTCGTCTATCTTCATCGCTGCTCCCACCGCCTTCCTGGCACTGGGTGGCCATCAGGTCATACGCGAGGAAGAGGAGACGGTGCCTGCACAGCAGTAAACTGATAAACGGCTACAGAGACTTAGAAACTTTATTCATACAAAAAGGCTACGGAGCAAGTTTTTCTGCTCCGTAGCCTTTTTTCGGTTGGGCTCGCATGCCATGAATAATACAGGTTAGGTGTTTTTCTTATAGCTGAGCACCGCCCATGTACCCATGACGGCGGAGAAGCCGGAAAGGGCCAGCAGCTGGTGGGCTATGCTGCCGAAGCCGCCGCCGCGCACGAACACCGTGCGGATGGCATCGATGAAATAGTGCATGGGGTTTACGTAGGTGGTGGCGTAAGACCAGTCGGGCATGGAACGGGTGGGGGTGAACAGTCCGCTCAGCAGCAGCAGGCACACCACGAAGAACCACATCACGAAGATGGCCTGCTGCATGGTGTCGCTATAGTTTGAGACGATAAGCCCGAAGGACGAGAAGAACAAGGCCAGCAGCATGGCCAAGAGATAGACCAGCCAAAGAGGTCCCTGACAGGTGATGCCATAGACCACCCATGACAGCAGGAGGCAGATGGTGACAATGAAAAGGGCAATGAGCCAGTAGGGAATGAGCTTTGCCAGGATAAACGCCCATTTGGAGACGGGGGTCACATTCATCTGTTCAATGGTGCCGCTCTCCTTCTCGCCTACGATGTTCAGGGCAGGCAGAAAACCACACATCAGCATCATGACGATGGCAAGCAGGGCGGGAATCATGAACACCTTGTAGTTCTGGTGCTTATTATACAGATACAGGGTGGAAAACAGTGAACGGGCGTCTGTATCTGCCGGGACGATGTTTGAGGTAACAATCTGCGTAAGATAGCTGCTGCCAATGCCGCCTTTGGTGCCGTTGACGGCATTGGCTGCTATCAGCAGTTTTCCTGCCGTGGCCTTCGACGGCAGTGCATGGCCGCTTTGGGCCATCGCCACCGTCTTTCCATAGTCTTGCGGAATAGACAGTACCATGTCGGTGCGGCTTTTTTCTATCTCCTTCAAGGCGGCGGCAAATGAAGGCTGCTGCCCCTTGAAGATGAAATAGTTGCTTTGCTCAAGGCTGTGGATTATTTGGCGGCTCACCGAAGAACGGTCGTTGTCAACCACGCTGACGCGTATGTTCTTCACTTCCTGGTTCATCACCCAAGGCATCACACACATAATCATGATGGGAAAGGCAATGATGAGTCTCGGCAGGAAAGAGTTGCGACGAATTTGGAGAAATTCTTTTTGAATGAGGTATTTGATCATTTTTTTGCGGGGATTTTTGGGGATTTTCGGGATTTTCGGGATCCCGAGGGAATTTATTCCAGTCTTGTCTTGAATTTCGCAAGCGAAATGGCAAGCAGCAGGAGGGTCATGACAGAAAGGATGGCTACTTCGCGCAGCACGTCGCCAATGCCGACACCCATGATCATCAGCTTGCGCATGGCCTCAATGTAATAACGCGGCGGAATAATGGCCGATACCCATTGCAACACCTCGGGCATGGAGTCTATAGGAAACAGCATGCCTGATAGCATGACGATAGGCATGAGCAGCACCATGGCAGAGAGCAACAGCGCAACGAGTTGGCTGGAGGCGATGTTGGAAATGAGCAATCCCAGCGAGAGGGCCAGCAAGATATAGATGCTGCTGACCGTGAATATCCAGAAGATGGAGCCTGCCAGCGGCACGTGGAGCACATAATAGGACATGAGCAGGATAACCACCAGAATGGCAAACGCAAGCACAAGATAGGGAACGGCCTTGGCCACGATGATCATCAGCGGGCGTATGGGCGAGACCAGCAGCACTTCCATCGTGCCCTTCTCTTTCTCGCGCACGATCGAGATGGACGTCATCATAGCGCATACAAGCATCAGCAGCATGCCCATGATGGCTGGCACGAAGTTGTAGGCCGACTTCATCTGAGGATTGTAGAGCAGCTTCACCGCAGGGCCTTCTACCGAGGCAGAGGAGAGGGTGTTGCTTTTACCGCCGACTGGTTGCGCAAGGATGGCTTGTGCATAGGTGGCCCACTGCTGTGCCATGTTAGGGTCGGAACCGTCGACCATGATCTGCCATTGGCAGCCGCCAGACTTCCTCTTTGCCGCAGAGTGGGGAATGAGGGCCATGTCGGCCTTCTGGTCGCGTAGGAGCAGCTCCGCCTCCTTGCTGGTGCCGACGGTGGCTGTGACAACAAAATATTCCGAGGCGGACAGACGGGCTATGGCGGCCTGTGTGTGGTGGTCCATTTGTGAGGTCACCACCACGGTACGCACGTTCTTCACATCGGTGGTGATGGCAAAGCCAAAGAGCAACATGAGTATAATGGGCATGCCAAAGAGTATGAGCATCGTGCGCTTGTCGCGAAGAATGTGGCGCGCCTCTTTGATGACGAATGATGTAAATTGCTTCATTTTTTTCGGGGGTTCGGGGGGCGGGATTTCGGGATTGCGGGATTGCGGAATTTCGAAGTTTCGGGATTGCGGAATTTCGGAATTTCGGTACAATTAATCGGAGGAGCGGGTGGCCTGCCGGGCCAGATAGGTAAACACGTGGTCCATGTCGGGCTGGCGAAACTGTTGCTTTAGCTCGCCGGGAGTGCCCAGGGCACTGATCTTTCCGTCTACCATGATCGAGATGCGGTCGCAATATTCTGCCTCGTCCATGTAGTGGGTGGTCACAAACACGGTTATGCCACGGGCGGCAGCATCGTAGATGAGCTCCCAGAACTGGCGGCGTGTGGCAGGGTCGACACCGCCCGTAGGCTCATCGAGAAACACCACGCCTGGCTCGTGGAAGATGCTCACCGAGAAGGCCAGCTTCTGCTTCCACCCTAAAGGGAGCGACGAAACGAGGTCGTTTTTGTGGGCTGTGAACTGAAGGCGTTGCAGCAGCTCGTCGGTCTTGCGGGCAATGTCGTGGTCGTTCATGCCGTAGATGCCAGCAAAGAGCCGTATGTTTTCTGCCACGGTGAGGTCTTCGTAGAGTGAGAATTTCTGCGACATATAGCCGATGTGCTTCTTTATCTGCTCGTGCCCGGTGCGAATGTCGTAGCCGCAAACGGTGCCCGTGCCGCTGGTGGGTTGGTTCAGGCCCGTGAGCATGTGCATGGCCGTGGTCTTGCCTGCCCCGTTGGCACCAAGAAAGCCGAAGATCTCGCCCCGCTTCACGCTGAAGCTGATGTCGTCGACAGCATGGAATGTTCCGAAGGCCTTCACTAAGTGGTGTACGTCGATGATGGTCTCCGTAGGCTGCGACACGGTCTCTGCACACTTGGAAAGCCCCGGCGGATTGAAGACGTTGGCAAAACGGTCGAGTATCACCTCCGGCGTGTCGATGCCCCGTATCTGTCCGTGGTCGAGGAAGGCCACTCGCTCGCAGCGGCGCACTTCGTCGAGATAAGGCGTTGAGGCCATGATGGTGATGTTGCGCTCCTTCAGCATGCCCAGCAGGTCCCACAGTTCTTTGCGGCTCACGGGATCGACACCCGTGGTTGGCTCGTCGAGCAATAGCACGCTCGGGCTGTGTACCAATGCGCAGCTTAAGGCCAGCTTCTGCTTCATGCCGCCCGAGAGCGCACCGGCCTTGCGGTTGCGGAACCGTTCTATTTGCGAGTAGATGGCCTTGATGCTGTCGTAGCCCTGTTCTACCGTCGTGCCAAAGAGGGTGGCAAAGAACTCCAGGTTTTCCTGCACCGTCAGGTCTTGGTAGAGCGAGAACTTGCCTGGCATGTAGCCCACGCGCCGGCGTATCTCCTTCATCTGGTCCACGGTGTCGAAGCCTTCTACCATGGCCGTGCCTTTGTCTGGCAGCAACAGCGTGCAGACAATGCGGAACATCGTAGTCTTACCGGCACCATCGGGGCCGATGAGCCCGAACACTTCGCCCTTGTCTACAGAGAAGGACACGTTTTCCAGTGCCTTCACCTGTCCGTATGACTTTGATACTCCGTTTATTTCGATGGCATTCATAGCGATAGCAAATACTTTGTTCGTATTCTCGATGGTTAAAACTTCACCTCTCCGTACATCCCGATCTTGGCGAAACCGTCATTCTTGATGGCCACCTTTACGGCGTAGACCAAGTCGGCTCGCTCATCATCGGTCAGGATGGTCTTGGGGGTGAACTCGCTGCGGCTGCTAATCCAGCTTACTGTTCCCTCGTATTCTTTCTTCTGGCCGTCGCCATAGTTGGCAAACACCTTGGCCTTCTGTCCGATCTTGATGGTCTGCAATTGGGCGGAAGTCACGTAGGCCCGTAAGAACATTTTTTCTGTATCGGCCACCGTGAACAGGGGCTTCCCTGCGGTCACCACCTCGCCACGCTCTGCGTATGTTTCCATCACCGTGCCCCCTACAGGCACTACGACATGGCATCTGCGCAGCTGGTCGCGTAGCACGTCTGCCTGGTCGTCGGTGGCGGCCATCTGCGAGTCGAGTGTAGTGAGCTGGGTGTTGAGTGCTGCTTTCTGAGCGTCCAGCTGTCGTTGCAGCACCTTTACCTGGTTGGCGGCATCGTCGAGCATCTTGGCCGGGGCAGCTCCATCGGCCACTAACTCCTGGTATCGGCGTTGCTCCGTCTGTGCTTTCTGCAGCTGTTGGCGAGTGGCGGCTATTTGTTTCTCCATGTCGGGCTTCTGACTACGGTATACCGCTTTCGTTGCCCTCAGCTGCTTTATTTTCAGCCATATCTGCGTGGTATCAATCAATCCTACCTCCTGGCCCTGGGCTATGTTGTCGCCCTCGCTGATGTGGAAGACAAGCAGCGCGCCGGTCTGCTCGGCCGATACCGTGGTCTCGATGGCTTCAAACGTGCCTGTTGCGTCGAAGTCCTTTTCCTTGCTGTCGCAAGCCGAAAGGCAAAAGGCCAATGCTATAAAATTGCAAAATGAGACGATTCTGTGTTCCATATTCTTTACACTTGTTTTTTAATTGTTCAACGTATGTTTCAGGTTGTATATTTCTCTCAGCATTTCTATCTCGTGCATCGACCGTTGCACGCGTGCCGCATTTTCTGCATTGATTTCACGCACCAGGTCGTTCACGTCGATAATGCCATGTGCCAACTTCGATTCGGCCGCCTTGCGCACTTTCGAGCGGAGCGTGATCATCTCGTCGTCATCGGCCATCAGTTGGCGGTATCGGTCTATGTTCTCGTTGTGCTGAATCTGTTCCAGATGAGTGTTGAACAGAAACACCTCGCGGTTGTTCTCTGCCGTCTGCCGTTGCAGGTGCAGTCGTGCCTTTTCGTTCTTATGGGTGTAGAGAACCCCGATGTTCCATGATAGCCTGGCCCCTACCATGCCGTTCAGCGACCATCGGCGGTGCATCATGTCGTCGAAGAGATTGTATCCGGGGTAGCCGTAGAAGCCTTGGGCGAATAGGCCCAGCCGTGGCATCAGCGCAGCGTCGAGAGCCTTCTCTTGTGCATCGGCCAGTCGCAGTTGTGCGTCAATGGCCTTTAGCTCGGGTCTGTTCACGGTTGGTTGCTGTTCCGCGGCAGCATTCAGGACTGGTTTGGTGATGGTCTTCACGTCGATGCCGCAAAACACACTGAGCATTCTTGCCATCATCTGCCGTTGCTTCTGCAGGCTGGTCAGCTGCTGTCTGGCGTTCAGCTTTTCTGCCTTCACGTTTTGAAAGTCGCTTTCTGCCGCTGTTCCCTTTTCATACATCGAGAAGAGCTTCTTCTCGTTGCCATCCAGTAGCTCCTTCAAATCCTGTTTCAGCTGTATCTGCTCGTCGAGCAGCAGCAAGGCGAAGTACATCTCATTAACGCGCATACGTACATTATATATATTCACCTCGTTCTGGGCCGCTTCCATCTTGCCTTGCTGGCGGGCCACCTCTTTCTGTCTTTCTATGGCTCCGCCGTCGAACACGGTCTGTTGCACGTCGATGCCCACGCGGTATTGGTCTTTCCTAAGGCCTTTCATGTCGATGCCCATTTGCTGGTACACCGTCTGCAGCTGTTCAGGAAAAGCCGTTACGTCGCTCTGGTAGGTAGCCTGTGCTGTGGCAGATACCTGTGGTAGCCACCCTTTCTGAATGTTCTGTACGGTGAGCTGGGCCGTCTGTCGTATCAGTTCCTGCCGCTGTATCAGTGGATAATTTGCCTCGGCAGCCTGCTGGCATTCTTCCAGCGTCTGGGCAGACAGGGGCGAAAAGGCTGCCATGGAGAATAATAAGCTAACAAATTTCCTCATATTCTATTGTTTTATGTTTGTCTGGTGCAAAGATATGAAATTTTTGGCATTGTCGCGCTGTCTTTTTCGATGAATGTATGTCCTTTTCGTACAAAATGAGTCTTTCGGATAGTGCAGAGCCGATTATTTTATGTATCTTTGCACCGAAAAGGAAAAGAAAGACAATGATGGAACTGAATCATTTCACGCTGAAGCAACTGAGCGAACTGTTGCACGACGACAAAGGCGAACGTCTGTTGGACGATTATATCTCAGAGAATCTGCTTGTGGCCCGCAACCCACCCGTAGCCCGTTTGCTGTCACATTTGGCCGACGACACATACGTCTTGCCCGAGATGCGCGTGATGGTGCTGCTGAAGGGCTCTTCACAACCTACGGTCAATCTGCTGCCGCGACGTTTCGAGGCCGGTCAGGTGGTCTTCCTCAGCCACAACAGCATTGTGCAGATAGGCAGCTTCTCGGCCGATATCGAAGGGATTGGCATCTCTTTGACCGATGAGCTGGCCAGTTTGGCCATGGCCAGTGCCATGCCCCGAATGCTTGATGGCCACGTGCGCGATTTCAATTTCATGCTTTCGCCCCAGGAGCTGGAGCAGTTGCAAGCCATCCACACCTTGTTGTATCGCACGATGCAAGCCCCACAGCGCAATTCGCAAGTCATACTCCATTTGGTATCGGCTTTCTTCTGGCAAGTGGATCACTACTGGAGCCAGTATGAAAGCCAGAACCGCAGCACACTCTCTCGCGAGCAACGGCTCTTTACCGACTTTGTGCAGCTTGTCAGTCGCTATGCCACACAGGAGCGCAACATCGACTTCTATGCCGGGCGGCTTTTTCTCTCGCCCCGCTATATGAGCACGCTGGTGAAGCAAGTGAGCGGGAAAGCCGCCAAGCAGTGGATCGACGATGCCATTGTGACGCGAATGAAGGTGGCATTGCGCCATACCAGTAAAAGCGTGGCCCTGATTGCCGATGAGATGAATTTCCCCAGTCCCTCTTTCTTCTGCAAGTATTTCAAACGCCTGACGGGACAGACTCCCCAGGCCTATAGAGAAGGCAGGGTGTAGACCGGCCGCCAAACCATTCAGGCCACCTTGCCCACGGCGGTGGGGCAGGGTGGCCTGAATACTTCTGATGTGCAGAAAGAGAAGGCGATGTGCCTTGGAATCTTATTTCTTTACCTTATAAATCCGGAACGACATGGCGGGCACCTGATCGTTGAGCACCGTCTGCTTCTTTTCGGCCTGGCAAGCCAGACTACCTTTCTTCGGAACTATTTTCTCGGGATTGTCGAGTGTGTTCTCTTCGTCCATCGAGCCATTCCATGTCAGCGTCAGCGTCTCGGCGTTGCGCTCGCCCTTCATGCCGGCAAGGTTGATCGTGACGGGCTGCTGCTGCTTCGAGGTGTTCACAACCTTGATGATGACCTCGCCCGTGGTCTTGTCGAATACCGACGAGGCGAAGAGGCCGTCTTGTCCGGGCTGGCCGGCCACGGGCTTCTTGTCCATGGTGAGCGAGAGGGTGTTGGTGCCCTTGTTCATGGCATACATCTGCTGTACATAGTAGCTCACCGACTTAAACATGCGCGTGTTGTCGTACCATATCATGTCGGGGCGCCACTGCCAGCCGTCCACGTGAGCAAACAGCGGAGCGTAGGTGGCCATCTCCACGATGTCGGCGTTGCGCTCTATGCCCGTCATGAAGGCGGCTTCGTAGAGCGATGTCTCGTAGTGGTTCCATTTCTTTCCCTTTCCATGGCAGGCATATTCGCCGGCAAACACCTTCGGGCCTTTACGGTCGTAGCTGTCGTAGCGCAGTGCGCCGCAGTTAGGCCAGCGCTCCTTCTCGTTGCCCTCAGGGGTGCCCAGGAACCAGTTCTCCGGACGGTAGAAGTGCTCGTCTACGAGGTCGGCCTTCAGCTCCTTCATGGCTGCCCAGCCCTTTTCGAAGTTCTTGCCTTCCGAGTCGGGGCCGCTGGTGCCCACAATCTTGATGTTGGGATATTTCTCGCGCATGGCCTTGACGAAAGGCTTCAGACGATCGAAGTAGGGCGTGTCCCACTGCTCATTGCCTATTCCTATGTATTTCATGTTGAACGGCTCGGGGTGTCCCATCTCGGCACGTATCTTTCCCCACTTCGAGTCGGCGGGGCCGTTGGCAAACTCTACCAGGTCGAGGCAGTCGTCGATGAAGGGCTGCAGGCCGTCCATGGGTGCATGGGCATCGAGCCCGTTCTGGAACTGGCAGGCCAGGCCTACGCTCAGCACGGGCAGGGGTTCGCAGCCCATGTCCTCGCACAGCTGGAAGAACTCGAAGAAGCCCAGGCCATAGCTCTGGTAGTAGTCGGCATAGTAGCGGTAGTCGAAGGTGTCTTCCCAGCGGTTCTTGTTCAGCGGACGGTTCTCTACCGGGCCGATGGTGTTTTTCCACTGGTAGCGGGTGTCGAGCGTGGTACCCTCAACGATACAGCCTCCGGGGAAGCGGAACACGCCGGGGTGCACGTCGGCCAGTGCCTGTGCCAGGTCTTTACGCAGACCGTTCTTCCGACCCTTGTAGGTGTCGGCGGGGAAGAGCGACACATGCTCCAGCGCCACGGGGTTCTTGCCCGAGAGGAAGATGCGCAGCTGGGCCTTGGGCTCGGTGCGGTTGCTCTTGAGCACCAACTCGTATTTCTTCCATTCGCTGCCCTTCACGTCGAGCTTCTGCTGCACAAACTCCTGATGCTCTTCCATGGTGTTTTCGTTGATGAGCTGCACGCGTATCTGCGTGTCGCCTTTCGGGGCCTTGGCCCATACCGAGAAGCGGTACTCCTTGCCCTTCTCGATGCCGATGCCGAAGAATCCCTCGTTCTGCAGGCCGGTACGGCGCTCGCGGTGGCCGGGGTCGGAGAGCACCACATAGTGCGGGCAGCGCTCGAAGGGACCGTCGGCTTTCAGCTCTACGTTGCCAAACACCCGCCAGCCCATGTAGGCTTGTGGAAACTCAAACGAGCGGTTCTTCACCAGTTCGGCATACAGGCCACCGTCGGCAGCGAAATTAATGTCCTCGAAGAACAGACCATACATCGTAGGCGACACGGCGGCGCCTGGCTTGCCCGTCTTCACTTCCATCACATGGCTCTGGGCCTGTGCCGACAGCGTGGCGGCAAAGGCAAGTGCGCAAGTAAAAAGTTTCAGTTTCATGTTGTTAGTTTTATGTTCAAATAATAATTAATTCATGGCAGATGCAAAATTAGTTAAAAAAATGCAATAATGCAAAGTTATTCAATAAAAAATCACTACTTTTGTAACACTTTAACGAACTGAACATGAATTGTAATTTAATTTTTAGAAAAAATGAAGACAATACTTGTAGCAGAAGACAATGACAGTAACTACATTCTGATGACCTATATCCTGAAGCGCTTCTACCAGTATAAGCGTGCCAAGAACGGACAAGAGGCAGTAGACATGGCCAACGAGGGCGGCATCGACCTGATATTGATGGACATCAAGATGCCGGTGATGGACGGCCTGCAGGCCACGTCGAAGATTAAAGAGTCTCACCCCGAACTGCCTATCGTGGCCCTGACGGCTAATGCATTCGACAGCGACCGTCAGCTCGCATTGAAGGCTGGCTGCGACGATTTCCTTTCGAAGCCAGTGAGCAGCGAGAAGTGTCTGGCCATGATAGCCAAGTATCTTGGAGAATAGTTGCATTTCCCATGACTTATTTGGCGTGCAAGCAGCATTTTTGATAAGGTAAAAAAGGAAATCCTGCTTGCACGCCTCCTTTTATGAAACGCGTATTCAAGGTGAAACGGTTGCCCATGGGCAAAGACTTTCTTGCCATCACCCTTGGCGAGTTTATCTTCACCCGGGTCGAACTGAGCCGTTACGACCTGAATCATGAGCTTATTCATGTGCACCAGCAGCGCGAGCTGCTCTATCTGCCCTTCTTCGTGTGGTATGTGGCCGAATGGCTGGTGCTGTACATAAAATATCGCAACTGGACAAAGGCCTATTTCCATATCCGCTTCGAGCAGGAGGCCTACCGTCATCAGAACGACCTTGACTATCTGAAGCATCGTCGACATTACCACTATAAGTAACACTCAGCATTTTTTCAGAACGACATGGAGATAAGAATACAGCAATTAGACAACATCGGCGAGGCTGCCCGCCAGTTTGTACAGGCCATTGGCCAGCATCGTGTGTTTGCCTTCTATGGTAAGATGGGGGCAGGCAAGACCACTTTCATCAAAGCCATCTGCGAAGAGCTGGGCGTGCAGGATGTCATTACCTCGCCCACCTTTGCCATCGTCAACGAATACACCATTGAGCCACACAACCCTCCGCTCGGCCAAAGGACGCTTGCAGGGCAAGAACCCTCATCGCTCCGCTCGGCCGCGCTCGACCAAAGGTCGCTTGCTTCCGAAGGGACGCAAGAAGGATGCTTGCAAGGCAAGAACGCTCAACGAGTATATCACTTCGACTTCTATCGCATCAAGAAACTGGAAGAAGTCTACGACATGGGCTATGAAGACTATTTCTACAGTGGCGACCTGTGCTTCATCGAGTGGCCCGAGCTTATCGAAGAACTGCTGCCTGACGATGCCGTGAGCGTGACGATCGAGGAGCAGGCCGACGGTACCCGCAGCGTGGTGTTCTGAGCCTCGTTGCCATGGCTATTCTACCTGCAGCCTGCCCTTTACAATAGATATTTTCAGCTTTTTCTGAGCCAGTGTTACGTTTTTCGACAGGCGTTTTGCCTTGTCGAAAGCGTTCACCTTCACTTTGTTCTTTCCTTTCACCGTATTCAGCAGGAACACCGTCGTGGGGTCGCCCTCGGCCTGTATGGCCTCTATGCCGTCGCCTTCCACAAAGAACCTCAGCGTGTTGGCCACCGAGTGGTTCTCTTCGGTGCAGAAGGTAGCCGTTGCCGTGCTCTTCCCGATGGTGGTGTTTGTGGCGAATACGGGTGCCCCGTGGCGCGTGCCGATGCCTTGCAGCAGGCATTGCTGCTGGCTACCGAAATTGCTCAGCAGCAGGTAGCGTGTGCTGTCTGCATCGGCCACCATCACGCCGTTCCAGCCCTCGGCCACATTCAGCGCCTGGCTTTCGGCCAGCAGTTGCCTTGTGGCTCCGCTTGTGGTGTTGCTGTAGTAGGCCAGTGCCCGTTTGCCCACCACTTCGTTCTGCTGCACGCTGCGCCGGGCGTCGTTGTAGAGCGGGTAGAGCCTTGAGGTGAGCACCGAGTTGTTGTTGGCCCGTTCGCCGAAGCCAATGCAGGCCGTCTGTCCAAGGCAGATAATGCCCAGCTGGTCGTCTACGTTCACCCAGGGCCCTTGCAGCTTCGTCATTGTGGTGCCGTCCAGCAGGCGGCTGCCCTCGCTGGTGTGCAGCGTGCGCCGGGTGCTCGTCATCTCGTCGGTGCTGATGGCCATCAGTCCGCCTTTCTCGGCAGTGATGGTGCAGGGGGCGTTCGCACGTACATAATCTATATATATCACGGCATTGCCGGGGGTGCTATAGATGGCGAAGCGGTGGTTCAGCGTGGCCTCGTTGCATTGCAGCTCGCCGTTCATCACGTAGGCATTGCCCTGCAGGTCGTATATGCCCGGCACTACCGGCTTGGCATTGGTCTTCTTTCCCTCTACCTCATACCAGCCCAGGAAGTTGCCCGTGTTGTTGGCGCGGAAGGGCACGATGATGTTCGACCTTTTCGGTTCGCTCTCTGCCGTGTTTGGCGAGATGTAGCCCGTATAGCTGCGCAGTCCCTTGCTCCAGGAGAAGCAGGTGAAGCGGTCGGCGGAGGCAGCCCGCACGATGTTCTGCGAGTCGAAGACCTTTGCCCGTTCATACTCCCGGCAGAAGTCGGTCCAGGTGGTGGCGGTCAGGTCGGCGGTGGAGAGCATTTCGTGCATGAGCCACGTCATCATCACGCGGTGGGCCTCCACGCCCATTCGGCGTGCCCCCACGTCGGCGCGCAGCAGCCACGAGCCGTCGGCGGTGGTCTGCTGCCGGTGGCGTATCATCTTGTAGGCCAGGTTCTCTAAGAGCAGGGCATGCGGGTCGCGCAAGAAACAGGCGTTGGTGGAGTAGGAGGTGATCTGGTCGTAGAGGAACAGGCTCCAGTCGTTGCCGTTGGGCATGGCCAGCTCGCCGTCGGAGAGTGCCAGCCAGTAGAGCACGTCGCGCATCACGCGGTCGTTGTTGTGCATCAGGGCGCGTGTCTTCCACCGTTCGGTGCCGTGCAGCCCGAGCTGAAACAGCTTCAGGGCCAGTGCCGCCTCGCCCAGCTCCTGTATCACCACGTTCTGGTAGCTGGTGTGGAAGTAGTTGTGGTTCTGCAGCGTGTAGTCGT
>CAMJLB010000084.1 GCA_946406555.1 uncultured Prevotellaceae bacterium | reverse complement strand
TCTACGAGATAGAGATGCCGCTGATGCCCGTGCTGGCCGAGATGGAGATGGCCGGCGTGCGCATAGACACCGACTCGCTCGCGCAGACATCGAAGGAGCTGGGCGAGCGCATAGCCCTGCTGGAACAGGAGATCTACCATCTGGCGGGCCACGCCTTCAACATCGCCTCGCCGAAACAGGTGGGCGACGTGCTCTTCGGCGAAATGAAAATCATCGACAAGCCGAAGAAGACGAAGACGGGGCAGTACGTCACCTCGGAAGAGGTGCTGCAGCAGTTGCACGCAAAGCACCCCATCGTGGCCAAGATACTGGAGCACAGAGGATTGAAAAAACTCATAGGCACCTATATCGATGCGCTGCCGAAGCTCATCAACCCCAAGACGGGACATATACACACGTCGTTCAACCAGTGCGTCACGGCCACGGGACGGCTCTCCTCTTCCGACCCGAACCTGCAGAACATCCCCATCCGCGGCGAAGACGGGAAGGAGATAAGGAAAGCCTTCGTGCCCGAAGAAGGGTGCCTCTTCTTCTCGGCCGACTACTCGCAGATAGAGCTGCGCGTGATGGCCCACCTCTCGGGCGACGAGCAGATGATAAAGGTATTTACCGAAGGCCACGACCTGCACGCCGCCACCGCCGCCACCATATATAAAAAGGCCATCGACGAGGTGACGCGCGACGAGCGGTCGAAGTCGAAACGCGCCAACTTCGGCATCATCTACGGCATCACCGTCTTCGGCCTGGCCGAGCGCCTCGACATCAGCCGCGACGAGGCCAAGCAGCTCATCGACGGCTTCTTCGACACCTTCCCCCAGGTGCACGACTATATGGAGCAGGCCAAGCAGACCGTGCGGCAGCAGGGCTACGCCACCACCCTCTTCGGCCGCCGCCGCTACCTGCCCGACATCAACTCGCAGAACGCCACCGTGCGCGGCTTCGCCGAGCGAAACGCCATCAACGCTCCCATACAGGGCACGGCCGCCGACATCATCAAGGTGGCGATGATACGCATATACAGACGCTTCCAGCAGGAGGGCCTGCGCTCGAAGATGCTGCTCCAGGTACACGACGAACTGAACTTCTCCGTCTTCCCCGACGAGAAAGAAAAGGTGGAGGCCATCGTGCTGCAGGAGATGCAGGGAGCGATGACGCTGGCCGTGCCCCTGGTGGCCGACAGCGGCTTCGGCCAGAACTGGCTCGAGGCCCATTGAGCCTGCGGCGGGGTGAGGTAGGCAGCGGCATTGCCGCAGCTTACGATGACTGAAAAAGAAACAATAACCACAAGAAAGAAGAAAAAATGGATAAAAAGGAAGATAAAAACGACCGCAACGCCAACCACAAACGCTATGCTGGCGAGAAAAAGCCCTCGATAAAGCGACGCTGCTCCATGCACGACTACCGCGACCGTGGCATCTATATGATAACGATGGTGACCGAGGGGCGGCAACCGCTCTTAGGCACGCTCGCCGGCGATCCCTCCATCAGCGAAGGGCCGGAACGCCCGCATATCGTGCTATCGCCATTCGGAGAGAAGGTGAAGCAATGCTGGGAGGGCATACCAAGATACCACCCCTTAGTGGAAGTGATGCAGCTGTGCATCATGCCCGACCACATCCATGGCCTGCTCTTTGTGCACGATAGGATGGAGAAACACCTGGGGCAGGTGGTGGCAGGCTTCAAGACAGGCTGCAACAAGGCCGCCCGCGAGCTGGGGGTTATCGCTGCGGCATTGCCGCAGCCTACCAAACCTTACACCACCGCAGGCACTCCGGCAGGCACCACCGCAGGCACCACCTCAGGCACCGCGGCAGGCACCACCGCAGGCACCGCGGCAGGCACTCCGGCAGGCACCGCGGCAGGCACCACCGCAGGCCTTCCCCTGGTCGGGTATGCTGCGGCAATGCCGCAGCCTCTTCCCCAACGCCCCCAGCGCTGGGGTCACTACGACCGCCAGCACGGCGCCCTCTGGGAGCCTGGCTACCACGACCGCATACTGCGCAAGGAAGGGCAGCTGCAGCGTCTAAAAAACTACCTTGCCGACAACCCCCGCCGCCTGCTTCTGAAACGCTATCACCCAGAGTTCTTCAGCCGCTTGGGAAAGATCGCCCTGCCCGGCCTGCCTCCCATGGATGCCTACGGCAACCGCTTCCTGCTCGACAACCCCGTGAAGCTGCAGGTGCAGTGCTCGCGGCACCTCTACCCACACGAGATAGAGGCGAAGAAAGAGGCTATGCTCAGCCAGGCCGTGAAGGAGGGAGCCGTGCTCGTATCGCCCTGCATCAGCGATGGCGAACAGAAGATAGCCACCGCCGCCATGGACGAAGGCCTTCCGCTCATCGTGCTGCTCGTCGACGGCCTGCCACCACTCTTCAAGCCCGCCCCGCGCTATATAGAGGCATGCCTGCAGGGACGGCTGCTGATCATGTCGCCCTTCCCCTACCAGAACGAAAAAATAGGCGACATGCGTGCCCGTTGTCTCAAGCTGAACGACATGGCAGCCACGATCTGTGCCTGATTATATTTGCATGTATCAGAAATAATTACTACCTTTGCACCCAGATTTAAACGTTTAAACAAAAAGAAATGGCATTAAAATGTGGTATTGTGGGCCTGCCCAACGTGGGCAAGAGCACACTCTTCAACTGTCTGTCGAGCGCCAAGGCGCAGGCAGCCAACTTCCCCTTCTGTACGATAGAGCCCAACGTGGGCGTGATCACCGTGCCCGACGAGCGGCTGACCCGGCTGGCCGAGCTGGTACATCCCGGCCGCATCGTGCCCGCCACCTGCGAGATAGTGGACATTGCCGGACTGGTGAAAGGAGCCTCGAAGGGCGAGGGCCTGGGCAACAAATTCCTCGGCAACATACGTGAGACCGACGCCATCATACACGTGCTGCGATGCTTCGAAGACGAGAACATCACCCACGTAGACGGCACCATCGACCCCATACGCGACAAGGAAATCATCGACACCGAGCTGCAGCTGAAGGACCTCGAGACCATCGAGGGCCGTCTGGCCAAGACCGAGAAGGCAGCCGCCGCCGGCAACAAGGAGGCAAAGGTGGAGGTGACCGTGCTACACGCCTACAAAGAGGCGCTGGACCAGGGCAAGAACGCCCGCGTGGTGGAGTTTGACACGAAGGAGGAACAGGACTGTGCCCGCCAGCTCTTCCTGCTCACCTCGAAGCCCGTGCTCTACGTGTGCAACGTGGGCGAGCAGGACGCCAAGACAGGCAACGAATGGACACAGAAGGTGGAGGCGCTGGCCCGCGAGGAGGGTGCCGAGGCCATGGTGATAGCCGCCAAGACCGAGGAGGACATTGCCGAGCTGGAGTCGTATGACGACAAGCAGCTGTTCCTCGAGGAGCTGGGCTTGGAGGAGAGCGGCGTGAACCGCCTCATCAAGAAGGCCTACGCCCTGCTGAACCTCGAGACGTTCATCACCGCCGGCGAGATGGAGGTGAAGGCCTGGACCTACAAGCGCGGCTGGAAGGCCCCGCAGTGTGCCGGCGTGATACACACCGACTTCGAGAAGGGCTTTATCCGCGCCGAGGTGATCAAGTACGACGACTACCTGAAGTATGGCTCCGAGGCAGCCGTGCGCGAGGCCGGCAAGATGGGGGTAGAGGGCAAGGACTACGTGGTGCAAGACGGCGACATCATGCACTTCCGGTTTAATGTTTAATTTTTTCGGGATACCGGAATAACGGAATCCCGGGATGCCGCAGCGGAATACCGGAATCCCGCAGCGGAATAACGAAATCCCGAAACAACGACAAAAAAAACATGGATACCCTTCTTTATATCGTCTGGAACCCCTCGATAGAGGCCTTCTACATAGGGCCGCTGGCTTTCCGCTGGTACTCGCTGTGCTGGCTCGTGGGTCTGCTGCTGGCCTATCTCGTAGTGAAATGGCTTTACAAAGACCAGAAGCTGCCCGACGAGAAGTTCGACCCGCTGTTCATCTACTGCTTCCTCGGCATACTCATCGGTGCCCGTCTGGGCCACTGCATCTTCTATCAGCCCGACTATTTCCTCACCTCCGGCCGGGGCTTCATCGAGATGCTCCTGCCCATACACATCGACCAGTACGGTGCCTGGCACATGACCGGCTATCAGGGTCTGGCCAGCCACGGCGGCACGGCAGGCCTGATCCTCGCCCTGCTGCTCTACGTAAGACGATGGAAGGTGCCCACATGGCAGGTGCTCGACAACATCGCCATCGCCACCGGCATCACCGCCTGCTTCATCCGACTGGGCAACCTGATGAACTCCGAAATCATCGGACGCGTCATCACCACCGTGGCCGACGACGCACCCTGGTACGCCTTCTGGTTCCAGAAGGTAGACCCCACCCCCGCCTTCCGCCACCCGGGACAGCTCTACGAGGCCATCGCCTACGCCCTGCTCTTCGTCATCATGATCATCATCTACAAGGCCGACAGAGCAAAAAGCAATCCCACCACCCAGACCACCAAGCTCGGCACGGGCTTCTATTTCGGCCTTTGCCTGTTCTACATCTTCCTCTTCCGCTTCTTCATAGAGTACACCAAGGAGGTGCAGGAATCGTTCGAGGAGGGTATGCTCTTCGACATGGGACAGCTGCTCTCGGTGCCCTTCGTGCTCATAGGCGGCTACTACATGCTGAGGGCGGTGAAGCGTTGAGCGAGATTTGAAAAAAAACAAGATATGATGAAAAGGAATAGCATCTGCTGCATACTGATAGGCTGGCTGCTCTGCATGGGCACCCCCGTCTGGGCCAAAGAATACAACATCGATACCGACAGCATCCACAAAAAGCTGTACGCCAACTTCCTTGATCTGTACAGCTCTCACGGCCGCGACCAGGAGTTCTACCAGGCCACCGACACGCTGGCCCGCTACTACCGCAGCCATGGCCTGACGGGCAAGTACTATAAGATGCAGCTGAACATTTGTCTCTACGACACCGAGCACCAGCACTCCGACCGGGCACTGAGCCGCTCGCAGCGCATGCTCAAGGAGATGGAAGAAGAGGGCTTCGATGCCTACAGCCAGGTATACACCGCCCTGGGCACCGTCTACGAGAGCCGAGGCAACTTCAGCGTGGCACGCCACTACTACGAGAAGGCCATCGAGAACCTCCCGCCCGACGACCCTGGCTCGAAGATGGGCCTCTACTCCCGACTGGCCTACCTGCTCATGTTCCAGCAGCCGGTAGAAGCCAAACGATGGAACGAGAGGTACCTGAAGGAGAGCCTCACCTTTCCCCCCTATCACCAGGTGTACCTCTTCATCGACGGCATGATCAGCTTCGCCCTCGGCGACGAGCACCAGTTCCGGCAGACCTACGATGCCTATCAGCAATACCATGCCAGCCACAAGGGTCTCGACAACTACGGACAGGAGACGCTCGAGATGGTGCGCCTGGCCTTCGATGCCAAATACGACGAGGCGCTGCAGCTGCTCAACCACTCCTCTTCCAACGACCTGAGCCTCGTGGCCTGCTACGATGCACGCATACGCATACAGCAGATGATGAAACGGCCCGACCTCGCCCTCGAGACGGCACAGCAGCGCGCCGAATGCATCGACTCGCTCAACAGCGACATGTATTTTGCCAACCTCAACGAGCTGAACGCCGCAGCTGGCGTGAGCCAGGCAAAGGCCATGGCAAGCCGCACCAGCGACCTGGCCGTCACCACCGGCATGGTGCTGGCGCTCATCATCATCGCCATGCTCGTGGCGCTCGTCATCAACTTCAGAAAAGGACGCGAGGAACAGCGCAAGAAAAACGAACAACTGCGTTCGGCACTGGCCATGGCTGAGGAGGGAGAGAAGATGAAGACGGAGTTCGTGCGCCAGGTGAGCCACGAGATTCGCACGCCTCTCAACGCCATACGAGGCTTCAACGAGCTGCTCAACACGCCGGGCATCGACGTCAGCGACGAGGAGCGTGCCGACATGCTGCAGCGCATTTCCATCAACATCGACGCCATCACCAACATCGTCGACGAGATGCTCGCCTTGGCCGACAAAGGCAGCAACGAGCTATACGAACGCAACAGCCGCATCTACTGCAACAAGTTCTTCAGCGAACTGCTCTACAGCCACCGTAGCAAGGTAAGCTCGGCCATCGAACTGCAGTACCTGCCGAAGGTCATCAACCGCTTCCAGATAGAAACCAACGAGGAGGGGCTGCGCAAGGTGGCGGAAGAGCTCATCAAGAATGCCATCAAGTTCACCAAGGAGGGCTACATACGCATCACCACCCGTCTCAGCGACGACCACAGCCTGCTGCTCGTGAGCGTCGAAGACTCTGGACGGGGCATTCCCAAGGAGCAGCAAGACAAGATTTTCGACGGTTTCTACAAGGTGGACACCTTCGAGCAGGGCATTGGCCTCGGTCTGGCCGTGAGCAAGAAGATAGCACAGAAGCTCGGCGGCGACCTCACCCTCGACACCAGCTACATCGGCGGCGCACGCTTCGTGCTCAGCCTGCCGGCAAAGAGTTTTTAGTGAATAGTGAACAGTGAATTCACTTTTCACTGTTCACTATTTACTCTTCCCTCCCAGTATTTTCTTTATCTCGTTCAGTTTGTTCAGTGCGTCCATGGGCGTAAGGTTGTCGATGTCGAGTGTGAGGATCTCGTCGCGAATCTGCGAGAGCACCGGGTCGTCGAGCTGGAAGAAGCTGAGCTGTGCCCCTTCGCGGCTGTCGGCAATCTGACCGGTGGGCTTGCCGGCCTTCCCCACCCCACTGTTGTCCTGCTCCAGCTGCTTCAGTATCACGCCGGCGCGCTTCACGATGGAGCGCGGCATGCCGGCGATGTCGGCCACGTGTATGCCGAAGCTGTGCTCCGAGCCGCCCCGCTCCAGCCGTCGCAGGAAGATCACCTTCCCGTCTATCTCCTTCACGCTCACATTATAGTTCTTTATGCGCTGGAAGTTCTTCTCCATCTCGTTCAGCTCGTGGTAGTGGGTGGCAAAGAGCGTGCGGGCCCGTGCCCTGGGCTGCTCGTGCAGGTATTCCACGATGGCCCACGCTATCGAGATGCCGTCGTAGGTCGACGTACCACGGCCCAGCTCGTCGAAGAGCACGAGACTCTTGGGCGTCACGTTGTTCAGTATGTTCGATGCCTCGGTCATCTCCACCATGAAGGTCGATTCTCCCAGCGAGATATTGTCCGATGCTCCCACGCGGGTGAATATTTTGTCTACCAGACCTATTTTCGCGGCCTCTGCGGGCACGAAGCAGCCCACCTGGGCCAGCAGCACGATGAGTGCCGTCTGGCGCAGCAGCGCCGACTTACCAGCCATGTTCGGGCCGGTGATGATCATGATCTGCTGCCTTTCGCTGTCGAGCACGATGTCGTTGGGCACATACTGCTCGTCCACGGGCAACTGCGTCTCGATCACCGGGTGGCGGCCCTGACGTATGTCGATGCTCAGCCCATCGTCTATCACCGGCCTCACGTAGTGGTGTTCCTCGGCAGTCTTGGCAAAGCCCAGGAGACAGTCCAGACGGGCCAGCAGCGTGGCGTTCTGCTGTATCTGGGCTATGAACTGCTGGGTGTCGCCCACCAGTCGGGCGAAGAGCTGCGCCTCGAGCGAGAGGATCTTATCCTCGGCCCCGAGGATTTTCTCCTCATATTCCTTCAGTTCCTGCGTGATGTATCGCTCTGCCTGGGCCAGCGTCTGCTTGCGCACCCATTCCGGCGGCACCTTGTCCTTATACGTATTGCGCACCTCGAGGTAGTATCCGAACACGTTGTTGTAGCCTATCTTCAGGCTCTGTATGCCCGTCTGCTGAGCCTCGCGTTCCTGTATCTGCAGCAGGTAGTCCTTGCCGCTGTAGGCTATGCGCCGCAGGTCGTCGAGTTCCTGGCTCACGCCCTGTCTTATCACCCCACCCTTCTGCACCATCAGTGGCGGGTCGGGTTCTATCTCTCGTTCTATGCGGTCTCTTATCTCTTCGCACAGTTGCAGCCGTTCTCCTATCCGTGCTATCTGTTGGTTTGTGTGGGTCGCGATTCCATCGCGGCTGTCATTGTGGGTCGCGATTCCATCGCGGCAAAAATCAAGGCATGCCTCCTTTATCACCGCCACGGCCTTCAGCGCCGTCTTCAGCTGCACCATCTCTCTTGGCGACACCCTCCCCACGGCCACCCTCGACACGATGCGCTCCAGGTCGCCCACGCGTTGCAGCTGCTCGTCGGCCAGTTGGCGGAAGTCGGGCTGACGGAAGAAGAAGTCCACCACGTCGAGCCGTTCGTCTATCTGCCTCTTGTTCATCAGGGGGAACACCAGCCATCTCCTCAGCAGCCGTCCGCCCATGGGCGACACCGTGCGGTCTATCACGTCGAGCAGGCTCCGCCCGTCGTCCTGCATGGGTTGCAGCAGTTCCAGCGAGCGTATGGTGAACTTGTCCAGCCTCACGTATTTCTCGTCTTCTATGCGCCGTATGGTGGTGATGTGTCCTATCTGCGTGTGCTGTGTCAGCTCCAGGTATTGCAGTATGGCTCCTGCCGCAGTCATGCCGCTTCGCAGGTGGTCTATGCCGAAGCCCTTCAGGCTCTTCACGCCGAAGTGTCTCAGCAGCCGCTTATGGGCAGTGTCCTCGTTGAAGACCCAGTCGTCCATCTGAAACACACACCAGCGCGTGCCGAAGTGCTGCTCGAAGTCCTGCTGGCGGCCGCGCTCGAAGAGCACTTCCTTGGGCTGGAAGTTCGACAGCAGCTTCTCTATCTGGTCGAAGGTGCCCTCGCCGCAGAGAAACTCGCCCGTCGAGATGTCGAGCAGGGCCACCCCGCAAAGGCCGCGTCCGAAGTTCACCGCTGCCAGGAAGTTGTTCTCCTTGTAGTTCAGCACCGTGTCTTGCATGGCCACGCCCGGCGTCACCAGCTCGGTGATGCCGCGCTTCACCAGCTTCTTCGTCAGCTTTGGGTCTTCCAGCTGGTCGCAGATGGCCACGCGCTTGCCGGCCCTGATGAGCTTGGGCAGGTACGTGTCCAGTGCGTGGTGCGGGAAGCCCGCCATCTCGTCGCCCTTCACGCCCGCACCGTTGTTGCGCTTGGTGAGCGTGATGCCCAGTATCCGCGAGGCCTCAACAGCGTCGTCGCAGTAGGTCTCGTAGAAGTCGCCGCAGCGGAACAGCATCAGCGCCTCGGGGTGCTTCTTCTTCAGGTCGAAAAACTGCTGCATCATCGGGGTCAGCTGCCCCTCTTTCTTTCCCATAGTCGTTTCCTTCTGGTGTTTTACGCTGCAAAGTTACAAACTTTTTTCGTAAGAATGCTTAAAACGGAGGCTGAATTGTTGGTAGATTCGAAAAGTTTATGTAGCTTTGCAAAACTAAAACAGCAATGAGCAATGACTTTTACTGAACAAGGAAACCTCATCTTCCGGAGGGTAATAGACGATTATCACCTCACCGACAATGTCGACACGCCCATCCACAACCCCTACCAGCGCGATTCGATAGAGTACAGCCTCTACCTCAAGTGCTGGATCGACACCGTGCAGTGGCATCTCGAAGACATTATCCGCGACCCGCACATCAACCCCGTCGAAGCGCTGGAAATCAAGCGCCGCATCGACCACAGTAATCAAGACCGAACCGACTTGGTAGAAGAAATAGATGCCTACTTCCGTAAGCTCTACAGCGATGTAGCTCCCCTACCCCATGCACGCCTCAACACCGAGAGCCCGGCATGGGCCGTCGACAGGCTGAGCATCCTCGCCCTGAAAATATACCACATGCAGGAGCAGACGCAGCGCTCCGATGCATCTGAAGAACACAAGGCGCGGTGCCGGCAGAAGCTCGACGTGCTGCTCGAACAGCAGCGCGACCTCTCTACCGCCATCGACCAGCTGCTCGACGACTACCAGGCCGGACGAAAGGTGATGAAGGTCTACCGACAGATGAAAATGTACAACGACCCAAGCACCAACCCCGTGCTCTACGCCAAGCAATGAAACACACTCACATCCTCGTCATCCGATTCTCGGCACTGGGCGACGTGGCCATGATGGTGCCCATCGTATGGGCGCTGGCACGCCAGTACCCCGACGTGCGCATCACCGTGCTCTCACGACCCGTGGCACGACCGCTCTTCGACGACATCGCACCCAACGTGAACTTCATGGCCGCCGACATCAAGCACGAGTACCGGGGCGTCAAAGGGCTCAACGCGCTCTACCGAAGGCTCACAGCCAAGCAGTTCACACATATCGCCGACCTGCACTCCGTGCTGAGGTCCGAATACCTGCGACTGCGCTTCAATCTCGGGCGTTACCGCGTCGAGCACATCGACAAGCATCGACCCATGCGACGAAAACTCACAGCACCGGAGACCAAAAAGGTGCTCACGCCCATGCCGACGTCATTCCAGAACTACCTCGACGTGTTTCAGCAGCTGGGCTTCCCCGTCGACACCACACGCCATCACTTCCACTCCATCTTCGACCCCAGCAGCCCCGAACAGCCAGCCGACAACAACGGCAGGGGAAACCTCAACCTCCTGCCCAAGGAGATAGGACCCAAGCGCTCATGGGAACAGTGGATCGGCATTGCGCCCTTTGCCGCCCACAAAGGCAAGATATACCCCATAGAAAAGACAGAACAGGTCATCGCAACGCTCATCGAACAGCACCCCAAGGCGCGCATCTTCCTCTTCGGAAGGGGGACCGACGAAGAGAAAACCTTCCCCCTCTGGGCGTGCCGGTGGCCTCACTGCGTGAGTGTGTGGCAGCACCTCGAGTCGATGTACCAGGAGCTCATCCTCATGAGCCACCTCGACGTCATGCTCTCCATGGACTCGGCAAACCAGCACCTCGCTTCGCTCACTGCCACGCCCGTGGTTTCCATCTGGGGAGCCACCCACCCCTACGCTGGCTTCATGGGCTGGAACCAGGACCCGCGCAACGCCATCCAGGCCGACCTACCCTGCCGTCCATGCAGCATCTTCGGCAAGAAGCCGTGTCAGCGCGGCGACTATGCATGTCTATACGCCATCTCCCCGCAAACAGTCATCGAGAGAATCAACAGTATATTAACCAACGCCTCCACATAAGGAGGCTAAAAAAACAAAAAAGCTTTATGAAAAAGTATGTATGCAATGTATGTGGTTACGTCTACGACCCTGAGGTAGGCGATCCCGACAGCGGCATTGCTCCCGGCACTGCCTTCGAAGACATTCCCGACGATTGGGTATGTCCCATCTGTGGTGTAGGCAAGAGCGATTTCTCTGAAGAGTAGCCTTTCAAAAAAAGCAGCGGTTTTTGTGGGTCGCGATTCTATCGCGGCAATGCTCCCAGCTCTTCCCTTTTTTTTGCTTTTTGCTCTTTACCCCTCCTCCGCCTTCTGCCGCCATGGAATGGCGCCCCACAAGCACCCAGCGGTCTTTGTGGGTCGCCATTCCATGGCGGCAGTGGTCTTTGTGGGTCGCCATTCCATGGCGGCTATCTATCAAGCTACCCTTCCTCGCATATCCGGCGCGCATACTCATTCAGCTCCAGACAGATGGCACGTGTGAGCTTCACCTCCCTGTTGCTGTAGGCGTATGGCGACAGCCATAGCATCCTCCCTTCGGCGCAGGCATCGAAGAAATGCCTCGGCGGCTTCTCCAGCTGGTGGAACCCTTTCTCCATCAACACGATGAGCGACCCGCCAGCCTCGAAGGCGGCTCTCATCACCGCTCTCTCACCCTCGCTGTAGCTGGGCGACACCAGCACCGCACCGCTCTTCACCTTCGGCAGGAAAGCGGCAACGCGTTCTTCTATCTGTTCTTTGTTCAGGCTCCGTGAGCATTGCACCTGCAGCCGTCCCGGCCGTTGCAGCAGGAAGCGGTTGCCCATGGCCGAGAAGGTCCGGCCAAAAAGGGGTAGGGCGGTATCCACGCGGAACAGGTCGGGGTGTGCCCGTTTCATGGCCAGGCGGAAGGGGTTTTCTCTCAGGTATTTCATCCACACCTCCAGCTGGTCTTTCTCCAAGAGTATGCGGTCGTTATAGCCCTGGCTGAACACCGGTGCCACTCCTGCCTCCCCTGCCTCTGTCCCTTTTTCCACTCCTGCCCCTTCTGCCGCGATCAAATCGCGGCCCACAAGCACCAGGTCCTTGTGGGTCGCCATTTCATGGCGGCTCTCGTCCTTGTGGGTCGCCATTTCATGGCGGCTCTCGTCCTTGTGGGTCGCCATTCCATGGCGGCTTTCGTCCTTGTGGGTCGCCATTCCATGGCGGCTTTCGCTCATTTCCCTCCATATTTTATTGCAGCCCTGCTTGAAGCCCGCTATCACCCGTCCCAGGTGCACGGGCAGCTGCTCCTGAACGAAGAGTATCCCATGCAGGTGGTCGGGCATCACACAGGTAGCCACCACCTTTATCTGCGGGTAGTAGCCACTGATGCCCGCCCATTCCCTCGCCACGGCCTGCCCCAACGGCGAGAGCGCCACATGGGGATAGTCGGCGCTGCCTTCGGGGGCGTCGGGGTGTCCCTGCAGCGTGCCGAACAAAGGTTGCCGTCCGTTGGTCGTCATGGTGATCATATACATGTGTCGCGAGCTATAGTCGTGGTAGTCGCTACGGCGGAGCATTGATGGCTTTGCAGTACCGGCGAAAGAGCCTTTCGTCTGCATTTTCTCATGTTTTTTCCGTTGTTCTTCAGTCATTTATGTTTTAGTTTTTTATTTATTGGTCGTTTTTTTGTGGGTCGCGATTCTATCGCGGCAGTGGTTTTTGTGGGTCGCCATTCCATGGCGGCAATGGTTTTTGTGGGTCGCGATTTTATCGCGGCAATGGTCTTTGTGGGTCGCGATTCTATCGCGGCAATGCTCCCAGCCGCTCACGGGCGAAGGCATAGATGACGATGCCCGCCGTCACGCTCACGTTCATCGAGTGTTTCGTGCCCAGCTGCGGTATCTCCAGACAGCCGTTGCAACCATCTATCACCTCCTGGTGCACGCCCTTCACCTCATTGCCCAGCACCACGGCATACCGCCTGTCGGCCACCGGCGCAAACGAGGGTAGGGGGGTGCTGCCCTCACACTGCTCCACGGCCAGCACCTCATAGCCCTCCTCCCGCAGCTGCTCCACGGCTTCCAGGGCGCTGCCGTAGTACTGCCACGGCACGCTGTCTTCGGCCCCCAGCGCCGTCTTGTGTATCTCGGGGTGGGGTGGGGTAGAGGTGATGCCGCAGAGGCATACCCGCTCCACCCGGAAGGCGTCGCAGGTGCGCAGCACCGAACCCACGTTATACATCGACCGCACGTCGTCGAGCACCACCGCCAGCGGCATTTTTTCCGCCTCGCGGTATTCCTCCACAGTGAGCCGTTTCATTTCTATCGTTCTCAGCTTACGTATCATAGTATATTTCTGGATATTTATTCTTTTCACCGTTGCAAAATTACGCATTTTCTTTCATTTCGTCGTTATGCAGTCTGTTTTTATTTTCATAATTATAAGATTTAGAGAAAAAAATTTGGCGTAAACGATAATTAACCGTATCTTTGCATATTATTATGAACGATGGACTATTAATATGAATTAGAATATATGGAATACAATTTCAGAGAGATTGAGAAGAAATGGCAGAAGCGCTGGGTAGACAACGGCACCTATCGCGTAGTCGAGGATGAGAAGAAGAAGAAGTTCTACGTGCTCAACATGTTCCCCTATCCCTCGGGAGCCGGTCTGCATGTAGGCCATCCCCTGGGCTATATCGCCAGCGACATCTATGCCCGCTACAAGCGCCTCAAGGGCTTCAACGTGCTCAACCCCATGGGCTACGATGCCTACGGCCTCCCTGCCGAGCAATACGCCATACAGACTGGTCAGCACCCCGCCATCACCACCGAGCAGAACATCAGCCGCTACCGCGAGCAGCTCGACAAGATCGGCTTCTCCTTCGACTGGAGCCGCGAGGTGCGCACCTGCGACCCCAAATACTACAAATGGACCCAGTGGGCATTCCAGCGCATGTTCCGTTCCTATTTCAGCACGGCAAGCCACAAGGCGCAGCCCACCATCAAGCTCATCGAGCACTTCGAGCTGATGGGCACCGAGAACTGC
>CAMJLB010000083.1 GCA_946406555.1 uncultured Prevotellaceae bacterium | reverse complement strand
TCGTGGAACAATTATTCATATTATTCACATTCGTTTCTCGTGGAAAGAAATGGGGATGAGAAAGAATAATTTCTTCTTATTGTTGAACGAGATTATTTGTCATTGTTTCTCATTTCTTTCCAAAAACAGAAATTATTATAATTATTCTAATTTCTGTCCTAGGGGTGAAGGGCTATCAAGAATAGTATAAAAATGTTTCTAAAATGAATAAACTTGTGACATTTAAACGAATAATAAAGTAAGAGAAACGATTGAAATAGCAGATAATGAAGATTATGCGTAACTTTGCAGCAGAAACATAAAGAAAAAAGAAACATGGTGATGTTTCATCAAAAATTAGTAATAATCTTCATAAGTATATAATTAGACACATTAGTAGTTTTGTAGTATTAGTTGTTAGTAGTTCTTTAGTAGAAAATTCGTTAGTATATTAGCTATGGAAAACTAATTGCAACGGCTGCCCATATGAGAATATCGGCAGCCGTTGCGTTTTTAGGGCATTTTCCTGTCTGTTTATGGCCAATGAGACGGTGAGACATGCTGAAAACACGAAAAAAAACGGCCTTAGCATTTGTTTATTGTATTTTTTTTGTATCTTTGCACCGCAACAGCAAGTAAAAAAGCTGAAAAAGCTACTGCTGCAGCCTTAAATTAACACTACTATAGAACAAGTACTACAAAACTGAAACATGAAGAAAAGAGTTTTCATACTTATCTTCGCACTTGTTGCGATGCTTGGAAAGATGCATGCCCTTACGGGCCACTTTTTCCCGTCTAATTCTTTCTCAAGCAGCCTGATCAATGACTTACGGCAAGATAGCTTAGGCTCGATATGGATAGCCACCGACTATGGTCTGAACCGGTTCGACGGCTATAAGTTTCAGACCTTTCTGCACGACGATGCCGACAGTACCAGCATCATGACCAATGTGATAGTGACCCTGCTTTGCGACCACGACAACAACCTGTGGGTGGGAACCAACCGGGGCGTAGACTGCTTCGTAGCAGAGCGTGAGGCGTTTGTGCACTATAGCTTCCCCGGAGGCATCCACCCCCGCGTGAGCAGCATTTTGCAGCGAAAAGATGGGACGGTTCTCGTCGGGACGGCCGGCTATGGCGCCTACATGGCAGAGAAAGGAAGCACGGAACTGAAGCCATTTTCAATCAGTACAGCCAACAACTATTTCAGCCGCTACTATGAAGACTCAAAGGAGAGGCTATGGAAAAGCGGATTCGACGACAAGATATTCATGAGACGGGGCGACAAGATCACAGAGTTTGCCTCGTCGATGGGTAACCCGCAGGCTTACATCGAGCAGGGCAACGAACTGCTCATACTCTGCCTGCACGGCTTCATGTCGTATAAAGACGGCAAGATGACCGAAGTCGATGTCGACATGAGCGATGTGAAGACAAAAGACGTGGTCTTCACGCGTATGATAGAAAGCAACGACGGTAATATATATATAGGTACGCGCGGAAACGGCCTGTTCCAGCTTACGGGCATGGGCAAACGCCGACTGGAGCGAGTAGAGGTCAATACTTTTGGAATAGACCAAAGCACGGCCAAGATAAGCGCGATGATGCAAGACAGACAAGGCAATCTATGGCTGGGCTGCCACCATAAGGGCCTATTGCTGCTGCAGCAGCGCCCGTTGCAGTTTGCCAGTTGGAATTTCAAGGATCAGGGTCACGACCTGGGAAGCACCATCAGCTCTGTTTGCGAGGGCGACAACGGTATCGTGTGGTGCACGGTGCAGGGTGTAGGCGTATATGGCTTCGACAGCCGGGGCCGCATCGTGGCTCACCCAGAGTCGCCAGAAGCAGTGGAATTCATCTTCCGGGACCACCAGAACCGCTTCTGGATAGGCACCGACGACGGTTTGTTCAGCTACGACCCCCTCACGGGCCGCTCGCAGCTAAAGGTGACTTTCGACTGCGACAAGTTCAACGACATGACCAGCGACGACAAAGGACGCATCTATATCTCGGCATTCTCAAGAGGCTTCTGCGTTTATGACCCACAGACGGGAAGCTTGCTGAACCATAATTTCTACGAGAACGATACCATTCACGGCAGGCTGAGCAACAACTGGGTGATGGGCATGGCCGCCGACAGGCAAGGGCTCATCTGGCTGGCTACATCGTCGGGCGTGTCGTGCTACAATCCTGAGACCGACAGCTTCCGCTCGCAGGGATGGGATGTGCTGCTCGACGGCATCGTGTGCTTCGACGTCTGCGAACTGCACAGCGGCACCCTACCCGACGGCCGGCAGCTCAACGGCTGCATTGCCATTGGCACCGAGCAGGGACTCTACCTTTACGACCCCAAGAAGCGGGAGGCGGAACCCTTCCCCGACAGCCAGCAGCTGCAGAACAAGGTGATAAACTATATCGTGCAGTCGAACGACGGCGACCTCTGGTGCGCCACCTCTATGGGCATCTGGCAATACCAGGTAGACAGTCACAGTTTCATTGGCCATATTGGCGGCAACGGCCTCACCCAGAAAGAGTATATCCTTGGCGTGGGCATGCATACCGACTCAGACATCATCTATTTCGCACATAGCGAAGGACTCACGGTGTTCAACCCGAAGGACGTGAAGGAGAACCAGCCTACGCCCGCACCGCTGCAACTCACTGCCTTCCGCGTGGGCGACCAGTACGTGACCACACGGACAGAGCTCAACGGCGTGAGGATTACCGACAAAGCCGTGAGCCAGAGCAACTATTTCACGCTGAGCTATCTCGACCACACCATCACGCTGGCTTTCTCACAGTTCAATTTCGACAATCCGGAAAACCTGGCACTGGAATACAGCATCAACAATGGTGAGTGGATACGCAACCCGGAGGGCAAGAACGACTTCACCCTGGGCCACCTGCAGCCTGGCACCTACCGCATAGCCGTGCGTGCGATGCAGGGCAACGACCTTACGCCAGAGAAGGTCATCGTCGTCACCATACGCGCACCATGGTACCGCACGCTGCTGGCCTACTTCATCTATCTTGCCATCCTGGCCGCACTGGGCTACTACATCTTCCGCACCTACCGCCAGCGCGCCAACGAGCAGATGAACGAAGAGAAGATGAAGTTCCTCATCAATGCCACCCACGACATCCGCTCGCCGCTCACGCTCATCATGAGTCCGCTGGCAAACCTGAAACGACGCATAGACCATGCGCAGACAGAGGCCCTGCGCGACATCGACACCATCGAGCACAATGCACAGCGCATACTGAACCTGGTGAACCAGATTCTCGACGTGAGGAAAATAGACAAGCAGCAGATGCACCTGCACTGTCAGCAGACAGACCTGGTGAGCTTCACGCGCAGTATATATAAGATGTATGAATACAATGCACAAGAGCGCAACCTGAACTTCACATACACCCCCGACTGCGAGAAGCTCAATGTGTGGATAGACCGCAGCCAGTTCGACAAAGTCATCACCAACCTGTTGTCGAACGCCTTCAAATACACCTACGACAAGGGAGGCGTGGAAATCAGGCTGAGCCACGACGAGCAGAACGCCACCCTACAGGTGATAGACTGCGGCGTGGGCCTCGACGGCGACAGCCTGAAGCACATCTTCGACCGCTTCTATCAGGGCAAGAACTCGCGGCAGCTGCACATCGACGGCACGGGCATAGGGCTGAACCTCTGCAAGATGATTGTCGACATGCACCATGGCACCATCGATGCCCACAACCGCACCGACGGCCAGCAAGGGTCGGTATTTACCGTGACGCTGCCACTGGGCAAGGAGCACCTGACCGAAGAAGAGATAGAGACCACGCCGGAGCCGGAGATGCCCCATGCCGTGGCAACGGCCAAGACGCCAAGCTCGAAAATACGCGTGCTCGTGGTCGACGACGACCTGGAGATAGGCCACTACATCAGCTCCGAGCTGGGCCACTACTATAAGTTCGGCCTGTGCACCAATGGCAAGGAGGGCATGAAGGAACTGCTCGACCACGACTACGACCTCGTGGTGAGCGATGTGATGATGCCCGAGATGGACGGTTTCACCATGCTGCGCATGATCAAGACCAACCTGAACCTCTCGCATCTGCCGGTGATCATGCTCACCTCGAAGGCCGACGTGGGCAACCGCCTGGAGGGCCTGGAGCGTGGCGCCGATGCCTTCCTGGCCAAGCCTTTCGACATGCAGGAGCTGCACCTCACGATAGACAACCTCATACAGAGCCGCCAGCGGCTGAAGGGCAAGTTCTCGGGCGCGCAGCAGCAGGCCGACAAGATTGAGCAGGTAGAGGTGAAGGGCAACGACGAGATACTCATGGATCGCATCGTGAAGGCGGTGAACAAAAACCTCTCCAACAGCGACTTCAACGTCGACATGCTCACTCAGGAAGTAGGCATCAGCCGCGCCCAGCTGCACCGCAAGATGAAGGAGATGACCGGCATCTCTACCAGCGAGTTCATACGCAACATCCGCCTGGAACAGGCGGCACGCCTGCTCAAGGAGCAGAAAATCAACGTGACGCAGGTGGCCTATACCGTGGGATTCTCAAACCTGGCCCACTTCTCAACCATCTTCCGCAAGCATTTTGGCGTGGCCCCATCGGAATATGCCGAAAAAGAGTCGTAGATTGCGGAAACGACTAAGTTTTTTGATAAAAAAGCCCAAGTTTTTTGATTTCAGGGCCTTTTTACAAATTTGAAACCTTATGAAACAAAAGATAAAGCCCTTTCGCACGAAGGGCTTTATCTTTGCACTTGTTTTAAAAAACACAGCGAAACAACCAAACTTTTTTATCCATATTATTAACTAAAACATTATGCACATGAGAAAAATTTTCCGCAATTTCTTTGCCCTGGCATTGGTAATGCTGGGCGCACTGAGTGCAAGTGCTGCAGAGCGCATCTCGCTGCAAGAGGTGCCCTTCGGCACTTGGGACGGATGGGGTGCCGACGCACAGATGACCGGCACGGCCGAATGTCTGTTCATCATCGGCGAAGCAGCAGGCGACGTGTATGGCGACACGAAAGTGAACAACTATGCCGACCTGTCGCTCTACAGCCGTCTGATCGTGACCGCAAGAGACGGCAGCCCCCGCTTCCTCTTCAACCGCGACGTGGAAGAAGGGCAGTGGAAAGACAAAGAAGAAGAGTCGCACCTCATCGACAACACCAAGGGCGGCTGGAGTGCCAAGTACTTCAGCTCGGAGCCCGGCGAGAACGAGGGTGAGACCGTCTACTATGTAGACCTGAAGCTCCTGGTGAAGGAGAAGGGCTTTGCCCATCTGCACGCCATCAAGGGCGCCAACTGGGCCAACGTGACCATCGTGTCGATGGAGGTAGAGCGTCAGGGCAAGGCACAGCAGATAGGCTGGACCAACCTGATTAACAACAGCGACATGGAAGGCGACGACGTGAGCTCGTTCTTCACCAAGCTGAACATCGGCGACAACGCTAACAAGGTGGTGAACTCCGAGATTGTCGACGGCGCCGGCGTGAACGAGAGCCGCGGCATCATCGTGGCCACTGGCGACAAGACCGCCAACGACTACGACAACCAGTTCTGGTTCCGCTTCAACGAGACGGTGCCCGCCGGCACGAAGTATCGCGTAAGCTTCGACTACAAGGCCGACGAGGAAGCTACTCCTAGCACGCAGGCACATGCCGAACCCAGTGACTATATCCACTATGTGATGTTCGGTGGCATCAAGTTCGCTCAGGACTGGCAGACCTTCACCCAGGAAGGCGAAGTGACGGCCGACCAGTCGAAGGCCGACAAGCAGTTCCTCTCCGTGGCCTTCAACCTGAACCCCGACGACCATGTGGCTGCCAACAAGTACTACTTCGACAACATCAAGTTCGAGGTCTATAAGTATGGCACCACGGCCGAATTCTCCAACGACGTGATTCTCGTAGACTTTGGCTTCGACACCAACATTCCTGAACTGGTGAAGGCTTCGGGCAAGCCCCGTCTGATGTTCCCCAACGACTGCGCCACGGTGAAGCTCAATGGCAAGGAAGCCGGCATCTGGTCGGTCGAGGCCTTCGCAGACGGACGCTTCTACATCTTCCTCGACAGCGAGAACGGATTCATTGCCAGCAGTGGCGACGAGGTGAGCGTGAGCTTCAAGAACCCCGCCGATGCTGCCTACCACCTGCTCTACACCAGCGGCCCGCTTGGCGACGTGAACGACTTCACCGACGTGATTGCCGAAGAGAATGGCGACATCGAGAACGGTGGCGGCTATCCCTACATCATGGTGACGCCCATCGTGGTGAGCGCCGATCCTGAAGACGGCTCGTTCAACCTGCCCAACAGCATCCGCGAGTTCAAGGTGAACTTCGACAAGAACGTCGACTGCGCCGCACTCGTGGCCACCCTCAACGGCGAGGCCCTGAGCGTGGAGCCTGCAGAAGGCTTAGCCGAGAATATCGTGCTGAAGCGCAACAGCGAGGGCGACCTGCCCACTGGCGAATACACCATACATCTGACCAAGATCTATCCCGAATACCGTCTGGCCGACGAAATCTTCGGCGACACCGCCTTCGTGGTGAGCATCGGCAAGGTGGAATACGACCCCAACGACGTTCCCGAGGAACTCATTCCTGCTGAATACTTTGCCAACTGCAGCAACGGTGGCATTCCCGAGGGCTTCGCTGTTTACTTCGGCGAAGAAATCCGCGTAGCTCCTAACACCTTCGGCTCAGGCTCGCGCCTGTTCGATTTCGCTGCTGGTGGCGACTTCACCAAGGGTCTCTACTTCCGCGACAAGTACACCGAGTATGGCACCATCGAGGAGCACAAGCTCGCACTGAAAGCCGGCAAGAAGTACAATATACACTTCAACTCGGCTGCATGGAAAGACAATGGCATGAACATGAAGTTCCAGGTGCTCAACGCCGACCAGGAAGTGGTGCTGGAGCAGCTCATTGCCAATGCTCCCAATGTGAATGGTTCTACTGGTGCCGTCAACGGCTCTACCGCTACCGATATCAAGTTCTTCCCCGAGGCCGATGGTGAGTATCAGCTGCGCTGGTATCCCTGCAGCGACAACAAGGGCACCGAGGGCGGCTTCAACGAGGTGCTGCTGGCCAACGTGAAGGTGACCTATCAGCCCAGCCAGATTGGCTTCGAAGAGACCCAGCTGCTGAACACCGCACTGGAGAATGCCAAGTCTACCCGCGACGGCAATGCCGACGAGCGCTATGCCGGTGAGGCTTTCTCTGCTCTCGTGGCTGCCATCGAGAAGTATGAGGCCGAGAAGGAAGGCTATACCAACCCCTCGCAGTATAAGAACGGCGCTGCTGCCCTCGACGCTGCCGCCCAGGCCGTGAAGGATCACCGCCAGCTGTGCGACAACTACGACACGCAGATCAAGAAGGCCATCGACGTGGTGCGCCAGAACGAGCAGCCCGACGGCGGTGCCAAGCCCGCCACCAAGTTCACTACCACCGAGCTCTTTGCCCAGCTGAAGGAAGTGGTGGCCAAGTACAACGGCACCTCTGAGTGGCGCGACGTGGCCGACCACAGCGGCGAGGAAGAAGGCGGCGAGGTTGTAGAGCCCAACTGGCAGCTGTTCTATGAGTACACCGTTCTCACCGACGACGCAGAGCTTACCGCCGCCGTGAAGGAACTCACCGACATTGCCAACGTGACCAGCCTGCTCTTCACCGAAGGCGCATCTACGCCTGAAGGCAGCAACAACGGCAAGGGCACCGGCGTGGCCGTGCTCATCGACCGCCTGCGCCTGGGTGCCGAAGCACTGAAGGCTCTCGGCGTGGCCGAGGACGACTGGCTGGTTATGGCTGCCAACAACGCCCTGACCGATGACGACGAGCTGGCACAGGAGATCAAGGATCGCATCACCACCATCGTCTATGGCAACCTGAAGGACGCCGACAACACCATGTTTGCTCCCGATGTGGATCTCGAGACCCTCGAGAAGACCACTCCCACCTACGACATGACCGTGTTTGTGAAGAATCCGAACATCTACAAGCAGCAGACCAACCTGAACTTCACCGACGAGAACGTTCCTGGCTGGACTACTCCCGAAGGCTTCAACCGTCCGGGCCTGACCATCGGCTGGGGACAGCCCAAGAACGTTGAAGGCATTGCCGAGGACTGCATGTTCCAGACCTGGGGTGGCAGCTACCGAGTAGAGCAGACCATCACCGACCTGCCCGCAGGTGTCTACACCATCAAGATGGGCTTTGGCGAGCGTCAGGACGAGAAGGATGCTCCCACCGCACTCGACGGTACGTTCATCTATGCAAAGACTTCCGACACCCCATGGGCAGAAGAAGGACAGGACGAGATCTTTGCTGCTACCACAACTGCCGAGCGCATCGGCCAGGCGTTCCCCTTCGCCACCAGCCAGAGCGCACTGGCTATCGAGGGCGTCGTGGTTACCGACGGTATCCTCACCATTGGTGCCAATGCCGGTGCTGCCTCGCACACCTTCTTCAACGACGTGCGCCTGCTGATCACCGCTCCTGCCGCCGGCTTCAACTATGCTGAGGCTTACCAGGAGGTGCTCACGGGCATCGAGGCCACCGAGACGAAGCAGAACACCGTTCGCGCCATCGAGCTCTACGACCTCAACGGCCGCCGCATCAGCTCGGCACGCCAGGGCATCGTGCTCGTGAAGAAGTACATGAGCGACGGTACGGTGAAGACCGACAAGGTTGTGAGAAAGTAAGCGCCGATACGCTATCAAAAAAATACGAGACGTGGCAAAGTGCCGCGCCTCGTATTTTTTTATACTTTTGCATCGTAAAAACCAAAACCACATTTTCAATATGAAACGAATGTTTTTCTCTATCGCTTTCGCCATGGCTCAACTACTCCCTACCCCATCCCTGGCGCAGGCAAACACTACCGGAATGCCCATCAAGAACCCCATGCTCTGGGCCGACTGCCCCGACCCCGACGTGATTCGCGTGGGCGACACCTATTATATGATGACCACCACCATGCACCTCATGCCCGGCGCACCCATCATGCAGTCGAAAGACCTCCGCAGCTGGGAGACCGTGGGCTACGTGTTCGACCGTCTGACCGACTCGCCCAAGTACGACCTGCAGCAGGGCACCGTCTATGGCCGTGGCCAGTGGGCCACATCGCTGAAGTATCACGACGGACGCTTCTGGGCACTCTTCGCCCCCAACGAAGGCGGCGATATGGGCAAGACCTACATCTGCACGTCACCGAAGGCAGAAGGCCCCTGGACGGTTCACTCGCGTCTTCGCCACTTCCACGATGCCACGCTGTTCTTCGACGACGACGGCACGCCATACGTGTTCTATGGCACGGGGCAGATGTGCCAGCTGTCGCGCGACCTGAAGAGCGTGGTAGAGGGCAGCGACCGCCACTACTTCGAGCGCGAGGCCGACGAGACGGGACTGCTCGAAGGCACCCGGGTCGTCAAGCACCAAGGCACCTACTACGCCCTGCTCATCAGTCATGTCTATGCGCCCGGCCGTCATCGCCGCGAGGTGTGCTATCGCACGAACGACCTGAACGGCAAATGGGAAAAAGCGGTGATTCTTGAGAGCGACTTCGGCGGTTTCTCCTATATTGGCCAGGGCACCATCGTCGACAGCGAGTATGGCGACTGGTATGGCATCATCTTTCAAGACCGTGGCGGCGTGGGCCGCGTGCTCACGCTCTCGCCAGTACGCTGGATCGACGGTTGGCCCATGATTGGCGACGAGAACGGAAAGGTGCCCGCTACCATGCGGCCCCTGAAGAGCCACCAACCGAGAAAGGGCATCGTCTGTGCCGACGACTTCTCATCGTCCGACCTCGGCCTGCACTGGCAATGGAACCACAACCCCATCGACGGGGCGTGGAGCCTGAAGGAGCGTCCGGGCTACCTCCGACTGAAGACCTGCCGGGTGGCCGACAATCTCTACCTCGCTCCCAACACGCTCACCCAGCGCATGGAAGGCCCTGCGTGCAGCGGCACGATAAAGATAGACTATGCCCACATGAAAGATGGCGACCGCGCCGGCTTCGCTGCCTTCAACGGCGACAGCGGCGTGCTCACCCTCAAGCGCAAGGGCAAGAAGACGTGGCTCGAGATGAGCGAACAGTCGGTGCAGCTCACAGACAGGGAGAAGGCCGTCAGCCAGGTAGACGAGAAAGTGGTAGAGTCGATAGAGCTCACCCGTGGCAAAGGAAATGGCGGCGAGACGCTCTACCTGCGCATCGATGCCGACTTCCAGGCAGGCCACAACGATGCCGCCAACTTCTTCTACAGCCTCGACGGAAAAGAATGGCAGAAGATAGGCACCACCAACTACCGCATGCTATTCGACTACCGCCGACTGTTCATGGGCACAAAGTTCGCCATCTTCTGCCATGCCACCAAGAAAACGGGTGGCTACGTTGACATTGACCTCTTCGACTACAAGTGTAGCGATAAGTAATGACCGCTTCGCGGAGCGGGCTGTAAGCCTACTTCCAGGTGGCTCCTTCGCGAAGCACGAATCTCACCCGGCTCTTCTTGGGCAGCTTGGGCTGTTCCCATTGTCCGCCCAAGATCTGGATGACATATTCTTGCTTCGACGAGGCAGCCCCTGCATTGACGGCCTGCTGCAGGTCCATGAAGTCGCCACGCCCCAGGCGGTCTACCGTGGCATCGGCGTCTACACGGTATTTCTTCAGCACGGGAATCTCTTCGCAGAGCGCATCGGCCAGCAGACGGGCTACCACATGTGCGCCATACACGTTGTAATGAGTGTTGTCCTGCTTGCCCTTGGGTTCGGTGGGTTCGGTATTGGGCAGATACCACATGTGCAGCTTCTTCGATGCCTCGGTGCCCAGTCCCTGCTCCAGCTCGTGGGTAATCTTGTTGGCATCCACGAAATGGCAGTTCATGCGCTCGGCCACGTCGCGGGGAGCGATGCGGTACAGTCCGTGAGTGTCTACCAGCGAGTCGCCCTCTACCAGTCCCTGGGCATCCTTGAAGGTGGTGTTGCGCAGCGCCTCATCGTCATCGTTCTTGGGGGGCACCTTGGCAAAGTTGCGGCGCACCACACAGCTCATCAATACCGGAATGCCGCCATGCTCGCGCGTCTCGCGCACGTAACGCGCCAGCATATAGTCGAAGGTGGAGCCGGGGTCGGTATGCCGGTCGGCCTTCGGCTTCTCGTCGTTGTGGCCGAACTGAATGACGACGTAGTCGCCGGGCTTCATCTTCTCCAGCACCTTGGCCCATCGCCCTTCGTTGAAGAAGCTCAGCGACGACCTGCCGTTCACGGCATGATTGTCTACATGGATGTTGTCGTCGAAATAGCACTGCAAGGCCATGCCCCAGCCACGTTCCAGCTTGCCCTTCGAGAGGTCTTTCTGGGCTGCCGTAGAGTCGCCGATGATAAAAATAGTAGTGGTCTTCCGGTCGGTGGCAGCCGTGAGCACGAAAAGCAGGGCTGCCACAAATGTAAGCATTCTGATTTGTTTCATAATTGTTAATAGTTTGATTTCCGATACGCAAAAGTAAGCATTTTCCGGCTTACAGACAAAAAATCCAGGCAAATAATGCAAGTAGCGAGGCCTAATTGATACTATTTTTTCAAAAAAAAAGTATTTTCCTTGCTTGTTTCCCAAAAAAGCCTTACATTTGTAATCAAAATTCTTAAAACTTTTAATTATGTTAGACGTAAAAGACACACTGAAAAAAGCCGAAGAGCGCATGGAGATGGCTGCGATGTTCCTGGAGGAGGAACTGAGCAGGGTGCGTGCCGGCCGTGCCAACGTGGCAATACTCGATGGCGTGAGAGTTTCTTCATACGGGTCGAAGGTGCCCCTGAACCAAGTGGCCACCGTCAACTGTCCCGACGCGCGCACCATAGCCATAAAGCCCTGGGACCGCAAGCAGATCAAGGACATCGAGAAAGCCATCATGGACAGCGACGTAGGCATCACGCCCGAGAACAACGGCGAGGTGATCAGACTGGCTATCCCCCAGCCTACCGAGGAGCGCCGCCGCGACCTGGTGAAGCAGTGCAACAAGATTGCCGAAAAGACCAAGGTAGAGGTGCGCAACGTCAGGGCCGACATCAAGGACAAGCTGAAGAAGGCCATAAAAGACGGCCTGAGCGAAGACAACGAAAAAGACGCCGAGCAGGAGCTGCAGAAGCTGCACGACCGTTACATCAAGAAGCTCGACGAGCTGATGGAGGCCAAGAACAAAGAAATAATGACCGTTTAGTAGCAGAACAGAACCATTGAAAGGACTTGTCGTAAAAAATACTGGAAGCTGGTACACCGTCATGACCGACGATGGCCAGCTTCTCGACTGTAAGATAAAAGGCAATTTCAGGCTGAAAGGCATCAGGAGCACCAACCCCGTGGCCGTTGGCGACAGGGTGGAGGTGGCCGACTCGTTCATCACCGCCATCGACGACCGCCGCAACTACATCATCCGCAAGTCGCAGAACCTCTCGAAGCAGAGCCATATCCTTGCTGCCAACGTAGACCAGGCTTTCCTTATTGTGACGGTAAGCCACCCGCAGACCTCCACCACCTTCATCGACCGGTTCCTGGCATCGGCCGAGGCATATCGCGTGCCCGTCTACCTTATATTCAATAAGACCGACCTGCTATCCGAAGAAGAGCTGCACTACCAGCAGATGATGGCTGCCCTCTACGAGACCATCGGCTATGAGTGCCGCCAAATTTCGGCCGCCACCGAGACGGGAACCGACGCGCTGAAGCCTCTGCTGGAAGGCAAGATCACGCTGCTGAGCGGTAACAGCGGCGTGGGCAAGTCTACCCTCATCAACAAGCTGGTGCCAGGGGCCAACCTGCGCACGGCCGACATCAGCGATGCCCACGACATGGGCATGCACACCACCACCTTCAGCGAGATGATACCCACGGGCACCTCTCCCCATTCCTTCCTTATCGACACCCCGGGCATCAAAGGCTTTGGCACCTTCGACATAGAGCCGGAAGAGCTGACGAGCTATTTCAAGGAGATATTCAGGTTTTCCAAGGACTGCCGTTTCTCTAATTGCACCCATACCCATGAGCCGGGCTGCGCCGTGCTGAAAGCCCTCGAAGACCACTATATTTCCGAGAGCCGCTATCAGTCGTATCTCTCCATGATGAACGACAAGCAAGAGGGCAAATACCGCGAGGCCTATTGACGCGGGCGCCAGAAGCGGCTGGTAATGTCGTCGAACCGGCCTTCGTCGTTCTTCCTATAAAGCCGCTGATTGGTGGTAGCCTCTTTCAGCGGTCCCAGATGGCTGATGTACGGGCCAAGCTTCAGGTAGTCGAAATCACTTTTCTCCACATTGGCGGGAACATACTGCCTGCCACTATACCATGCCACCTTCAGCCAGGGGTGCTCCTCGTGCAGGTACTGAGCAAGCATGTTCACGCCGACGGGGTCGGCATCGCCGCCCATGAACGCTATGCAGGTGATGTCGCGGCCATAGCGACAGACAAAATCGTCGAGCGCATCGGTGTCGAGAGGCAGTCCTATGTCGTCCCACAGATAGCGGCTATGGCAGCCGGGGCAGTGGCACGGGCAGTTACTGATATTGATGGCAAGAGTCACCTCGTCGGGTATCTCTTGGAAAACTATTCCTGTGTTTACGTATTTCAGCATAATGCAAAGTTAGTGCTTTCTGCCCATATATGCAAATATTCTGACATGAATTTGAATAATTATCATTTTCACTGAAGTCACCCACCCTACAATTCAGGCTGGATTAGGTGTCAATTCAGGCTGAATTGGCTATCAATTCAGCCTGTTTCATGATGCAAATCAGTCTATATTGCACCATAATACATACTGGATTACGCCACTGTAAAGCCTCCCCCAGCCCCTCTCTCCTTGAAGAGGGGCTGGAGGGAGCGAATCTTTAAATGAAAAAAAGTTTCAATACATCTGCTCCTTCTGCTCCTTCTGCAAACTCTCTGGAAATCAGATCGTTGCATGCGAAGCAGATAGGGAGCAGATGCTGGCATCTGCTCCCATATAACCATCTGATAATCAGGGAGTGTTGCAGATAAGCAGATTCTTTTGCAAAGAAAAACAATTAGAGACTGTAGGGGCAGGCCCCGTGCCAGCCCGCTTGCCCGACAGGGCAAATCTCCGC
>CAMJLB010000082.1 GCA_946406555.1 uncultured Prevotellaceae bacterium | reverse complement strand
ACTTTGGTGTTTGGTATAGTGCTGGTATGGAAAAGAAAATCAGTGCTGACTGGAATGCAGGCATCGGAACGGAATTGCGTACTAAACACAGACGCGAGTATATTGACCGATGGAAACTGGACATCCACAGCATGTATAGAATTCATCGGCATTTCAAGTTGGGTGCCGCTTACGAGTTCCACATAAAAAACCAAACGACAGGTAATGAAACCGTTTCTGTACCGCACCATCGCTTCATGGCGGACGTAGTGCCCTCCATGTCTGCGGGCGGTTGGCTTAAATTATCGCTCAGGGAAAGATACCAATACACCTACAGGATGGCCAAAGACGACATAGATGCCCTACACGAACATCATCTGCGCAGTCGGATGAAAGCTGTGATTACAAAAGCACAGTCGAAATGGGAACCTTTCGCATCTGCCGAGGTGTTCAACAATATGGGAGAACGCTTCACCATAGACGAGATTCGGCTAACTGCCGGTACGGGCTTCCGTTTCAGTCCTCACCATTCCTTCAACATCGGCTATATGCTTAACCTGAAGAAATCAACTGACAGTCTGGACAAAATGCTCCATGTACTTACTACGGAATATATTTACAATTTATAACGCACAGATATGGATACATTATTTCTCGGAATAGTTATATTCCTGATTGTACTTGCAGTGTTCGACCTCGTGGTCGGGGTGAGCAATGACGCAGTAGGATTGACATGGTGAAACTTTGCCAAGGTTTTCTTGGCGAAGGACAGGAAGTGGAGAAAGTCATCTATTTTACTGCCTCACCGCTTAACCTTGAAAAGAGCAGTCGCCAAAGTGCTTTTCTTAATGCCAATAAACTCATCAATGGCAACCAGCAAACATCGTAAGGTAATAATGACACACATCGCCAGACACCGTACCCAGCATGGCCAAAGCGTTAGGAATGTCATGACTGCGGAAGCCGAAGTAGCCATCTAAATGCCCCCCGTGCTGACTTCAAATCTGCTCAAACACAGACAAAACAGACGCATTTCAGCAGATTTCATGATTGAAACTTGCTCAAACGGATTGTTTTTATTATCTTAATAGTTATTACCTTTGCATCCGACACAGAGTCATAAACGGCTGATGCCCCTGTGTCGGGAGTTCTTTGAGCAGTTTTTCATTCATCTTTAACACTGTGAGACGGACTCACCATTTAGTCTAAGTTATCCATGGAGCTTGGGATGTACCATTTTACGGTAAGAACGCCCCAAGTCCGTGAGAATCAGAGCAACACCACTCCCGTCTGCTTCTTGCCATCCATCATGATTTTCAGCGGCTTGTCGAAGCGCACATGGCGCACGTAATCTGTCTCTTCCACGGCTTCCATCTGGTCGAGCACCTGCTGCTGGAGCACGCCATCGCCGGTATAGGCGTTGATGGTGAAGTAGCCCACGCCGAAGGAGGTGAGGTTCTGGAAGAAATGGGTGCCCTGCGAGGGGTCTACGTGGTAGTTCTTCAGTCCTGTCTCCACGATGAGCCTTGCCGCCGAAATGTGCGGCCACTTCACGGGTATGCCCAGCCAGTAGTCGCTCGAGCCCCAGCGCCCCGGGCCTATGAGGATATAGTTCTTGCCTTCGTCGAGGAATCGGCGATTGACCCTCTCTATCTCTTCGGCTATCTGCGGGTTCTGCGCTGCGGTGAAGTTCTCGCCGGCCTTCACGTAGACCACGTCGACCACATCTTCGGATATGCCATGGCCCAGCGAGTTGTTTGAGCGCAAGAGACAGTCGGCATCGGGAATCTTCTGCAGGTCCTCGTCGAGCACCTGCTTCGAGTCTACGATGGGGCGTATCTGGAGCAGGTAGAAATCGAGCAGGGTTCCTCCGTCGACGATGTTGCAGGCAAACTCTATTTCGACGGGTCGCCGCATCTCGTCGGCGCCCAGCTTCTCGCAGAGCTGCAACAACTGTGGCAGGGGGAACACGCCCTGCTTCAGGAGCCCGCAAAAAGATATGATCTTGCGCCCACCTTCGTAGATGCCGTCGCGAATGATCTGGTCGACGGGGTCGTAGGTCGAAGCGATATACTGCAGAGAGCCGTCCTTATCAGCCTGCTTCACACGCACCTTCACGATGTTGAAGCCGTCGTCGACCTTGAAATCGTCGCCCACATGGCTCATGTCGAGCGCATAGAAACGTGTCTGCGTGTCGCGCAATGCCGTCTCCATCTCGCTGGTCTGCAGCACCTGATGCGGATGATAGGGGCTCACGCGCAACGTCTGCCCACCATCGACGATATACTTGCCCAGCCCCAGTGCCAGCGAGGCAATGCCTTCCTCGGCCGTCTCGTCGCCTATGGGGTAGTAGTTCAGCGAGCGCAGCACGCCGCTGAACGTGGGGTAGTACAGGTCGCCGTAGCGCTGGCCCACCACCTCCTGCAGTATCACGGCCATCTTCTCCTGGTCTATCACGTTCTGCGTGGCCGTCATATAGGCCTTCGAGTCGCGGTAGTACACCGAGGCATATACACTCTTGATGGCACAGGCCAGCATGCGCAGCATTTCGTACTTGTCGTCCAGATAGGGTATCATGTAGGTGCTGTAAATGCCGGCAAAAGGCTGGTAGTGGCTGTCTTCGAGCAGACTCGACGAGCGCACGGCGATAGGACTCTTCACCGCGTCGAAGAAGGTGAAGAAATCGGCTATGAGCGCATCTGGCAGCTGTGCGCGCAGGAAGTGCTTCAGGATTTCCTCGTCTGGGGCGTCGCTCAGGGCGATGCCCCAGAGATTGTTTTCGTCCATGAACTGGTCGAAGAAGTCGGTGCACAGCACCACCGTCTTTGGTATCTGCACCGAGGTGCCTTGCAGGGCATTCAGCTCGGGGTGGCGCTTGATGATGTTGTCGAGGAAGGCCAGTCCGCGGCCTTTGCCGCCCAGGGAGCCTTCGCCGATACGGGCAAAGTGGGCGTAGCGGTCGAACTTCAGCCGGTCGAACACGGCCACGATGCCGATGTTCTTCATTCGCCGGTACTGCACGATGGCATCGAAGATAATCTGACGGTGGGCATCGACGTCTTGCAGCTTATGCCAGGTGACGTGCTTGAGGAACTGGCTCACGGGGAAGATGGCGCGGGCGCAGAGCCATCGGCTCATGTGGTTGCGCCGTATGTGGTGCATGAGCGAGTCGTGGGGCACTTTGAAGATGTTGTCCTGCAGTTCCTTGAGCGAGCTCACGCGTGCCACCTCCTGCTTCGTCTCCGGGTCACGGAAGATGAAGTCGCCAAAGCCCATGTGCTCTTCCAGCAGATGGCGCAGGTCTACGTTGAACTTCTTCGAGTTCTTGTCGAGGAAGTCGAAGCCCTCGGCTTCGGCCTTCTCGCGGTTGTGGGTCTCCGAGCTTTGCAGTATGAGCGGCACGTATTCGTCGCGCTCGTGAATGGCCTTGAGCAGCTTCAGCCCTGCCTCGGCATCGCCCTCTTCCACGTGGCTCAGCCTCCCCTGAGGGGTGTGCATGGGGAAGCGGGTGTCGCTGATGACGCCCAGCACGTTGTCGTGATACTCTTCGTATACCTGCATGGCCTCCTCGTAGTTTGTAGCCAGCACCACCTTGGGGCGTCCGCGCTTGCGCTGGGCGGCGGCGTGAGGGTTGAGCGCCTCGGTAGAGAAGCGCTTCGACTGTGCCAGGATATAGTTATAGAGGTTGGGCAGCACCGACGAATAGAAGCGAATGTTGTCTTCTACGAGCAGGATCATCTGCACGCCTGCCTCGCGAATGTCGTGCTCCAGGTTCATGCGGTCCTCGATGAGCTTGATGATCGAGAGAATAAGGTTGGTATTGCCCAGCCAGGAGAACACGTAGTCGAAGGTCGACATATCCTCGTCTTGCATGCGCTTGGTGATGCCGTGGCTGAAGGGGGTGAGCACCACACAGGGTATCTGGGGATGGGCGTTCTTCACCTCGCGGGCCACGGAGAAGGCATCGTTGTCGGCCGTGCCGGGCATGCAGATCACCAGGTCTACGTCTGTCGTCTGCAGCACCTCGTTGGCCTCCTCGGTGGTCGACACCTGCCGGAAGGTGGGCGGGTAGCGCATGCCAAGCTCGGTATATTCGTCGAAGATTTTCTCGTCTACTCGGCCATCGTCTTCGAGCATGAACGCGTCGTAGGGGTTGGCCACAATGAGAACACTGAAGATGCGGTGGGTCATCAGGTGTGCAAACGACACATCCTTCAGAAAGAAGTTGTTGAACTCCTGGGGTATGGTTGCCATAAGCCGTATGATACTTTATTGCTTTTAATTTGTGCGCAAAATTAAGCATATTTTTTCTTTCCTGCAACATTTCTCCTGATTCTTGGCCCCGATTATTCTCATTCTCTCCATTTTTCTTCCCCACGAAACGTTTTTCCCGGAAGGAACATCGTTTTTCTCCATTACCTAAACGATGAAAAACCAGAAAAGACCCGAAAGCCCTTCATATAGATGGCCTTCTTGTCTTTCCTGGTTTTTCTTTTTTTCCAGAGGCCGCAAAGCGGTATATGCCAATAGACGAATAATACAGGCTACGCGAAATTACAGACTGGGCGAAATCTGTGCAACCCATGCATCAATCCGTCCGTCGGTCTTGTCGTCCTCATTGACATCGTCGAGAGGCAGCCCGATGAACTTGCCATCGACGATGGCTTCAGAGTCGTCGTAAGTGTATCCGTCGGTCTCCACGCTGCCAATGAAGTGTGCGCCACTGCCTTTGATGCCATTGTACAGTTCGCCAATGCCCCCCACGAAGGTGTCGCTATAGGATTCGCAGTCGCCGCAGCCGAAGAGGGCGATGGTCTTGCCGCTCAGGTTGGCGGCCTGCAGGGTTTTCAGCCCGTCGTACCAGTCGTCTTGCAGTTCGCCGGCTCCCCAGGTCGAAGTACCCAGGATCAGGTTCTGGTTGGCATTCACCATATCGGCGGTGAGATCCTGCACATTCACGGCCTCACAGCCCAGTTTCGAGGCAATCTTCTCTGCAATGGCCTCACAGGTCCCAGTCGAGGAACCATAGATAACAATTGTTGAGTTCATAAATAAAACAACTTTGTATTAATAAATTAATCAAATATTATTGTAGCACTTCTCTTCACACCGGCCGTCGCACCGCCCTTTGCGCTTGCTGTAGCGTTCGCACTGTGCACAGAGGTCGTAGCCGAGCATGGCACCAAGAATGAAGTCTTCCTCTGGTGTGAGTTGGTTCAGTGGGCGTGTAGCGATGAGCCTGATGGCATCTATGCACTCGCGCCGACCGAAGTACACGTTCAGATTCTGGCATCCTGCCGGCTGCAGCAGATAGGGTATGCCCTGGCTCTCCAATCGCGACACGGCCTGTTCGCCATACTTCTTCTTACAGGTGAAAAGCACCATCTGGCGAACGCCCTTGTTCAGTTCGTATATGTGGTTCATCAGCACCTTCATCTCGGTGGGAATCGTGGTTGAGGTTTTCATTGCTATCGATTTTTTTTTCTGGTTGCAAAGTTACGGCGAACCTGCGACAGATGCAATACCCTGAAATTTGTATTTTCACACCTTGACGTTTTCGCAGTGCCCACCAAGGTTGATTAATCAGTATTAGGTATCTTTGGTGTTCCGGTCTCAGCCAGACTGTAAAAAAGTGGCCTAAAAAAATGTCATTCTTGCCTTTTTTCTTTCCTTGCAAACGTTTTTCTTGGCAGAAACATTGTTTTTCTCCCGATTGTTTCGTATATTTGCGCCATGGGAGTCAAAACGTGAGACAATCCCAGACTTGATGTTTAACTAAACTTGATAAGACAATGAAAGTAGGAGTACCCAAAGAGATCAAGAACAACGAGAACCGCGTTGGCATGACCCCCTCGGGGGTGGCCGAGCTTACCCGTCGCGGCCATCAAGTGTTTGTGCAGCGCAGTGCCGGCGAGGGCAGCGGCTTTGCCGATGCTGCCTACGAGGCGGCGGGGGCGGTGATGCTCCCGGGCATAGAAGATGTATATCGGGAGGCCGGCATGATTGTGAAGGTGAAGGAGCCCATCGCGCCAGAATATCCGCTGGTGCGCAAGGGGCAGGTGGTGTTCACCTATTTTCACTTCGCCTGCGAGGAGGCACTCACCCGGGCCATGCTGCAGAGCGGGGCCACGTGCATAGCCTACGAGACGGTGGAGCTGGCCGACCACTCGCTGCCGCTGCTCATCCCGATGAGCGAGGTGGCGGGCAGGATGGCCGCACAAAACGGTGCCTACTACCTGCAGAAGACGCAGGGCGGCAAGGGCAAGCTCATGGCGGGCGTACCGGGCGTGAAGCCTGCCCGCGTGCTGGTGCTCGGCGGCGGCACCGTGGGCGAGGCCGCTGCCCGCATTGCCGCCGGCATGGGTGCCGATGTCACCATCGCCGACGTGTCGCTGCCACGGCTGAAGCAGCTCGCCGCCGAGCTGCCCGCCAACGTGCACACGCTCTACTCTTCTGAGCACAACATTCGCTGCGAGCTGCCCACCACCGACATCGTCGTCGGCTCGGTGCTCATTCCCGGCGATGCCGCCCCCAGGCTCATCACGCGCGACATGCTGCGGCTCATGGAGCCAGGATCGGTGCTCGTCGACGTGGCCATCGACCAGGGCGGCTGCTTCGAGACCTCGAGGCCCACCACCCATAGCGACCCCGTCTACGTGGAGCAGGGCATCATTCATTATGCCGTGGCCAACATTCCCGGGGCCGTGCCACACACCTCGACCATCGCCCTGACCAATGCCACGCTGCGCTATGCCGTGGCCCTGGCCGACAAGGGGTGGCGGCAGGCTTGCAAAGACGATGCCGCACTGGCACGGGGGGTAAACATGGTCGACGGGTGCTGCACCTACGAGGCCGTGGCCAAGGTGTGGAAGCTGGAGTATTGTCCGCTCACGCTCTGAGCAGCAGCCTCCCTACCCTTTATCTCTGGGTCCTGTATTATATTGACAAACTGGGCGATTAGCTACCCCTGAGAATCGCACGGTGGGCAGCAAATGGGTATGTAGAGGCAAATTTGCGAAACTCAAAGAAGTTTCGCAATCTACTATTAATCAGACGCTTATAAAATTCGCCGAATTGATAATGAGAATACGACGCATGCCTGATTTGCAATAGATACTGAATTAGGTCGTAAAAAAGGCAGAATTGCAACTCAATCCAGACTGAATTGTGGTGCAACACACAATGCATTGCACCACAATTCATACTGAACAGCACCACGAAGGGAAAAGAACGGCGGAAAAGACCGGCAAGGGCGAAGCCCAAAAACGCTGTTTTGCATTGCCTCAAGCATTGCCGCCACTCCAGAAGTGGGTGCTGCGGTGGAGGAAAAATGCTATGAAAAATCTTGACAGCAGGCCGTCGTTACCGCATGCGTGTGTTTGCCACACGGCTCAGTGCTTCGGCTGTGCGGGGTTGCTGAGGCGCCAGGTGGCCCCGTCTTTGGTATCTTTCACCTCGAAGCCCAGGGCAGCCAGCTCGTCGCGAATGCGGTCGCTGGTGGCCCAGTCTTTGGCAGCCTTGGCCTTGGCACGCAGGTCGAGCACCATGTCGACCACCCGGCCGAAGGCCTGTTCGCGTGCCTCGCTGTCGCCAGTGGCGGCGCCAAACGAGGCGGCGGTGCTCAGTCCGAGAATGTCTTCCACGAAGAGGTGCATGGTTTCCTGCAGCTCCTTCAGGCAGTCGGGACAGATGGTGGCCTTGTGGTCGGTGAGTTTGTTGATGACCGTGCAGGCCTCGAACAGGTGGCTGAGCACCTGCGGCGTGGCCAGGTCGTCGTTCATCGCATCGTAGCAACGCTGGCGCAGGCCCTTCACCACACGCTCCGTCTCGGCATCGCACTGCCCGGCAGGCTGCACGCGCTGCAGGTCCTGCATGGCATTGGTGAGTTTTTCCAGTCCCTTCTCGGCAGCCTGCAGTGCCTCGTCGCTGAAGTCGACGGTGCCACGGTAGTGGGCCGAAAGAATGAAGAAGCGTATCACCATGGGCGAATAAGCCTTGGAGAGCAGGTCGTGGCGGCCGGTGAAGAACTGCTCGAGGGTGATGAAGTTGCCCAGCGACTTGCCCATCTTCTGTCCGCCGATGGTGATCATGTTGTTGTGCATCCAGTATTTCACCATGGGGTGTCCCTGCGAAGCCACCGCCTGTGCTATTTCGCACTCATGATGGGGGAACACGAGGTCCATGCCGCCTCCGTGTATGTCGAACTGCTCACCCAGATACTTGCGCCCCATGGCCGTGCACTCGCAGTGCCAGCCGGGGAAGCCGTCGCTCCATGGCGATGGCCAGCGCATGATGTGTTCAGGCTGCGCCTTCTTCCATAGGGCGAAGTCGGCCTGGTTGTGCTTCTCGCCCACGCCGTCGAGGTTGTCGCGGCTGGCATCCTTGATGTTCTCGAGCGAGCGTCCCGAGAGGATGCCATATTTATGCTGCTTGTTGTAGGCCTCGATGTCGAAATAGATGCTGCCGTGGCTCTCGTAGGCGAAGCCGTGGTCGAGAATCTGCTGCACCAGCTGCTGCTGCTCGATGATGTGGCCGGTGGCATGAGGCTCGATAGAGGGTCGCAGACAGCCCAGGGCGTCCATGGCCGCATGGTAGCGGTTGGTGTAGTACTGGGCTATCTCCATGGGCTCGAGCTGCTCCACGCGGGCTTTCTTGGCTATTTTGTCTTCGCCCTCATCGGCATCGTTCTCCAGATGGCCCACGTCGGTGATGTTGCGCACATAGCGCACCTTGTAGCCCAGGTGGCGCAGGTAGCGGAACAAGAGGTCGAAGGTGATGGCGGGCCGGGCATGGCCCAGATGGGGGTCGCCATAGACGGTGGGACCACACACATACATGCCCACGTTGGGGGCATGCAAAGGCTCGAAGCGCTCCTTCTGGCGCGTCAGCGTGTTATAAATCACGAGTTTTGATTCCATGATAATCGTGTCGTTTGGTTTCGTTTATGCGTGCAAAGGTACAATAAATTATCGATTTATATATCGTTTGTGCTGAATATTTACTTTTTATTTACCTAACTTTCACTGCCAAATATTTGTGTGAACAAGAATTGTTTCGTACTTTTGCACAGGTTTTTACATTACCATTCACGATTATTTCTTTTTTATATCGTCATGAAGATATTTGCGGTAGGCATGAACTATGCCGAGCACAATAAAGAGCTCGGCGGAACGTTATATAAACCAGAGGCCCCAGTGATATTCACCAAGGCCGACTCGGCGTTGCAGAAAGACGGCAAACCCTTTTTCGTGCCCGACGACATGGGTCGCATAGACTATGAGGGCGAGCTGGTGGTGCGCATCTGCCGTCTGGGCAAGTCGATACCCGAGCGCTTCGCCCATCGCTATTACGATGCCGTGACCGTGGGCCTCGACTTCACGGCCCGCGACATGCAGCGCGAGGCGCGCCAGAAGGGCCTACCCTGGACCATCTGCAAGGGTTTCGACGGCTCGGCCATCATCGGCCAGTGGGTAGAGAAGGATTCGCTGCCCGAAGTGCAGCGGCTGCGCTTCCGCCTCGACAAGAACGGGCAGACGGTGCAGCAGGGCTTTGCCGGCGACATGCTCTTCAGCGTCGACGAGCTGATAGCCTACGTGTCGCGCTTCTTCACCCTGAAGACGGGCGACCTGCTCTTCACCGGCACGCCGGCAGGCGTAGGGCCGGTGGCCGTGGGCGACCAGCTGGAAGGCTGGATAGAAGAGCGGCAGGTGCTGAGCTGCCGCTGCAAATAAGAACAAGAAACTTAACGAAACAACGAGATATGATGAGACAAGCGATGATACGACAAGGAGAGATGCCCCGCCATGGGCTCCGGCTGTTGCTGGCACTGGTGGCAGGCTTGCTGATGCAAGCCACTGCCCAGGCACAAGAGTTCTTCAACCTCACGGCCAGCGAGGTGAGAATCGACTCGATGCTGCCCGTGTTTACCTATCAGCGCGAGCTGGGCAGCCATTATGCCGACTCGGTCTACGAGGTGAGCATCGAGTACCCCGAGTTTATCGACATGACCAAGACCGACATAGCCCGCCTGCAGGCCATCACCACCCGTGAGTGGCCCGAGATGCCGAAGGTGGAACAGCACCTGTCGGTGGCGCGAAAGGAAGGCTACCTCGACGTGTCGTTCGTGCCCATCGTCATGCGCGACGGCAAGCTGCAGAAGCTCGTCAGCTTCCAGCTCGCCATACGTGCCGCCGCGCCCGCCGGCGCCCGCTCGCGGGTGGCCAGGGCCGTATCGGCCGATAAGCGCTATGCCGCCCACTCGGTGCTGGCCAGCGGCAAATGGGCAAAGATCAGCGTGCCGGAGACGGGCGTCTACGAGATTACCACCGAGCTCATACGCCAGGCCGGCTTCACCGACCTCTCCCGTGTGAAGGTTTACGGCTATGGCGGCGCGCTGCAGCCCGAGGCCCTCACGGGCGAATACCTGCAGGAGACCGACGACCTGAAGGAGGTGGCCACCTGCATGGTGGGAGGCAAGCGGCTGATGTATGCCGTAGGCCCGGTAAACTGGAACAGCGTGAGTGCCGTCCGGCGCGTGCGCAACAACTACTCCACCGTGGGCTGCTACTTCATCACCGAGAGCGACGACGAGCCGCAGACCATCAGCGAAGCCGACTTCGTGAAGTCGTTCTACCCCGGCTACAACGACTATCATTCGCTCTATGAACCCGAGGAGTTCGCCTGGTTCCATGGCGGCCGCAACCTCTTTGGCCGTACCGACATGGGGCAGACGGCCGTGACGTGCCTCCTGGAATCGACCGCCACACAAGGCACCCTCTCGGTGAACGTGAGCTACGACGGCAATGCCGAGATTGCCGTCGAGGTGAATGGCGAGCAGGTGGGCACCATCAACTGCACGAAGTCGAGCATCCCCGAAAACTCTACGGCCACGGAGAAGGAGAACCGCTTCCAGCTGACCAACCTTCTGGTGGGCCAGAACACCATCAAGCTGTACCAGAAGTCGGGCACCGGCGTCAGCCGCCTCGACTATGCCATGCTCACCTTCGGCACCCCGAAGGCCCAGCCCGACTTCACCGCCCAGCTGCCCGTGCCGCAATACATGTACAACATCACCAACCAAGACCTGCATGCCGACGCTCCCATCGACATGCTCATCGTGATACCCATGACGCAACAGCTGCTCTCGCAGGCCGAGCGGCTGAAAGAGCTGCACGAGACGCGCGACTCCATGCGCGTGCGCATACTGCCCGCCGACGAGCTGTACAACGAGTTCTCGAGCGGCACCCCCGACGCCAACGCCTACCGCCGCTACCTGAAGATGCACTACGACCGGGCAGAGAAGGCCGCCGACCAGCCCAGCTACCTGCTGCTGCTGGGCGACTGCGCCTGGGACAACCGCATGCTCTGCAACGACTGGAACGGCACGTCGCCCGACGACTTCCTGCTCTGCTACGAGAGCGAGAACTCGTTCAGCGAGACGAGCTGCTTCATCAGCGACGACTACTTCTGCCTGCTCGACGACAAAGAAGAAATAGAAACTTCCGGCGCCTACCTGGGCAAGCCCGACGTTGCCGCAGGCCGACTGTCGGCACGCACATCGGAAGAGGCCAGAATCATGGTAGACAAGACCATCGACTATCACAACAACGTGCATGCCGGACCCTGGCAGAACACGATATGCTTCATGGGCGACGACGGCAACAAGAACATACACATGTATCAGGCCGACTCTATCTCTGCCACCATCGACCGGCTCTATCCGGGCTATAATATTAAAAAGGTGTACTGGGATGCCTACAACCGGCAGACCACCTCGACGGGCAACGGATTTCCCGACGTGACGAGGATACTGAAGCAGCAGATGCGCGACGGCGCGCTGGTGATGAACTACACGGGCCACGGCGCCCCCTACTGCGTGTCGCACGAAAAGGTGCTGTGGCGCAGCGACTTTGCCGAGGCCACGTCGATGCGGCTGCCGCTGTGGGTCACCGCCTCGTGCGACATCATGCCCTTCGACGGCCAGGAAGAGAACATCGGCGAGACGGCCATGCTCAACCCCAAAGGCGGGGCCATAGCCTTCTTTGGCACCACACGGACGGTATTTGTAAGAGAAAACGTGAAGCTGAACATGGCCTTCATGAAACACCTGCTGTCGACGCGCAAAGGCAAGCGCATATCCATAGGCGAGGCAGCACGACTGACGAAGGTGGAGATGGTATCGAGCAACAGCGACCGGTCGGCCAACAAGCTGCAATACTCGCTGCTGGGCGACCCCGCCCTCGTGCTGGCAGCCCCCACGCTGACCGCACAGATAGACACCATCAACGGGCAGCCCGTGAGCAACGGCACGCTGAAGCTGGCTGCCGGCGAGAAGGTGACGGTGAAAGGCTACATACAGGGCAACGACAAGTTCAACGGCCGCGTCACCGCCACCGTGCGCGACGTAGAGGAGTTTGTGGTGTGCAAGATAAACAACATCAACGACGGAGGCGACTCAGAGGTGCCCGACACCGCCTTCACCTTCCGCGACCGCCCCAGCACCATCTACGTGGGCAGCGACAGCGTGAGAAACGGCCGCTTCTCCTTCACCTTTGCCGTGCCCAAGGACATCAGCTATAGCGACGACCAGGGGCTGATGCTGCTCTACGCCATCAATGCCGACCACAGCCTCGAGGCACACGGCCGCCAAGAGGGCATCGCGCTCGGCGACAGCGACGAGAGTACCGCCGATGGCGTGGGTCCCAACATCTACTGCTACCTCAACAGCCCGTCGTTCACCAACGGCGGCACGGTGAACGCCACACCTTATTTCTATGCCGAGCTGAACGACAAAGACGGCATCAACGCCGCCGGCAACGGCATAGGCCACGACCTGGAGCTCATCATCGACGGCGAGATGAACCGCACCTACAACCTGAACAGCTCGTTCCAGTACAACTTCGGCGACTACCAGAGCGGCACCGTGGGCTACAGCATTCCCGAACTGGAGGCCGGCCCCCACACGCTGCTGTTCAGGGCATGGGACATCTTCAACAACTCGTCGATATCGACGCTCTCGTTTGTCGTCGACCCCAACCTACAGCCAGGCATCGCCGTAGACTGCACGCAGAACCCCGCCTCTACGGCCACCACCTTCATCATCAGCCACGACCGCGAAGGCAGCATGCTCGACGTCACGCTCGAGGTCTTCGACACCTCTGGCCGCAAGCTCTGGGAGAAGCGAGAGAGCGGCCTCTCGTCGGGGCAGACCTATACGCTCGACTGGGACCTGACCGTGGGCAGCGGCAGCCGCCTGCATGCCGGCGTCTACCTCTACCGCATACTGGTAGGCGCTGCCGGGGGCGAAAAGGCTTCGAAGGCCAAGAAACTGATTATTGTAGGCAATAAATAGGCCCTTCTTCGCGTTACTATAAAACGATGAATACAAAATCAAGAATCAATGTGGCCGCCACGTGCCTGCTGTGCGGGCTTGCGGCCAACGCCCAGAAGACCGACGGCACCTTCAACCCCATCGATCATGCCGTGATTTCGCAAACCATTGCTCCCGATGCCCGTGCGGCTGGCATGGGCGACGTGGGTGCCGCTACCGACCCCGACGTGAACTCGCAGGCCTGGAACCTGGCAAAATATCCGTTCTGCATCAGCCGTTCGGGCATTTCGCTGAACTACACCCCCTGGTTGCGACAACTGGTCAACGACATCGACCTGGCATATCTCGCCGGCTACTACCGCATAGGCGACTACGGCGCGCTGTCGGCCTCCCTGCGCTATTTCTCGCTCGGCGAGGTATACACCAGCGACGGAAGCGACATGACCGTGAAGCCATACGAGATGGGGCTCGACGTGGGCTATTCGCGCATGCTGAGCGAGACCTTCTCGATGGGCGTGGCCATTCGCTGGATATACAGCGACCTGCGCTACGACTATTCCGAAGACTCCAGCCCCGCATCGGCCTTTGCCGCCGACATAGGCATGTACTACAACAACTACGTGATGCTGGGCAACCGCGAGTGCCAGCTGGGCCTGGGTCTGAACATCAGCAACATAGGCAGCAAGATAACCTACTTCGGCGACGAGGAGAGCCAGTTCATACCCACCAACCTGCGCCTGGGCGCCTCGCTCATGGTTCCCATCGACGAATACAACCGCTTCACCATCGCCGCCGATGCCAACAAGCTGCTCGTGCCCACCGTGCCCACGATGCAGCAGTACATAGACGAGGAACTGGGCGGCGACGCGACGAAATACAACTCCGGCCCCTACCAGCAATACGTGCGCGAGAAGTATAGCGACATGTCGGGCATCAGCGGCATCTTCAAGAGCTTCACCGATGCGCCGGGCGGCTTCAAGGAGGAACTGGAGGAGATACAGTGGAGCCTGGGTGCCGAATACGTGTACCACGACCAGTTCTCCCTGCGTGCCGGCTATCACCACGAGTCAGAGTCGAAGGGCAACCGGAAATACTTCACCGTGGGCGGCGGCTTCCGCATGAGCGTCTTCTCGCTCGACGTGGGCTACGTCATCTC
>CAMJLB010000081.1 GCA_946406555.1 uncultured Prevotellaceae bacterium | reverse complement strand
TGCAGTACGCCATTCTCATCTCTTAGTTCTCTAATCTTTTTTCCGAATAACATATTCATATCTATATTAAGTCCTTCTAGCAAATTACCAGCAAGTTACCGGCAAGTTAAATCTATGTCAAACTCGGCATACACCTCAAATATCGTCTTTCCGCTTTACTTTACTAGCTTCAATCCCTTTTCAGACAGGTAGTATCGCTGATTAGGATGTTTGGGCTTATCAGGATAAGCACGAAGTACGTATCCTTCCTTAATCGCAGGTTTTAGGTAGTTTTCTACGAAATTTCTTCTTCCCGTGAGATGTAATAATCTAAGGAGATCTGAAACGGTGTATGCATCTTCCCTGATTACATTTACGAGGCGCTGAACTTGTTCCTTAGCTTGTACCCCAGCTTGTTCCCTAGCTTGTTCCTTAGGTTGTTCCTTAGGTCGGTCACCAGCTTGACCACCAGCTTGTTCCCCAAACCAATATGTAATAGTAGAGCAGACCAAATCACTGGCAAACCCCACTCTTCCCTTGGTCAGCTTTTTCATCACAATGCACGTCAAAGCCGATGATGTTTTCCTCGCCCCACATACCGCAGCAGAACTGATACGTATCCTTTGCCCATTCATAGATAGCTGGCATCAGCTTGATGTGGCTATTGTCTGCGTATGGGTCGGAGGTGTCTATCTGTTGTTCGCCAAAGGCCAGTCGTTTCATCACTTCGTGGTCGCCACCGAAGATGATGTTCACCAATCCGTTTGGACTGTTTTTCGCAATCTGGTCGGGATGATTGGCATCCATGTATGGTTTGAACCCCAATTCATCGTGACGCTGCTGGAGGCGTTGATGAAGTGGAATAGGATTGGAGCCAAGGGGCATGACCTTGCACCCTTTGGTGATTTCAAAGTTGAGATGCTTGCGTGAGAAGTTGTAGTGGTTGTTCTTCTCCGTCTCAGCATTCTGAAACAAGCACCTCCTACTATGGATTATTCATACCGCAAGCGGTCTGCTATTTGTTTTTGTAAGGTCACTTCGCGGCTTCTCGGTATGAACAATCCAAGCTATAGGTTTTCCTCGGCTTCCTTTTTGCGCCGCTCTTCCTCGAGCAGCTGGAAGTCTTTCTTGCGCAGCACAAACGAGTTGGTGAGGTACTTCTCGCGCACCACCTTGTTCTCGGCCAGTTCCTCGGGCGAGCCATGGAAGAGTATGCGCCCCTCGAAGAGCAGGTAGGCGCGGTCGGTGATGGTGAGCGTCTCGTCGACGTTGTGGTCGGTGATGAGGATGCCGATGTTGCGGTCTTTCAGCCGCCAGACGATCTGCTGAATATCTTCCACGGCAATGGGGTCTACGCCGGCAAAGGGCTCGTCGAGCATGATGAAGCGCGGCTCGATGGCCAGACAGCGGGCTATCTCGCAGCGCCGGCGCTCGCCGCCCGAGAGCTGGTCGCCTTTGTTCTTGCGCACCTTCTGCAGGCGAAATTCGCTGATGAGGCTCTCGAGCTTCTGCAACTGGTAGTCGCGAGGCCGCCCCGTCATCTCGAGCACCGAGAGGATATTGTCTTCCACCGACATCTTGCGGAACACGCTGGCCTCCTGGGCCAGATAGCCTATTCCCGCGCGTGCGCGCTTATATACAGGATAGGTGGTCACCTCTTCGTCGCCCAGGTAGATATGCCCGCCATTGGGCACGATGAGACCCGTGGTCATATAGAACGAGGTGGTCTTGCCAGCGCCATTCGGCCCCAGCAGGCCCACTATCTCGCCTTGCTTCACGTGGAAGCTCACGTCGTTGACCACCGTGCGCTTGCCATAGCGTTTCACCAGCCCTTCGGTTCTTAGTACAATGCTTTCTTGTTCCATTCTTTTGTAATCTATGCTGCAAAGGTAATGCATTTTATGGGCAAAACAGCCTCATTTAACTCCCTTTAACTCGTCTGGCCCTGCCAACTCCCGAAAAAAGCACTACCTTTGCATGCAAAAAAGGATATACGATATGCTGCTACAACGCTGGCTGACCACCTTCGGTCGCTACCTGATACTGATGGGCCGCACCTTCTCCATGCCCGAACGCCTGCGCATGTTCTGGAAGCAATATGTGAAGGAGATGGCCCAGCTGGGTGTCAACTCGATAGGCATCGTGCTGCTCATCTCGTTCTTCATCGGTGCCGTGATTTGCATTCAGATGAAGATGAACATCGAGAGCCCCTGGATGCCCCGTTGGGTGGCTGGCTACACCACACGCGAAATCATGCTGCTCGAGTTCTCGTCGTCGATCATGTGCCTGATCCTGGCAGGAAAAGTGGGCTCGAACATTGCCTCGGAGCTGGGCACCATGCGGGTGACCCAACAGATCGACGCGCTCGAGATCATGGGCATCAACTCGGCCAGCTACCTTATCCTGCCCAAGATTGCCGGCATGCTTACGCTCATGCCCTTCCTGGTCATCTTCTCGAGTGCCATGGGCATCGTGGGAGCCTACGCCACCTCGTACATCGGCCAGATCATGCCGCCCGACGACCTCACCGCAGGTCTGCAACACGACTTCGTGCCCTGGTTCATGTGGATGTCGATTATCAAGAGCCAGTTTTTTGCCTTCATCATCGCGAGCGTCGCCTCGTTCTGCGGCTATACCGTTGAGGGTGGCTCGGTCGACGTGGGAAAGGCTTCGACCGATGCCGTCGTCACCTCGAGTGTGCTCATTCTCTTCAGCGACGTATTCCTCACCCAGCTGTTGTCGTAAGCTGCGCGCTGCCTATCAGGCAAGATGCTTTGACATACATTAATTATTGAGGAGACAAGCAATATACAAAAAAGTATAGTTTTAACTGAACACGAAGACACAGAGTACAAGGCTCAAAAGAGAAAAACTTTGTGTCTTCGTGTTTGATTTATAAGGTAAGCAACCGCAAAAATAGGTTACTATGAATATCACGAGAATTTGTTCCTTTTGGAAAGAAATAACCAACAATGGGAAATAATCTCGTTCAACAATAAGGAATAATAATAATTTCTTCTCATTCTTGGAACAGATTTATCCTCATTGTTGCTGATTTCTTTCACAAAAACGTTCAGATGATTTTAGGAAACAAATGGCCGTAATTGACCGTAATTGTTCCACTAATTTTTATAAGTAGATGAACAAAAATTGCTACGAGCGCACGAGATTGCGCCCGGCATCGATGCGCAGGAAGATGAAGAGCAGGAAGGTGAAGCCCCAGAGCGACGAGCCACCATAGCTGAAGAACGGCAGGGGTATGCCGATGACGGGCGTGAGCCCCAGCACCATGCCCACATTGATGAAGACATGGAACAGGAACACCGAGAGCACACAATAGCCATAGATGCGGCCGAAACGGAACGGCTGGCACTCGGCAAGATGAATGAGCCGCAGGATCAACGCCAGAAACAACAGCAACACGCCGGCCGCCCCCAAGAAGCCTTCTTCCTCGCCCACGGTGCAGAAGATGAAGTCGGTGTCTTGTTCGGGCACATACTTCAGCTTGGTCTGCGTGCCATTGAGGAAGCCCTTGCCCTCCAGGCCGCCCGAGCCAATGGCTATCTTGCTCTGGTTCACGTTGTAGCCCGCGCCACGCAGGTCTTCCTCAAGCCCTAAGAGCACATTGATACGGGTGCGCTGGTGACCCTCCAGGACATGGTTGAGGGCATAGTCGGCAGTATTGAAGAACACCACCGAACCAAAGGCAAAAAGAGCCACCCAGTAGTAGTTGCGCATGCGCGTGCCAAGTCCCTGCCAAAGCAGATAGCCGATGAGCAGGGCCGAGAGCACCAGCTGAACAATCACCACGTCGAAGGGTATGACGTAGAGCGAGAAGGCCATGCACACCACCGTGACAGCCAGGCAGAAGCCGGCAATGCGCAGCGCATCGGCACGGTCATTGCAAAACACCCATACCATGCCACTGGAAAACAGCTGTATGAGCATGAGCACCACAAACTTGCCCACCGAAGTGGCATCGTCGGGCAGCATGACATCGGCATAGCGAATGCCTACGACGAAATAGATGACCATGGCCACGCCCGTGAACAAGACCGAGCCGGTCATGCCCTCACGATAGAGCATCAGGAAGAAGCACAGGTAGACCAGGGCCGATCCCGTCTCGCGCTGCATGACAATGAAAAACATGGGCACGAAAATGATGGCAAGCGTGATGAGGAAGTCTTTCCACTGGTGTATGTCGTAGCCATATTTGCTCATGAACTTGGCCAAGGCCAAGGCGGTGGCAAACTTGGCAAACTCGGCCGGCTGCAGCCGCAAGGGACCCAGAACCAGCCAGGAACGCGAACCCTTGATGGTGTGCGGATTGAAAATGGTGACAAAAAGGAGCAACAGCATGAAGCCAAACAGGACATAGGCAAACGTCTCATAGAAACGGTCGTCGAGCAGGAGCAACACCAGGCCAAGGAACATGGAGGTGCCTATCCACACAATCTGCATGCCAGAACGGCTGTCGAGCGACAGCAGGTCGGTCTCGCCATAGGTGTAGCTGGCCCCACACACACTAAACCAACCAAAAGTGAGCAATGCCACATAGATGATAACCGTCCACCAGTCGAGCGAACGAAGTACGCCCTTGCCACGATCGCCACTTACCGTATTTACCGATGCCATAAATGAAAAACTTTTTTGTCTGTCTTTTTATTGTATCTTGCTATCCGTAGATTGAAAGTGCAAAGGTAGGCATTTTTTTCGATACGGGAAAAAAAAATCTGCCAATATAAAAAAGAGGTGGGGCATTTTGCAACATAGACTTTGCAAAGATGTATTTTTTCAGAATAAATAACATAATAATTAAGCATGAAATTAGCTACTTCCGTTTTTTTTCCGTATCTTTGCAACCACGTTGAGAAAGGGGCGGGAAACAGCCCTTTACGCAACGCTACTGAAGACGAAAAAGCATAATAAGCAAAAAAATAAATCTAAAAATCGTAATTTGTTATGGCATTTTTAACTAACGACAAGCTTGTCATCGTCGGCGCAGCCGGCGCAATTGGTTCAAACATGGTTCAGACTGCCCTGATGATGGGTCTGACGAGTGAAATCTGTCTCTATGATATTCCTTTCGCAGCCAACGCTGTAGAGGGCGTGGCCGAGGAGATGCGCCAGAGCGGCTTCGACGAGGCAAACATCGTGGCCACCACCGACGTAGAGGAGGCTTTCACCAACGCCAAGTACATCATCTCGTCGGGCGGTGCTCCCCGTAAGGCTGGCATGACCCGCGAAGACCTGCTGGCCGGCAACTGCAAGATTGCCGAAGAGCTGGGCATGAACATCAAGAAATTCTGCCCCGACGTGAAGCACGTAGTGATTATCTTCAACCCCGCCGACCTCACCGGACTGGTGACGCTGCTCTACAGCGGACTGAAACCCGGACAGGTGACCACACTGGCCGGACTCGACACCACCCGCCTGCAGAGCGCACTGGCCAAGAAGTTCGGCGTGAAGCAGTGCGAGATTACCGGTTGCGCCACCTATGGCGGCCACGGAGAGCAGATGGCCGTCTTCGGCAGCCACGTCACCATCAAGGGCCGCAAGCTCACCGACATCATCGGCACGCCCGAGTTCACCGCCGAGGAATGGGAGCAGATGAAGGTCGACGTGACCAAGGGAGGCGCCAAGATTATTGAACTGCGCGGACGCAGCTCGTTCCAGAGCCCTGCCTACCTGAGCGTAGAGATGATTCGCGCTGCCATGGGTGGCGAACCCTTCCGCTTCCCCGTCGGCACGTATGTGAAGACCGACAAGTACGACCACATCATGATGGCCATGAAGACCACCATGACTGCCGAAGGTGCCAAGTTTGAGGTGCCACAGGGCACACCCGAGGAGAACGCCAAGCTGGACCAGAGCTACGAGCACCTGTGCAAGATGCGCGACGAGCTGGTGACGCTGAACATCGTGCCCGAAATCTCGAAATGGAGCGAAATAAACCCGAACCTGTAAGAATGACGAATGTGGAATGACGAATGTGGAATCACATTCGTCATTCCACGAGAAAGGCCCCCTCATTGCTGAGAGAGCCTTTCTTTTTTGGTTTATGAAGCTAATGAAGAAATTAGCCAAGGCTGATAGCCTCTGAGGGGCAAACACTTGCGCACGTGCCACACTCGGTGCAAGCATCAGCGTCGATCACGTACTTTTCGCCTTCAGAAATTGCCTCAACGGGGCACTCACTTGCGCATGTTCCACATGCAATGCAGTCATCACCAATTACGTATGCCATAGTTCTCTGTAATTAAATTGTTATTGATTAAGTTTGTTAATACTCATTTTTGATGATGCAAAGGTAAGAACTTTTTCCAAATAATACCAATATTTCAGTATTTATTTTTACAATTTATACTTCGTCGAAATAATTCAGTATATAATAACTTGCAGAAAAAAACGTTATAATAATAAGTAGTAATGAAAAGAATACTGACCATCATTATAGCCCTATCGGTGGCCTTGGGGGTCGCCGCACAGAAGCGGAAAGTGCAAAACAAGCCTTATATAGACTTGCGCCCCATGCACTTTGGCATACTTATTGGCATGAACCTGCAAGACGTAGAGTTCCAGAACGTGGGACCACAAACCATACGAATGGAAGACGGTACCGAGATGCCGGCGAGCATCGTGTGCGATGCCGACATGTGGAACCCGGGATTCAGCGTGGGCGTGCTGGCCGACATAAGGCTGAACCAGCATTTCGCCCTGCGATTCTCGCCTGCCATGCACTTCGGCTCCAAGCGCCTCACCTTCCGCAACCTGCTGGAGATGGACGAAAGCGGAATGCCATCACACATCACCCAAGACCTAAAGAACACCTATATCTCCATGCCCATCGACCTGAAGTTCGCCGCACAGCGGTTCAACAACTACAGGCCTTACATCATGGCCGGACTGAACCCCATGATCAACCTGGCAGGAAAAGACCAAGAGTACATACAGCTGAAACGATACGACGTGATGTTTGAAGTGGGCATGGGCTGCGACTTCTACCTGCGCTTCTTCAAGCTGATACCAGAGCTGAAGTTCTGCTTTGGCATGCTCAATGCGCTCGACAGCAACCACATTGCCGAACTGAGCGACATCAACAAAAGGGCACACGCCCTGAGCGTGACCGAGGCCAACACCAAGATGATCGTATTTACACTGCACTTCGAGTAAAAAAACGACACAGAAACGCAATAAGTAAAAACAGAGAAAACCATGACACAATATAAGATTCAATCGCCACAATACTTAGGCACCACCGTAAAGCTCCCTGCATCGAAAAGCATTTCGAACCGCGCCCTGATCATCCATGCCCTGTCGGGAGGAGCACTGATGCCCGAAAACCTGAGCAACTGCGACGATACCGAGGTCATCGTGAGGGCCCTGGAGGGCATGCCCCCTGTCATCGACATCAAGGCGGCCGGCACCGCCATGAGGTTCATGACAGCCATGCTGGCCTCGACAGAATGTGGGGAGCACGTGATTACAGGCACCGACCGAATGAAGCACCGGCCCATAAAAATACTGGTCGACGCGCTGCTGCGCCTGGGGGCACAGATAAGCTACACCGAAACCGAGGGCTATCCGCCACTGCGCATCGAAGGCCAGAGGCTGAAAGGTGGCCTGCTCGAAGTGCCTGGCAACATAAGCTCGCAATATATCTCGGCACTGCTCATGATCGGCCCCACGCTCGACAAAGGGCTGGAGCTCCACCTTACCGGGGAAATCATCTCGCGGCCCTACATCGACCTTACGCTGTGGATGATGAGAGAGTATGGGGCCGATGCCGAATGGACATCGATAGACACCATCACCGTGAAGCCTCAGCCTTACGCTTCCCGCGCGTACCTTATAGAAAACGACTGGAGCGCAGCCTCCTACTGGTACGAGATGGTGGCACTGAGCAAGGCCAACGACGTAGAGGTGAGGCTCGAAGGGCTCATGGATGGCTCGAAGCAGGGCGACTCGTCGGTGCGATACATCTTCAGCCTGCTCGGCGTAAAGACCATCTTCGAGTCGAAGGAGGCAGGCAAGCCCACGATGGTCACCATCAAGAAGAACGGGCACCGCGTGTCGAGACTGGAATACGACTTCCTGAACTCGCCCGACCTGGCACAGACCTTCGTGGTGTGCTGCGCCATGATGGGCGTGAAATTCCACTTCACCGGCCTGCAGACGCTCAAGATCAAGGAGACCGACCGCATAGAGGCACTGAAAAAGGAAATGCGCAAGCTGGGCATCGTGATACACGACAAGAACGGCTGCGAACTGTTTTGGGACGGCGAACGATGCAAGCCGGAAGAGACTCCTGCCATCGACACCTACGAAGACCACCGCATGGCCATGGCATTTGCACCGGTAGCCATGCAACAAAGCATCATCATAAGAGAACCCATGGTGGTCACCAAGTCGTATCCGCACTTCTGGGAAGACCTGAAGAAGGCGGGCTTCATCATAGAGAATTGTTAAAACAGACAAAAGCAAGAACTTAACGTGGGGTTCATCATCATCAGCATCGCATCGATCCTGGCATTAGGGGCCGTGGCGGCCATTGCCTCGCTCTTCAGCAAAGGAGGCACCGACGAGCCTATAAACGTGGGCCAGGATTGCGCCACCTGCACCAGCCATAACGATGGCTCATGCAAAATTGCGTGTCTTATGGACGAGAAAAAACGAAAAGAAGGCAATAAACCACACGAACAGTCCGTTTAAAAGAATAGCATGCGTAAAACGGCACATATCTTTCTGCTCATCGCCATCGTCGCTCTGACGATGGCGGGCTGTTCTGCGCATAAGAATACCGCAAGAAGCCGATTCTGGCAATCGTTCTCAGCACGATACAACACCTACTTCAACGGATCGCAGGCTTACATCGACGGAGCACTGGAAAAAGAGAAAGGCAACAAGGACAATTACACCGAACTGCTGCCATTCTACACCGTGGGCAACAAAGCAAGCCAGGGCATGGGAAAGGGCAACTTCGACCGTGCCATCGAGAAAAGCGAAAAGGCCATCAAGCAGCACTCTATAAAAGCCAAGCCCAAATGGACCAAAAGCAGGAGGAAAACCGACAAGGACAAAGAATGGCTGGGCCGGCTGGAGTACAACCCCTTCATCTGGAAGGCATGGCTGCTCATGGGAAAGTCGCAGTTTCAAAAGGGAGAGTTCAACGAGGCGGCAGCCACCTTCTCTTATATGTCGAAGCTGTATCACACGCAGCCCGACATCAATGGCATAGCACGCTCCTGGCTGGCACGCTGCTATATGGAACTCGACTGGCTCTACGACGCCGAAGACATCATAAGGAACATAAGCCGCGACTCGATACACTACCGCGCGCAGAAAGACTGGGACTATACCTATGCCAACTACTACATAAAGAATGGCGACTACCAGAGGGCCATACCCTATCTGCGCAAAGCCATCAGCCACGAGAGCAGAAAGGTGCAAAAGGCACGAATGTGGTTCCTGATGGCACAGATAGAAACCCGACTGGGCCATAAGAAGGAAGCCTATCAGGCTTACAGAAAGGTGATACGGCAGAACCCACCCTACGAAATGGAGTTCAACGCACGCATCGCACAGACAGAGGTCATGGCCGAAGGCAACGCCAAGGGCATGATAAGCAAACTGAGGCGCATGGCCCGCAACGACAACAACAAAGACTACCTGGACCAGGTCTACTATGCCATAGGCAACATCTACCTGATGCAGAAAGACACACTGAAAGCCATTGAAGCCTACGAGACGGGCAACGAGAAGGCCACACGCAGCGGCATAGAGAAAGGCGTGCTGCTACTGCGGCTGGGCGACATCTACTGGACGATGGAGAAATTCAACGATGCCCAGCGATGCTACGGCGAGGCCATCGGCCTGCTCGACAAAGACAGACCCGACTATGAAGAACTGTCGAACCGCTCGAAGGTGCTCGACGAACTGGTGCCCTACACCGACGCCATACACCTGCAAGACTCGTTGCAGGAACTGGCCAAAATGCCGGAGGACGAACGAAACGCAGCCATCGACCGCGTGATAGAGGCACTGAAAAAGAAGGAAAAAGAAGAGGCCGACAAGGCCCGCGAAGCCGAAGTGGAGGCTGCCACGCAAAAGCAAAGCGCCATGGGCAACAGAAACATGAGGAACACACCCACGGCACCCACCGTGGCCAACCAGCAGCAAAACGGAGCATGGTATTTCTATAACCCCACAGCCGTCCAACAAGGTAAAGAGACCTTCATGCGACAATGGGGAAAACGAGAAAATGCCGACAACTGGCGACGCGCCAACCAAACCGTGGTGAACATGAACAACTTCGACACTGCCGGCAACAACGGCGAAGACTCGCTGCCTACCGACTCTTTGGCCGGAGGCGATGCGTCTACAGCCGGGAGCGATTCTATTGCCGCAAACCCTGCCGACAGTGCCGCACTCGACCCACACAACCGCAAATACTACATGGCGCAGATCCCGTTCACCGAAGAACAAGTGGAAGCATCAAACAAAATCATCATGGACGGGCTGTTCCACGCCGGCATCATCTTTAAGGATAAGCTCGAGAATTTCGGCCTCGCCGAAAAACACCTGCTCAGACTCACGGCCGACTATCCCACCTTCGAGCAGATGGACGTGGCTTGGTATCACCTCTTCCTGCTCTACAGCCGACTGGGCGACACCGAAACGGCCAACGCATGTCTCTCGCACCTACAGGCCGACTTCCCCGAAAGCGAATGGACAATCTTGCTGAGCGACCCCAACTATTTCGAGAATGCACGCTTCGGAGAGCATATAGAAGACTCCATCTATGGCGCCACCTACGAGGCATTCAAGAAAAGCCGTTACGACGAGGTGAAAACCAACGCCAAGCTATCGGCCGAAAGGTTCCCGCTGGGCGAAAACAGGCCTAAGTTCCTCTTCATTGAAGGCCTGAGCCTGCTGAACGAAGGCGATGCCAAAGGCTGTGTAGACCAGCTGAAGCAAGTGGTAGAGAAATACCCCAAGAGCGAGGTGAGCGAGCTGGCCGGCATGATCATCAAGGGCGTACAGGAAGGCCGCACGCTCTATGGAGGCACCTTCGACCTCGACGACATCTGGGCACGCCGAGACCTCTCGCTGGCTCAAGACTCTACTTCTACCGACACGCTGTCGGCCGACAGAAACGCGCCTTTCCTCTTCCTGCTTGCCTATCAGCCAGACTCGCTCGCTGTAGGCAACATTCCGGCAGGAAATCCCTACGAGGCCGAGAACCAGCTGCTATACGAGATGGCACGCTACAACTTCTCGAACTTCCTCGTGCGCAACTTCGACCTGCAAATAGACCGGCAGCCAGGACTGAACCTGATGCGCGTGAGCGGATTCCTCAACTTCGACGAGGCACTGCAATATGCACGGAAGCTGCTGGCCGACGAGCAGATGAAGAGCGTGCTCTTCAAATGCCGCACACTGGTCATCAGCGAGCATAACCTCTCGCTGATAGGCTCACGCTATAGCTTCAAAGACTATGATGAATTCTACGAGCGCACCTTCATGCCTATGCAAATAAGCAACGAAGAGCTGCTGAACATTCCTGAGGCCATCGAGCAGGAGAAGCAAGACGAACAGGCACCAGAAAACGAAGGCGCCGAAGACGAAGACTTGCCTGCACAGCCAAGACAGCAACAGACCGACTTCGACTTCGACGACGACTTCTTCTAAAAAAAGAACTACTCCATCGACTTCACCGAATAGCGAATGCTCATTGTGGGCGAATAGGTGTTGAGCAGCTCCAGTATCACGGTACCCTTGTCGTTCTTATAGAAGGCCTCCTTGTGCAAATCGCCACTGTGGCGCATGGTGGGCCAGCCGAATTCTTTCTCAAACTCATCGTGACGGGCTTGCCACAAGTTTGAAGTAGAATCGTTATAAGTGGCAGTATACTGCTCAAGAATGTCCATAATGGTATCGTTCTGCTGGAAAATGGTTACCACAAAATTACGGGCTACCGTGTCGACCAGTACATAGCTGGTGCTGCCAGAGTGCAGCGTGTCGATAGCCAATCCTTGCTGCTGAAGAGAATCGCACATAGACTTGGCCGAAATGCCCATCGACATGCCACGATACGACAGATACTCACGCTCACCGCTGCACCCACATAGCACCAAGGCCATGAATGCGCCAAAAAACATTTTCTTCATTTTGCTTTCTCCTTATTTTTTATTGTTAGACGATTGATAATTTGTCGTTTCACGCTCCAAATATACAATTCTTTTCTTACACTTGCGTAAATCATTAGGCATTATTAACAGAAAAGCCCTGCTTCACAGCAGAGCTTTACTTAAATTGAAATTAAATTAATCAACCATAAACCTTAACCATTAAAATCTTTTGTGATGCAAAGGTAATGCTTTCTTCTTTAAACAGGGGCGAAGTTTGGTTATTTTTTGGTAGAAAATGCAACAATTAGCGCATTACCAACCAAAAATCACGTTTTTCCTACCTCTATCTTGATATTTCCCAAAGAAAGTTGCCGTAATCTCAACAAAAAATACTAACTTCGCACACGCTTAGTTATTACCCAAATGGACATGAACATCATATATATACTCTTGGGCATCGCATCGATAACCGTGCTTTCGGTATTGGCATGGCAGCTCTATAGCCGCAGCGTGCGCATTACCAACCGCCTGCAGATGAACAATCTCTTCACCAACATCAGTCACGAATTGCTCACCCCGCTCACCGTGATTTCGGCCTCCATAGAGCAACTGCGGGAACAAGAGCCACGATTTGGCTCGAGCTATGCTCTCATGGAACTCAACATAGAGCGAATGGTGCGGCTACTGCAGGAAATTCTAGAAACCAGCAAACTGCAGTCTGGCGAAGAACGACTGCTCGTCTCGCAGGGCGACGTAATGCAATACATCAGTCAGACGGCTCTTTGCCTGAAGCCTCTCATGGATCAGCGGCAACAGGAATTCACCATTCATTGCACCCCACGCTCCATGATGGGGTGGATAGACACCGACAAACTTGACAAAATCATATATAACCTGCTCTCTAATGCGTCGAAATATACGCCGCAAGGAGGCAAAGTAGACCTCGAGGCCATCACCAACAGCACCTACGACCATATTACAATAAAGGTGAAAGACAATGGCATCGGCCTTTCCGAGGACAAGAAGAAGCACCTGTTCCATCGCTTCTACGACGGCGACTACCGCAAGATGCGCACCACGGGCACCGGATTGGGCCTGCCGCTCACCCGCGACCTGGTGTTCCTGCACGGAGGAACCATAGACTGCGAGAGCAAGGAAGGAAGAGGCACCACCTTCATCGTCAACCTGCCTATCAACAAAGAAGCCTTCTCCCATTCACAGATAGACGAGACAAACCGCATTGACAACAGCAAGCCGAAGGCTGCCATTATCGACCTGCCCCAGCTGGTGCCACAGGAAGAAGAGATGCCCAAGCCAGCCGAAGGCCCAGAGACGGCCGACGATGAGACCTACCGCATACTGCTTGTGGAAGACAACATAGAACTGCTGCTGCTCATGCAGAGCCTACTGAGCCAGGAATACCTTGTGACCACGGCAAAGAATGGACGCGAAGCCTTGGAGGTGATACAGCAAAAGGAGCTCGACCTCATCATCAGCGACGTAATGATGCCCGAACTCGACGGTAATCAGCTCACGCAAAAGGTGAAAGAAGACCCCAACACCAGCCATCTGCCCGTGATTCTGCTCACAGCTAAGACCCAAGAGAAAGACAAGAACCTGTCGCTGCTCATTGGTGCCGACGACTACATCACCAAGCCTTTCCGCATGAGCGACCTGAAACTACGCATCAACAACATCATTGAAAACCGCAAGCGCATACAGCGGGAATACATGGCACAGACCATAGAAGAGACACGCCTTGAAACCCAGATGACACAGCCCACCCCCGACGAGGCTTTTCTACACCGGGCCATCGAGTGCGTCTACAGCCATCTGTCCGACAGCGACTTCGACCGCGATGCCTTTGCCAGCGAGATGGGGGCATCGGCATCTACGCTCTACAACAAGCTGAGGTCGCTCACGGGACTGAACGTCTCGGCTTTCATTCGCGACATACGCATGAAAGAAGCAAGGAAACTGGCGCAGACACAACCCAGCCTGCGCGTAAGCGAACTGGCCTACAAGGTGGGATTCAAAGACCCAAAGTATTTCTCTACATGCTTCAAGAAGGAGTTTGGCCTGCAGCCAAGCGAATACATGGAACAAATGGCAGCACGATAAATGGCAGACAAAGAGACAATTTTCGCTACAGACAGGGAAAAGTTGTAGAAAAGTTTTGGATTCAGAGAAAAAATGCGTACCTTTGCAACATAAGAACACCAACCTTCCTACTTTAAATTTAAACTACGGAAAAATACAGGAATGCGCCTTCTATTGGAGGCGCATTTTTATTGCCAGAAAATCTAAAATAGGTTAAAACACCACAAACTCCTTGCCCTTTATTCGTTATTCTTGTTTTTTATGCTTACCTTTGCACCCGCTTAACAAGAGCACATGGGCAAGTCCTGTACGGCCAGCTCCCTCGGAATCCTCCAGGACGGGAACGT
>CAMJLB010000080.1 GCA_946406555.1 uncultured Prevotellaceae bacterium | reverse complement strand
CATGAGCTGTGTCCAGTTCAGTTCGGCAAAATAGACGGGCTGCTGCAGGTCGAACCGCTTCAGCAGCTTCTTCGACAGGATGCCCATCTCGATGAGTTTCTTGCCGCCCCGGTTCTCCATGAGCAGGGCTGCCGAGAAGCTTGGGTTGTCGCTCTTCTTCGTGACGAGCATGCCGGGCTTCAGGCCTATGCGCTGCAAGATGTTCTGTACGTGGGCACTCAGCTCGAAGTAGCTGCTGTCTTCGTTGGGGTGTGCCCATGAGCCTTCCACGCGCTTGCCCGTAATCCAGAGCCCCAGGTAGTTCTCTTCCTTGTAGGCCTGCATGGGGCTGTCGTCGTTCTGCTTCCCGGGGTCGAAGAAGTAGCAGTTGCCGAACTCGAAGAACCGCAGGTTCTGAGCCTTGCGCTTCACGTTGTGCTCAATGCTCTCCAGGCCACCGTAGAGCAGCGTCTGCCGCATCACGCCGAGATCGCTCGAGAGGGGGTTCATGATGCGCACCACGTCTTGTTTGTCGTCGTAATACGACGACTTACTTAACGAATTGTTCAGAATCTCGTTAAAACCGGCACCCACGAGCTGCTCGCTCACCACGTTCTGCAGCTTGTGCTTGCGGTCCTCTTCGCCTTTGATGACGAGCGACGACTTCAGCTGCGTGGGAATCTCCACATTATTATATCCATAGATGCGCAGGATGTCTTCGACCACGTCGCAGGGGCGGGTCACGTCTACACGATAGGCGGGCACTTCGAGCTGCAGGCCCTCGGCACATTCGCTGAGCACCTTCATTTCCAAAGACTCGCAGATGTTCTTGATGGTCTCGGTGGGAATGTCCTTGCCCACCAGCGAGTGGACGTAGCTGTATGGCAGGTCGACCACGGGGTTTTCCATCCTGACGGGATACTCGTCGCGTATCTCCATCGACACCTTGCCCCCAGCCAGCTCGCGGCATAGCTTTGCTGCCAGCTTCAGGGCCTCGATGGTGCCATTGGGGTCGATGCCGCGCTCGAAGCGGAACGAGGCATCGGTAGAAAGACCGTGCCGCCGAGCCGACTTGCGTATCCACGTGGGGTGGAAGTAGGCCGATTCGAGCACTACGTTGCGGGTGGTCTCGTAGGTGCCGCTGCCCTTGCCGCCGAACACACCGGCAATGCACATGGGCTCTTCGGCATTGCAGATGGCCAGGTCGCGGTCGCTGAGCTTGTGCTCCACACCGTCGAGGGTGACGAAGGGCGTGCCCTCGGGCAGGGTCTTCACCACAATCTTGTGGCCCGTCACCATGTCGGCATCGAAGCAGTGCAGGGGCTGGCCCACGGCCATCATCACGTAGTTGGTAATGTCTACAATATTATTAATAGGACGTAGGCCGATGGTGGTCAGCTTCGTCTTCAGCCAGTCGGGACTCTCCTTCACCTCGCAGCCCGTGATGCTCACGCAGGCGTAGCGGCGGCAAGCCTCCTGGTTCTCGATGACCACGTCGATGGGGAGGTCGTGGTTGTCGACTGCGAAATCGCCGACCTCGGGGCGGTGCAGCTGGGTGTGATAGCCGTTCTGGCGCAGCCAGGCATAGAGGTCGCGTGCCACGCCCCAGTGGGAAAGGGCATCGGCACGATTGGCGGTGATGTCGATCTCGATGAGCCAGTCGCTCTCCAAGTGATAGTACTCGGCGGCTGGCATGCCTACCACGGCATCGTCGGGCAGCACGATGATGCCATCGTGCGAGGTGCCTACGCCAATCTCGTCTTCAGCACAGATCATGCCGCACGATTCCACACCGCGCAGTTTCGACTTCTTGATTACAAACTCTTTGTCGCCGTCGTAGAGCACGCAGCCCAGGTCGGCCACGATCACCTTCAGGCCTGCTGCTACATTGGGAGCACCGCACACAATCTGCGAGGGCTCGCCATGGCCTAAATCAACGGTGGTGACATGCAGGTGGTCGCTGTTGGGGTGAAGCTCGCAGGTGAGCACCTTGCCCACATACAATCCTTTCAGTCCACCGCGGATAGACTGTACTTCTTCCAGAGCATCTACTTCCAGACCCGTTGACGTGAGCGCATCGCACACCTGTTGCGGCGTAAGGTCGAAGTCTACATACTCCTTCAGCCATTTATAAGAAATATTCATTCCTAAAAAACTATTAAAATTCGAATTTTGGCCGCAAAGGTACTAAAAAATCGCGAAATGCGAGCATACTTCACAATTTTTTATATTACCTTTGCAAGCAAATCATGACTGAATTATGGAAACGACAACAAGGAAAGAACAAATATTGGTTCGCATCACAGGCCAGGACCGTCCTGGCCTGACAGCCTCGGTAATGGCTATCCTGGCCAGATACAATGCCCAGATACTCGACATAGGCCAGGCCGACATACACTCTACGCTCTCGCTTGGCATTCTCATCCGCATGGACGAGACGCACTCGGGTCAGGTGATGAAGGAACTGCTGTTCAAGGCCACCGAACTGGGCATCAACATCGGCTTCTCGCCCATCAGCGACGATGAATATGAAGACTGGGTGGGCCATCAGGGCAAGAACCGCTACATCTTAATGGTGATGGGGCGCCAGCTGGAGGCCCGGCAGATAGAGGCGGCCACCCGCGTGATAGCCGAACAGGGATTCAATATCGATGCCATTCGCCGAATGACAGGCCGGCGAAGCATCAAGAACCCGGCAAAGCACGTGCGTGCCTGCATAGAGTTCTCGCTGCGCGGCGAGCCGCGCGACCGGCAGGAGATGCAGTCGCAGTTTCTGAAGCTGTCGGCCGAAATGGAAATTGACTTCTCCTTCCAGCGCGACGATATGTTCCGCCGCATGCGCCGGCTCATCTGCTTTGATATGGATTCTACCCTTATCCAGACTGAGTGCATTGACGAACTGGCCGAACGGGCGGGCGTAGGAGCAGAGGTGAGGGCCATCACCGAGAGTGCCATGCGTGGCGAGATCGACTTCAAGGAGAGCTTCGCCCGACGGGTGTCGCTGCTGAAGGGCCTCGATGTGAGCGTGATGCAGGATATAGCCGAGCACCTGCCCATTACCGAAGGTGCCGACCGGCTGATGACCATCCTGAAGCGTTGCGGCTACAAGATTGCCATTCTGTCGGGTGGTTTTACTTATTTCGGCGAATATCTGCAGCGCAAGTATGGCATAGACTATGTCTACGCCAACGAACTCGAGATAGACGAGAACGGCAAGCTCACCGGGCGCTATGTGGGCGAGGTGGTCGACGGCCACCGGAAGGCCGAGCTGCTGAAGCTCATCGCACAGGTGGAGAAGGTGAATCTGGCACAGACCATTGCCGTGGGCGACGGTGCCAACGACCTGCCCATGATCAGCGAGGCAGGACTGGGCATAGCCTTCCATGCCAAGCCACGTGTTGTGGCCAATGCCAAGCAGAGCATCAACACAATCGGGCTCGACGGCGTGCTCTACTTCCTTGGCTTCAAAGACTCATACCTGGGCGATCAGGGCAAGATGTAACGGTCTCCCGATAGAAAAAAAGAACGGCTGCGCCCCAAAAAGAGTGCAGCCGTTCTTTTTTTGCTGTTGTCGGCTTATCTGATGAACAGCAGCTCGCGATATTTGGGCAGCGTCCAGAGACCGTCTTCCACGATCATCTCCAGGTGGTCTACCTCGTTGCGGATGGCCTCCATCTTGGGGCACACGGTGTCGTGATAGGCAATGGCCCGCTGGTGAATGGCAGCTATGCGGTTGGCTACGCGGCGTGCCTCGGTCAGCTCTTCCACCAGTTGCTCTATGCGTTCGGTGCGCTCGGCAATCTCCTCGATGAGCTTCATGTTGCGTGCCGACAGCCGTGTGGCCTTTTCCTCGCAGAACACGCTCTTCATGCCCTGTACGTTTTTGATGAGCTGGCTCTGGTAGTGAGTCGACACGGGTATGATGTGGTTCATGGCCAGGTCGCCCAGCACGCGCGCCTCTATCTGCACGGTCTTGACATACATCTCCCACTTTACCTCGTTGCGTGCCTCGAGTTCCTTGCGGTTCATCACCTTGGTGCTCTCAAACATCTTCACGGTCGAATCGTCGAGATAGTGCTCAAAGATGATGGGGCACGACTTCTCTACGTCCAGGCCGCGTCGGGCAGCCTCTTTCACCCATTCTTCCGAATAGCCGTTTCCGTCGAAGCGCACGGGCTTGCACGTCTTGATGTCGTCCTTCAGGGTCTGAAGAATGGCACCCACCTTGCTTTCGCCCGCCTTGATGAGCACGTCGACCCGCTCCTTGAACGAGATGAGTGCTTCGGCCATGGCGGCATTGAGCGCAATCATGGCCGAGGCGCAGTTCACGCTCGACCCCGGTGCGCGAAATTCGAAGCGGTTGCCGGTGAAGGCAAAGGGCGAGGTACGGTTGCGGTCGGTATTGTCTACAATGAGGTCGGGAATCTGTGGAATGTCGATTTCCATGCCCTGCTTGCCCTTGAGGTTAAACAGCTCGTTGGTATCGCTCTGCTCTATATGGTCGAGCAGTTCGGTGAGCTGTGTGCCCAGGAAGCTCGAGATGATGCTGGGCGGAGCCTCGTTGCCGCCCAGTCGGTGGGCGTTGGTGGCGCTCATGATCGATGCTTTCAGCAGTCCGTTGTGGCGGTAGACGGCCATGAGCGTCTCTACGATGAAGGTGATGAAGCGCAGGTTTTCCTCGGGAGTGGTGCCTGGAGCATGCAGCAGGATGCCCGTGTCGGTAGTCAGGCTCCAGTTGTTGTGCTTGCCAGAGCCGTTGATGCCGTCGAAGGGCTTCTCGTGGAGCAGCACGCGGAAGCCATGCTTGCGTGCCACGCGCTTCATGAGGCTCATGAGCAGCATGTTATGGTCTACGGCCAGGTTGCACTCCTCGAAGATGGGAGCCAGCTCGAACTGGTTGGGTGCTACCTCATTGTGCCGTGTCTTGCAGGGAATGGCCAGCTCCAGGGCCTGAATCTCCAGGTCTTTCATGAAAGCCTGCACACGGTCGGGTATGGTGCCAAAATAGTGGTCGTCCATCTGTTGGTTCTTTGCGCTCTCGTGGCCCATCAGTGTGCGCCCGGTGAGCATCAGGTCGGGGCGTGCCGAGTAGAGACCCTCGTCTACGAGGAAGTACTCCTGCTCCCATCCCAGGTTGACCTGGCACTTCTGCACGTCGTCGTAGAACAGGCGGCACACGTCGGTGGCCGCACGGCTCACGGCGTGCAGCGCGCGCAGCAGCGGGGCCTTGTAGTCGAGCGCCTCGCCGGTATAGGCAATGAAGATGGTGGGTATGCAGAGCGTGTCGTCGATGATGAACACGGGCGAGGTGGGATCCCAGGCCGAGTAGCCACGGGCCTCGAAGGTGTTGCGTATGCCGCCGTTGGGGAAGCTGCTGGCATCGGGCTCTTGCTGCACCAGCAGCTTGCCGCTGAATTTCTCTATCATGCCGCCCTTGCCGTCGTGCTCCACAAAGGCATCGTGCTTCTCGGCCGTGCCCTCCGTGAGCGGCTGGAACCAGTGGGTGTAGTGGGTGCAGCCCATCTCGGTGGCCCACTGCTTCATGCCTGCTGCCACTGAATCGGCTATCGAGCGGTCGAGCCGCGCGCCGTTGTCTATCACGTCGATAAGCTTGTCGTAAACTTCCTTTGGCAGATACTTATACATTTTCTCACGATTAAAAACATATTTGCCAAAGTATTCTGAAGGTCTCTCGCTGGGGGTGACTACTTCGAGTGCCCGTTTCTTGAAGGCCTCTTCTACTACTTGAAATCTTAAGTTGTTTGCCATCGTTGCGTTGATTTTGCGTGCAAAATTACGAGTATTTCTTCAATCTGCAAAATCTTTCACTATAAATTTAGGTGAAAAAAGCACGTATCTGTTTGCCATTTCACGAAAAAGACGTAACTTTGCATGCCAAATTGTAAGATAAAATTGAAATAACCAAGGAGTCATGATAGACGACAAACAACAGAAGCTGGACGCTCGCTACCTGCGCATGGCGCGCATCTGGGCCGAGAACAGCTACTGCCAGCGGCGGCAGGTGGGCGCCCTGGTGGTGAAAGACAAGATGATCATCAGCGATGGCTACAATGGCACGCCCACGGGGTTCGAGAATGTTTGTGAAGACGAGAACAACGTGTCGAAACCCTACGTGCTGCATGCCGAGGCCAATGCCATCACAAAGCTGGCACGTTCGGGCAACAACAGCGACGGGGCTACCATCTATATCACGGCCTCGCCCTGCATAGAGTGTGCCAAGCTCATCATCCAGGCTGGCATACGCCGTGTGGTCTATGGCGAGAAGTACCGGCTCACCGATGGCATTGAGCTGCTCGAAAGGGCGGGCATCGACGTGGAGTTTCTCGATGTAGACAAAGATTAGCGTTTCTCTTTCCTGATTCCTTCTATTGCAAGACACACTATGAGCAAGCAAAATCGTTTTTCGCCCCTATGGCTGGCCTTGAGCGCTGTCGTGGGCATTTTCATCGGCACCTTCTATGCCAACCATTTTGGTGGCACAAGGCTGAGCATTATCAATTCGGGCTCTAACAAGCTAAACAACCTCCTGCATATCGTGGACGACCAATATGTAGACACCGTCGACGTGGGCGACCTTGTAGAGAAGGCCATGCCTACCATTCTGAGCGAGCTTGATCCCCACTCGGTTTATATCTCGGCCAAAGACAAGCAGATGGCCGAAGACGACCTGCGCGGCTCCTTCTCCGGCGTGGGTATCGAGTTCACCATTCGCAAGGACACCCTGCGCGTGCAGCGCGTCATCAAGAATGGCCCCTCTGAGCGTGCCGGCGTGCTCGAGGGCGACAAGATTGTAGAGGTAGACGACTCGGCCTTCGTGGGCAAGGACCTGACCAACGAGGAGGCCATGCACCGTCTGAAAGGTCCCAAGGACACGAAGGTGAAGCTGGGCATCGTGCGCCGGGGCGACAAAGAGCTGCGCCACATCGTCGTGACGCGTGGCGAAATACCCATGCACAGCGTGAATGCCGTCTACATGCTCGACGATGAGACAGGCTATATCCGCATCAAGAATTTTGGCGAAAACACTTTCCCCGAGCTGCTCATCGGCTTGGCACAACTGTCGCAGGAGGGCTTCAAGAACCTCACCATCGACCTGCGGGGCAACACTGGTGGCTACTTAGGCTCGGCGGTGCAGATAGCCAACGAGTTCCTGCCCAAGAACCGGCTCATCGTCTATACTGAGGGCCGCCGCTCGCAGCGGCAGGAGTATCGCAGCGACGGTCGCGGCTCCTACCAGAGCATACCCCTCGTGGTGCTCATCGACGAGGGCTCGGCCTCGGCCAGCGAGATTCTGGCCGGAGCCATACAAGACAACGACCGGGGCACCATCATCGGGCGCCGCTCGTTTGGCAAAGGCTTGGTGCAGCAGCCCATCGAGTTCAACGACGGCTCGATGATGCGCCTTACCATCGCGCGCTACTATTCGCCATCGGGCCGGTGCATACAGAAGCCCTATACCAGCGGACAGGATAAGGACTACGAGGAAGACCTGCTGCTGCGCTACCAGCACGGCGAGTTCTTCTCGCAAGACAGCATCAAGCACACCGGACCTGCCTATCAGACCGTAGGAGGAAGGGTAGTCTATGGCGGCGGAGGCATCACGCCCGACATTTTCGTGGGTGAAGACACTACCAACTACACATCTTACTATAAAGAGGCAACCATGTCCGGATTGGTGTTCCAGTATGCTTATGAGTATACAGACGATAAACGTGCAGAACTGGCCAACTATGAAGAGGTGGGCGAGTTGGAAAAATATCTGAAACGGCAGAACATCGTCGACAAGTTTGCTTCATACGCCGACAAGCAGGGGCTGAAGCGTCGCAACTTGATGATTCAGAAATCGCACAAGCTGTTGGAGCGCTTCCTGATAAGCAGAATTATTTATAACGTGCTCGACGAGCAACAGTGGATAGAATATCTGAATGCCGACGACCCAGCCATCATCGAGACGCTGAAGCTGTTTAAGGCAGGAGAAGCCTTTCCAATGAAAACCGAAGACGAGGAAGATGCGCGTAAAGTGGCCAAGGCTTTCGACTATAGAGCCACCCACCGACAGTTCAGGCTTGTGGCCGTAGGCTGATAAGCAACAGTCCGCATAGCGTGAGCATTCCGTTAAGCAGGAGCAGTTCGTAGCCGAAATGGTAGCCGAACTGCTCTTTTGCCGCTTGCTCTATGGCAAAGCAAAGCAGGGGAGAGGCAATGGCCACGAAAGGCACCCATCGGTCGCGCAATTGCAGGCGGGTGAACAGTCCGAAGGCAAACAATCCCAACAGCGGGCCGTAAGTATAGCTTACCATCGTGTAGATGGCATCGATGAGGCTGGTGGAGTTGGCGGCATGGAAAATGAGAATTGATACCACAAACAGGGCGCACATGCCCACGTGCACCTTGCGTCGTAGCTGCTCGTCGGCAGGGCGGTGGCAGATGTCGACGCAGAAGCAGGTGGTGAGCGATGTAAGTGCCGAGTCGGCACTCGAGAACGATGCTGCCACGATGCCCAGTGTGAACAGTAGGCCGATGGTCGGCCCGCTCTGTTCTACAAAAAGAGGCAGAAGACGGTCGCCACTGTCGGGAAGGGGCATCGACTGACTGGCAAAAAACTGTGCCAGCAGCACGCCAAGCGAAAGGAACAGCAGATTGGCGGGCAGGAAGGCCACCCCATACGTGCACATGTCTTTCTGGGCTTCTCGCAACGTTTGGCAGGTCAGGTTTTTCTGCATCATGTCTTGGTCTAATCCCGTCATCACAATCACAATGAACATGCCGCTGAGCAACTGCTTCCAGAAGTTGTGTGGCGAAGCCCAGTCGTCCATCACCAGCACCCTGCTGCGCTCGTCGGTCGCGATGCGGCTAATGGCATCAGATAGCGAGAGATTCATGGACTCCATTACATTATATATAATAAGGATGAGGGCAGAGAACAGACAGACGGTCTGAAAAACATCGGTGAACACCAGCGTGCGAATGCCGCCACGATGGGTATATAGCCAGATGAGGGCCACCAGGCCAACGACGGTAAGTCCGAACGGAAGGCCCAGCTCCTGAAAGGCGAATTGCTGCAAGATGATGCAGACCACATAAAATATCACCGCTGCCCCTGCCATCTTCGACAGCAAGAAGAACCACGCCCCGGTGCTGTAGGAGCATGGGCCAAGCCGTTGGGCTAAGTAACCGTAGATGGTGGTGAGGTTTAGGCGGTAGTAGACGGGCAGCAGCACAAAGGCGATGGCCAGATAGCCAAGTATGAAGCCCATGCACAGCTGCAGGTAGGTCATGGCCGAGGTGAGCACCATGCCAGGCACGCTCACGAAGGTGATGCCCGAGACCGATGCGCCAATCATGCCGAATGCCACCATCCACCATGGCGAGCGTCGCTCGCCTCGGTAGAAGGTGGCATTGGTAGCCTTTTGTGCACTCCATCGGCTGATGGCAAAAAGTGCGCAGAAGTAGATGATGACTGCCGCCAGAAGCTCCATCAAATGCCTTTCTGGGCCAGTTCGGCGGCCATTTCCTGCTGCAGCTCGCGTGCCTTTTGTGCTGCCACTTCGGCAAAGTGCTCATCGTTGCCGGCATAGATGATGCCTCGGCTTGAGTTGACCAGCAGGCCGCAGTCTTTGGTCATGCCGTAGCGGCACACCTCCTGCAGGCTGCCTCCTTGTGCACCCACGCCGGGCACAAGCAGGAAGTGGGTGGGGGCTATGCGGCGAATGTCTTCAAACATCTTGCCTTGTGTGGCACCCACCACATACATCATGTTCTCGTCGGTGCCCCATTGCTGGGATATTTTAAGCACCTTCTCGAACAGTCGCTCTCCCTGCGCGTCTGCTGTCAGCTGGAAATCGTGCGAACCCTTGTTCGACGTCAGTGCGAGCACGATGACCCATTTCCCCTCATAGCCGAGGAAGGGCGTTACGGAGTCTTCGCCCATGTAGGGGGCCACGGTCAGCGAGTCTACGTCGTAGGCTTCGAAGAAGGTGCGCGCATACATGGCGCTGGTATTGCCGATGTCGCCTCGTTTGGCATCGGCGATGATGAAGTGTTGCGGGAAGTTCTTCTTCAGGTAGTCGATGGTCTTCTCAAACGACACCATGCCCTTCACGCCGAAAGCCTCGTAGAATGCCAGGTTGGGCTTGTAGGCCACGCAGTAGGGAGCCGTGGCATCGATGATGGCACGATTGAAGCTGAAGATGGGGTCGTCTTCCTTCAGCAGGTGCTGCGGAATCTTTTTCAGGTCAGTGTCGAGACCTACGCAGAGAAACGTCTTTTTCTGGCGTATCTGTTCTATCAGTTCTTGTCTTGTCATAATTGTGAATGATTCTACTTTCTTAGGGTTCGTATGTTCTTGTAGGTATCTCTACAGTTCGCTTTCCTTCATTCTTTCTGCATTTTCGGCCACGGTCAGTGCGTCGATCATCGGTTGTATGTCGCCGCTGAGAAAGCCTTGCAGGTCGTGGGTGGTGAAACCGATGCGGTGGTCGGTGACGCGCCCTTGCGGAAAGTTGTAGGTACGTATTTTGGCCGAGCGGTCGCCTGTGCTCACGAGGCTCTTGCGCCTTGATGCGATGTCGTCCATGTATTTCTGGTGCTCCTTGTCGTAGATGAAGGTGTAGAGCCTCGACAGTGCGCGTTCTTTGTTTTTGGGTTGGTCGCGGGTCTCGGTACATTCTATCAGAATTTCCTCGGTCTCGCCAGTGTTGGGGTTCTTCCACATGTAGCGCAGTCTTACGCCCGATTCCACCTTGTTTACGTTCTGTCCGCCTGCTCCCGACGAGCGGAAGGTGTCCCATTTTATCTCGCCCTCGTTCACGTGCACCTCAAACTTGTCGGCCTCGGGCAGCACGGCCACCGTGGCGGCCGAAGTGTGCATGCGGCCCTGTGTCTCGGTGGCAGGGACGCGCTGGACGCGGTGCACTCCCGATTCGTACTTCAGTGTGCCATATACGTCGGCACCGCTTACGGCAAAGTCTATTTCCTTATAGCCGCCCACGGCACCCTCAGAGACGCTGGTGATGCTGAGCTGCCAGCCCTTTGAATCGCAGAAGCTCTTGTACATCTTGAACAGGTCGCCGGCAAAGAGGCATGCCTCGTCGCCGCCGGTGCCGGCACGTATTTCCATCTGCACGTTCTTTGCGTCCTCGGGATCCTTGGGAATCAGCGCTATTTTTATTTCTTCTTCCAATTTCGGCTGCAGGGCCTCGTTGGCTGCCAGTTCTTCGCGTGCCATCTCCTTCATCTCGGGGTCGTCTTCGTTGGCCAAGATGTCCTTAGCTTCTTTTATGCCATTCAGACAGGCTATGTAGCGCTTACGGGCATCCATGATGTCGCCCAGGTCTTTATACTCCTTCGTCAGTTTCACGAAGCGTTGCTGGTCGGCAATCACTGCGGGGTCGGTGATGAGTGTCGATACTTCCTCGAATCGGCTCTCCAGACCATCGAGCTTTTGTAGAATACTGTTGTTCGTTTCTGCCATGATTTTTGTAATTTGCGTGCAAAATTACAAAAAAAAATGGAAAATACAGTATGTTTTAAAATAAAGTTACTGTGCAGAACTTTCTCATGTTGATAATTCAGGCTGAATTGGGTCGCAATTCAGCCTGTTTTGCAACTCAATTCAGCCTGTTTTGAAGTGCAAATCAGGCTGGATTGCACCCTAATACAGGCTGAATTGGCGACCTCATAAAGCAATGTGGAATACCTATTGAAAAAAGTTGTCAAAAATATCTGCTATCTATGTGTAAATAGTTGGTAATCAATTGGCTATCAGTGTATCAGATGGGGAGCAGATAAAAACATCTGCTCCCCATCTGCTACCGCCCCAAAAGGAGCGAAAGATGAAGGCAGGTCCCCCTACTGTTATTGTTCTTTTTCTTTTTCGGGTTTGCCGTAATAGCCTTTTATGTCGTTGTCGCCAAACCGAAGTGTCAGCGTGTCGTGGCGTAGCAGCAGGATCTGCGCCGTGTCGGTGCCCACGGTACGCAACTGTCCTGTAGAGTCGATGGCCGTCTGTGTGAGCAGCAAGTTACCGTTGTAGAGCCTCCATTGCCGGTATCGGTGTGGGGCAGGGTATACGACGGGGCTTTTCTCGTCGATACTGTGCCGGTACTGACCATGAGGCGTGGCTGTATGGTCGTGGTTCAGTGTCAGGCCATATTCGCGTGGGGCGAGGAGCGAGTCGCGCACCGAGTCGGGCAGTGCTTTCAGCAGTCGTTGCTGGTCGTCGGCGGAAATGGCTGCATGGTGGCGGAAGGTAGGGGCGACCTGATAGTACCACGTGTGGCAGAGATCTTCTAAGTCGACCACCATCTGTGCGACGTTGTGGCTTGTAGAGTCGCGCAACACGGCCACGAGGTCGCCAATGTTGGGGTGCCCATAAATGCGATGCTGCTTGGTGGCATTGAGAATATAGAAGGTGTCGGGGTCGCTGTTTGTGCTGTCGATGGGCAGAAACACGAGAATGGTGTCGGTACACCCATCGCAGGCCAGACCGTAGACAGTGGAGTCGCCCTCGAGCGAAAATGATAGCGAGTCGGTGACGTTGTCGCTGGCAGGTTGCTGAACGTTGAGCGATGGCTGGCGGCTGCACCCGAAGGCGAGCAGCATCAACAGCAATAGGGTAGGGAGGTGGTGTCTGTTCATATCTCTTTCTTGCTTTTTGGCTGCAAAGGTACGAAAGAAATGGGAGTAGAGGGCAAGTTTGGAACCAATTTTTTGAGGGGCTGGCGTTATAAATAATGTTAAAGCACGTAGATGGTTGAGGCTTTCATGGTTTAAGATGGTAAGCACGGAAACAGAATCCTGGTATGCCAAATAAGGCCTTTAAGTCTTAGAATTAGCAAATTTTATTTCAGAATTCGCAAAAATTGACTATTTTATTTGTATGTAATCGTTTTTTTCTGAAAAAATTCATAAATTTGCAAGCTCAATAGCCTACAATGAATTTTGAAATAGAATAATAATTATAAAGCAAAAAATAAATAAAAAACATTAAAATGAAATCTTTAAAATGGACTTTTATGCTCGGCACCGTAGCCGGGCTGGTGTCTTGCAGCATTGACATGCCCAAAGAGACACAGTCGTCGTTCGAGACAATGACAGTGCAAAAATCAAACATTGAACTTCCCTATAAGTTCAGTGCCAGAATGAAGGGTCAGAACGACGTGACGGTTACTCCACAGGTGAGTGGCCAATTGATGAAAATCTGCGTGACCGAGGGCCAGCTGGTGAAAAAGGGTCAGACGCTCTTTGTCATCGACTCGCGCAATGCCCAGCTGGAGCTGGAGGCTGCACAGGCCAACCTGCAGGCTGCCCTGGCTCAGGAGAACTCGGCCAAGCTGGAGTTTGAGTCGAACAAGAACCTGTTTGAGAAGAAAATCGTGAGCAGCTATATGCTCAACAACAGCGAGAATGCCTATAAGCAGGCAAAGGCAGCAGTGGCTCAGGCCCGTGCAGCGGTGAACCGTGCCAAAGTGAACCTTGGCTTCTGCACCATTACGGCTACCGTGTCGGGTGTTATCGGCGAGATTCCCGTGCGTGTGGGCGATCAGGTGTCGCCCTTGACGCAGCTGACCATGCTGAGCGGCAACACAACGATGTATGCAGAGTTTTCGGTGACCGAATCCGTTGTAGAGTCGATGGTGAAGGAGGGCATGAGTGCAAAAGAAGTGGACAAGTACATTGCCAATCTGCCGCAGGCAACATTTATTATGAAGAATGGCACGGAGTATCCCCATAAGGGACGTGTCGTCAGTTTGACGGGTGTGGTAAACATGGAGACGGGTTCGCTTACCAGCAAGGTGTCGTTCCCCAATCCTGAAGGCCATCTGTACTCGGGCATTCAGGGTACCATCGTGATGCCTTTCGCCGAAAAGGATGTAATCGTGATTCCGCAGTACGCCGTGGTGCGACTGCAAGACAAGTCGGTCGTCTATAAGGTTTTGGCCGATAGCACGGCAACGGCTGTCGATGTGACGACCGCCGACGTGGGCAATGGCAAAGATTTCATCATTACAAGCGGCCTGAACGTTGGCGACCAGATTGTGGCCGAGGGGGCCAACAACGTTACCGAAGGTCAAAGAGTGCTCTTCCCCGGAGGGGTGAAGGCAGAAGTGAAAAGTGAGGAGTAAAAAAGAAAAAGTAAAGACAGAAAATTTTGCTTCCGCGTTATGAAGAACAATATTTTTATTAACAAATATGTGATGGCGTGTGCCATCTCGATTGTGATAGCACTGGTGGGCTATATTTCTATGAGTACGCTGCCAGTGGAGCAATATCCTGACATTGCGCCGCCTACGGTGCAAATCTCTACCAGTTACAGCGGTGCCGATGAGAACACGGTGATGAAGTCGGTCATACAGCCGCTCGAAGAGGCCATCAATGGTGTGACCGACATGACCTACATGACCTCGAAGGCATCGTCGAACGGTGAGGTGGAGATTAACGTCTACTTCAAACAGGGCACCGACCCCGACATGGCTGCGGTGAACGTGCAGAACCGCGTGACCCGCTCGCAGGCCCTGCTGCCGGCCGACGTGAACAAGGTGGGTGTGAAGGTTGAGAAGCGCCAGAACAACATCCTCCAGATTTTCGCCGTGAGGAGTGCCGACGGCAAGTACGACGAGGACTTCGTGTCGA
>CAMJLB010000079.1 GCA_946406555.1 uncultured Prevotellaceae bacterium | reverse complement strand
GAATTTATTTTATTCAAAAGAACGCTGGGTTCTTTTTGCGGCAAAGATACACATTGTTGATGAAAAAGCCAAGAGAAGAGACAAAAAAAGCTTCCCACACGGGGAAGCTTTCTTATATCATTCTTTCGTATAAGACCTACGCCTTGAGCTTGAAGAACAAGGAATAGAGCACCGGTATGAAGATGAGCACGATGACGGTACCGGCAAGCAGGCCTCCCATGATAGTGGCCGCCATCGACGAGAACATGTCGTCGAAGAGCAGTGGCACCATACCGAGCACGGTGGTGAGCGATGCCATGGTGACAGGGCGCAGTCGCGACTTCGATGCGTCGATGAGTGCAGCCTGTGCATCCTTGCCTGAAGCCAGCTGCAGCCGTATCTCGTCGACAAGCACGATGCCATTCTTCAGCATCATGCCCACCAGTCCGAGGGCACCCACGATGGCCACGAAGTTGAAGGCCCCGCCAGAGATGAGCACTGCGGGAATGATGCCTACAAAGATGAAGGGTATGCAGCAGAAGAGCAGCAACGGCGTGCGGTAGCGCCCGAAGAGCCATACGAGGATGGCTACCATGAGCAGGATAGCCAGCGGATAGGGTGCGAAGAGATACTTCATCGAGAGGTCGCTGGCCTGCTTCTCGCCACCCCACTCTATCTTGTAGCCTTCTGGTAGCTGAATCTTCTCCACCTCGCTTGCCAGACGGGCACGCGCCTCTTCGATGAGCATGCCCGGCACGGGTGCGGCAAGAATGCTCTGCACGCGCTCGTTGTTGTAGCGGGGAATGACGGGTTCCTCCCAGTCTACGTGCAGCCCCTCGCTTATTTCGCGCAGCTGCGCGGCATTGTTCAGGTTGAGCGACGGTTCGCCCGAGCCCAGCACCACGTTCTCGAGCTGGTCCATCACAGCCTCTTTGCTGGTGAGCTGGTTCACGTCGGGCATGAGACCGAAGACGGTGGCATTGTCGAGGTTAGAGAGCGCCTGACTGTTGTCATCGGTTACATTGACATAGATGTTATGTGCTTGTACGCCATCGTAGAAGCTGCCTACGGGCACGCCGTCGGTGGCCGACATCATGGACAGTCCCACCTCGGTGCGCGAGATGCCCCTGTTGCGGGCACGTGCCTGGTCGTAGTCTACGGTAAGCGTGGGCACCCGAGGCTCCCAGTCGCAGGTGATGGGGTCGAGCACGCCGGAGCGGCGTGCGATGGTCATGGCCGTGTCGGCAAGCTGATGGAGCACGGCGGGGTCGCTGCCGGTGATGCGCATCTCGATGGGATAGCGCATGAACATGAGGTTGTAGCGCTTGAAGCGCAGGTAGGCATCGGGATATTCGGCCTCGAAGCGACGCTGCAGCTCGGCAAGATGGCTTTCAAGCTCGCGGGGCGAGGTAAAGTCGACAATGAGCTCGCCATAGCTGAGCGATGGCAGTGCCACCGAGCGCACGAGGTTGTAGCGGCCAGGGGTGCTGCCCACCGAAGTGGTGACGTGGCTTACGTAGTCGAGCTGCTGCAGCTTCTGCCGTATCTCCTCGAGGTCGGCCTTCACACGGGTAGTATTGTTGCCCTCGGGCAGTTTATACTCCATGTAGAGCTGATCGTACTCCATATCGGGGAAAAGCGTGCGGGGCAGGAAGGTGAAGCCCACACCCGTGATGGCGAGCAGACACACCATGACAGCCACGGTGAGCCAGCGATGGGCCAGCGTGGCAGTGAGAACAGAGGCGAGGCACTTATGCCAACGGCTGTTGAAAAGGTCGGCTTCGCCATTGACGGTAGCTGCCTTGACAGCACTGTCCTGCTCCTTGCCAAAGAGCCAGCGGCTGGCAATGATGGGCACGAGCACCAGGGCAAGCACCCAAGAGAGCAACAGCGACACGGCCAGCACGATGAACATATCGCGCACATAGAGACCGGTGACGTCGGGGCTGAGGAAGATGGGCAGGAAAGCCAGAATGGCTATGAGCGTGGCACCCAGCAGGGGCATGGCGGTCTTGCGGCCAATGGCGGTGAGGGCCTCCATGCGAGTGCGGCCTGCCTTCTTGTCGACCAGGATACCATCGACAATGACGATGGCATTGTCGACGAGCATGCCCATGGCGAGGATAAAGGATCCCAGGGAGACACGCTGCAGGGTTCCGTCGTAATAATAGAGTATGAAGATTGTTCCGAGCACGGTGACCACGAGCGTGATGCCCAGGATAAGACCTGAACGGAAGTTCATGCAGAACACCAGCAGGACGATGACCAGCAGCACCGACTCGAGCAGGTTGACCATAAAGGTAATCATGGCGCTCTCCACACGGTCGCTCTGGAAGAACACCTTCTCGCACTCCACGCTGGCAGGCAGACGGGTGGCCTTGAGGTGTTCTACGGTCTTTTCCACCTCGGCACCCACCTTCACGATGTCGGTTCCCGAGTCAGCCGAAATGAGCAGGCCCAGCGACGACTCACCGTCACGCAGGAACTCGGCACGATTCACCTTCTCGGGAGCCATCGTCACCTCGGCAATGTCGCCCAAACGCAACTGGTCGTTCTCATGGCCTTGCAGTATGAGATTGGCAATATCGGTGGGTGTGCGATAGCGGTCGTTGATGTTGACACGTATGCGGCGGTCGCCATTGAGGAAATAGCCTGAGTAGACATTGGCATTCTGACCATTGAGCGTGGCCAGGACCTCAGCGGGTGTGACGCCCAGGTTGGCCAGTTTGTCTTGTCGTAGCGACACGTTGATGCACTGCTGCTGTGCGCCATAGATGTCGATGCGGCCCACGCCCTCTACTTTCTGCACCTCGCGTTTCACCATCTCGGCAAACTCGGAGAGGCGCGCAGGGTCGACGCCCTCGCCCTTGATGGCATAGAAGAGTCCGGCCACATCGCCAAAATCGTCTTTCACCATGACCTGTGCGCCGGCGGGCAACTGCAGGTCGCCCAGCTTGCTGCGCATCATCGTCCAGTTCTGCTGTAGCTCGTCTTCGGGCACGGTGACGCCGAGTGTCACCATCACATAGCACATGTCGGCATAGCTGTAGCTCTGCAGAAACTCGATGTTGCCCATCTGGCGTATGGTCTTCTCGAGAGGGTCGGTGAGTTCGAGTTCCACCTGATGTGCCGAGGCACCGGGATAGATGCCCACGACCACAGCCTGGCGCACCACGATCTCGGGGTCTTCGAGCTTTGGCATCTTGAAGTAGGCCACCACACCGCCAACGGTAAGGATCAGCGTGAGCAGAATCACCAGCCGCTGGTTGTTGAGTCCCCACTTGGAAATATCTATTTTCATGAGATGATCGGGTTAAGGAAAAACATCAGATAACGTGTCCCACGTTCAGTTCGGAGGTCTTCTCGAGGGGCTTCACTTGCTGGTTGTCTGTGAGTTTGCTCACGCCAGAGGCCACCACCTTGTCTCCATTCTTCAGCGCCGTTCCAGAGACGACGGCCTTTCCGTCGGAGCGCAGGTTCTCAACCTGTACCACGGTCTTCTTCACAGTGCCAGCCTTGGGACTATACACATAGACGAAACATTTCCCGTCGGCATTGGCCACGGCTCCGATGGGCACGGTGAAGGTACTGTTCTTCGGCCCTTCCTCACGATGTATGCTTACCATGACGCTCATGCCGGGCGTAATCTCTCTGAGCGGTTCGTTAAGTGCCAGCCGCATCTGATAGAGCTGATTGGAGTTGGCCTTCAGCGCCACGCTCTTCAGCGTGAGGGGGAAGGTGCGCCCAGGCAGAGCGGTGAACCGTGCCTCATAGGTAGCCTTCTGCCCGCGCTGCAGGTATTCGGCCTCCGGCACGTTGATGACCACCTCGGCCGTGCCTGAGGTGAAGACCGAGACGACCGGTATGCCGGGTCCGGCTGCTTCCTTGTCGGAGCGCAGTACCTGCCCCACGATGCAGTCGTAGGGTGCATAGAGCACGCAGTCGTCGAGCTGGTCGCGATGGTGCTTCAGTGCCTGAGTGATACGCTCCAGGCCAGAGCGTGCCTTGTCGAAGTCGTTGTCGGATACGGCCTGCTCGGCATGCATGGCCATGACGCGCTCACACTCGGCCTTGATCTGCCGGTATTCCGACTCTGTGGCCATGAGCTGCGTGTGATAGTCGCGCGAATCCATACGTGCCACAGGCTGTCCTTTGGCCACATGGTCGCCCTCCTTGACCAGTACTCGGTCGATAGTTCCCATCACGCGGAACGAGAGGTTGGTCACATCCTGGGCCTCGGTCTGTCCGGGATATTCGGCATGCTGGGCCACGGCATTGCCTTCTACCACAGCTATATCCACCAGCATGGTGGCAGATTGTTGGGGTTGCTCCTGACAGCCCGGCAACAGTAAGGCCGACAGGCTCAGGCACGCAAGCGCACAATTTTTCATTTTCATAATCTATCTATCTATATATGCTATTATTCGTAATATTCTCTTTTAAATGAGCCCGGCGGCTTTCTTCCACTTCATCATCTTCACCTTCAGCTGGTAGCGCGACTCTACCAGTTCGGCGTATGCCTGCTGCCATAGCAGCTGGGCAGTGAGCAAGTCGCTGAGTTTCTCCATGCCTACGCTGTAAGCCTTGCGGCTGATGCGGAGGTTCTCCTCGCACTGTTCGAGGTTTCGCTGACGTAGGCTCACCTCGAGCTGTGCCTCGTCTACGAGGTTGGCCTGCTGTTGCAGGTCCAGGTTCAGCTTGCCTGCCAGATCTTCCTTCATGAGCTGGCTCTGTGCCAGTTCTTCCTTGGCCGCAGCCACCTTATGGCGTGTCTCAAGGCCATGGAAGAGGGGAATTTTGAGCTGTGCGCCCACGGTGAAGTTCACCTTATGGTTGAACAGTTTGTTGCCCAACATCTCCATACCGTCGATTACTCCTGCATTGAGCACGAGGCCCAGCTGTGGCAGGTACTCGCTGCGCTCCAGTTTCACCTTCTGCTCGGCAAGCCTCGTCTTCAGTTCCAGCAGCTGGTATTCGGTGCGGTTGGTGGCCTGGGCATCGCGGTCTATAAGGAGGGGCGTGTTGAGGTCTTCGTTATCGCGTGTGTCAACGGGCGAGTCGAGGGGCAGTCCCACCAGCTGGCAGAGGTTCATGCGGGCCAGGCGAATACCGTTTTCGGCCTGCCTTATCTTCAGCTCGGCGTCGTTCTGCTTCACCACCACCTTCAGCTCGTCGTTACGGCTGGCCATGCCATGCCGCTTGGCGCTCTGCACGTCTCGCGCTATCTGCTTGAGCAGCGAGTCGTACTGCAGGGCCACTACATTCAGTTCTTTGGCCTTGACGAGCAACTGATAGGCTTCGTGCACCTGTACCACAACCTCTTCACGCGAGAGTTGCTCGGCCTTCTGAGCCATCTGTATGCCAATTTTGCCCATGCGGTTGGAGGTGACGATTTTCCCACCCATGAACAATGGCTGTTCGAGCGTTACGCCGCCCGAGAAGATGTTCTTCAGTTTAAAATTTATCTCTGGGTTCAGCGGTATGAGTCCATACGACAGGTTATTGGCAATGGTCTGCCGCATGGCATCGTCGACGTATGTGGGTATAAGGCTCTGCACCTGCTGTGCCGCGAAGGCACCAATAGGCGTGGCGATGTCCATGACCGACGTACCGCTGAGGTTGCTGTAGGCATCGGTAGCCTGCAGACTGATGTTTGGAAAATAGTTGGCATAGAGCGACTGCTTGGTATGGCGATACTGTTCTACCAAGTGCCTTGCAGCCTCAATCTGCTTGTTGCTTTTCATGGCCATTGCCACGCAGCTGTCGAGGCTCAGCACTTGTGCTTGGCTGGGCATGGCGACAGCTGCGAGGCAGGCCACAAATATTTTTCTGGTTATTCTATTCACGATAGCCTAGATTGGTTAGATACTCATTGAATTTCATCTGGGCAGCGATATGGTCGCCATAGTCGCCCAAGTTGATTTTCACGTTCTTTGCTCCTGCCCCCACCATCTTGTCGTAAGCGGCCTGGGCGTTAGCCTGTACAGGTATGACGTTGTCGAGAGTCGACGCGAAGATTTCCACGGGCACGGCGGGTACCCAGTCGGTGAGCACCTCTTGCGACATGCTCTCCTCGAGGGCTTTTCTGATGTGCGAATTGGGGTTCTTCACCTCATCGCTCATGATGGGGCTGAACTGCATCCAGTTGAACATCTTGCTGCCTTCGCAAGGGCCGAGGTTGATGCTGGCCAACTCTTCACTGTTGTCGAGCATCAGGAAGTCGAGTCCAAGCTCATGATTGTCTACCCTGTCTACGACCCCCGTGCTCTTATACAGGTTACTGAAATAGGATTGCAGCGAAATGCCCTCCATGATGTCTCGGTGGCCCTCCATCATGCCCTTGATGACCATGGGCAGCACCACGGTGAGGCTCAGTCGGTCGTGCTCCAGCCAGTAGTTGAAGGTGGCCATGGGGTCGTAGGGTCCGGCACCGCAGGTAACCTTCTTCAGGTTTACCAGTTTCTTCATATCGTCGCTGGCCTCCATCTCGAGATGACGGCCCACGGCCATGGCGTTGCCGCCTCCCTGGCTGTAGCCCACCACATAGGTGCCGTAGTCTTTGGCCATGCTCACCCCTTTTTCCTCAAGCACCTCCAAGGCGGCAGGAATCATGTCGACGCACTGACGCGCAATGAGCTTCTGGCAGAGATAGGTCTGCGACATGTCTTTGGTGCCTCCGAAGCCAATATAGTCGGGTTCCAGCACCACTACCTGATCTGACACATGACTGCGCATGGAGAACATGGAGATCATCAGCTCGTTGAAAGCCGTGGGATGACAGCTGAGCATGATGTCGCGGCAGTCAAGATAACGTCCCCATGCCTTGGGCAGGTAGATATTGCCGGAGAGCAGGATGGGGTTGCCGTCGCCGTCGACGCTCCAGTAGTGTATCGTGATGCCGCCCACCAAGAAATTCACAAGGTCTGAGATGCCAGCGTCAGCATTGCCGCCTCCTACTGAGGCGAGCGTCTCCAGGGCATGCTGTTCGGCAGCACTGCGCATGCCTGCGAGCATCTGCAGGTCGTCTTCGTTCTCGCCTGCATTGCCACCAACTAACTGGCTAAGCATACTGCTGCCAAAATCTTCGTTGAGCACCTGCACAAACGGTGTTTCTTTCTCGTCGACGACCTTCACCTCTTTGCTGGTGTCCGATGGCGTGTTGCCATTAGCTGCACCGTTGTTATCGTCATCACTGGAACAAGCCGTGAAGCAGAGGGCCAATACAGAGAGCAGGCTCCACAGCAGATTCTTTCCTAATTTCTTCATTTTAAAAATAAGTTCTCTAATACTCTACTTAATAGAAGCCTTTATGCTGCCTCTTCGTTGTCTTCGTTTTCTCCTTCCTCGCCCTGTGCTCCAAGCAGCAGGTTGAGCACGTCGTCGAGGCTGACGCCCATGGCTTCCATCACCTCTTGAATCGTCATCTCTCGGTCGCCCAGCAGTGGCGATGCCACAAGTATGGTGGGCTTATAGAGATTGCGCACGGCATCGCTCTGTGTGGGAGCGAGTGTGAGCGTGCCCAGGTTTATGCCGGCAAGCAGGAGCGTGGTGGTAGTGTTGTCGTTGAAGCCGTCGCAGATGATCTGGCAGTTCTCCTTCGACGTGCCGGTACGGCTCACGCCTGTCAGGTCAAGGGCATCAAGATAGAAGCGGTTCAGGCTCTTCACATGGCTCTTGATGACGGCCAGGTTGTCCATGATGTTCACCTCCAGGTCGCCGGCGAAGCGCACCTGTCCGAGCACCATCTTGGCAAACGTGTAGTCGTTGCTGGTCTTCAGCTTTATCACGGCCAGCTGCGTGCCATTCTGGTTATAGGTCACTGTGCGGGTAGAGGCCATCGTACCGTCGTAGACCTGCGAGAGAATGAACTCGTTGCCCTCGAAGGTAAGGCTTCCGGTGGCCATCTGCTCGCCCACCCCTACGGGCCATGTGCGCTCCACATTGCCAGCGAGCAGCACCTTGTCGCCCTGCAGTACCTCGAGGAAATACTGGTCGGGAGCACCGATGAGGCTTCTCTGCAACTTGGCGTTGATGGTATAGACGGTACCGTCTTCGGCCACGATGGTGATCTGGTCGCTCACGATGCCAGAGTTGGGCAGTCCCGTGCGGCCGTCGAGAGCCTGCAGCACGTCGATGGTGAGCTTCAGCGTCTCGTCCATGTTGGCAAAGGTCCACCGATAGTGGCCACGCTCTCCGGGCTGGGTCACATCTTCTGGCATGAGGAATTCGAGCAATTTCAGCAACCGCAGGAGCATCTCCATCTGGTCGTCGCTGGTGTCGTCTTCAGCGGCACGGGCCTTCACGGCATCCTTCAGGGGCTTCAGGCTGCTGAAGTCTACGTTGGAACGGGTTTTCACCTGGTCTACCACGTCAACGAAGGTGGTGGGCTGCTCGGCGGGCTGCACGGACTGCTCGGCGGCAACGCTGTCTTCGTCGCTGCTGCACGAGCTGAGCAGCATGGCACCGGCCATCATGCTCATGGCCACTAACGAATAGAACTTTTTCATATCAATAATCATTAAATGTTTTTACAATTTGGGGCAAATTTACGATAAATTTTCATACGGGCGAAACAATCGGCTGTTTTTAACATTTTTGCCGTGCCGCCATTCTCTTCTGCCGTGATTACACCTTATGCTGGAAGCTTACCGGCTTGAGTTCCCCGCCCTCGGGTTTCACATAGCCATCGACCTCGGCACCGTATGAGGTGATGTCGGTCTTGCAGACGAAGCTCATTCTGAACGAGCCGTGCTGCAGCTTGTATCCCTCTACCTCGACGCCCTTGGGCAGCCAGCCTTTCAGGTCGTCGTCAAGGCGCTTCACCAGCTCATAGCTGAACTGCCGTCCTTCCTGTAATATAAGGTGTGCCACGAGTTGCGGTTCCTTTTTCTTCTCGCTGTCGATGGCAGCCACGATGCTTTCCTTCACGTCCTTGTCCTGGCGCAGGCGGTTGGCAATGTCAAAGAGGTAGACGGGGCTGCCGTCGGGTGCCTTGATCGACTTGCCCATGCGGCCATAGATATATACGAAACCGTCTTCGTCCATCTCAGCCAAGTCGCCGGTATGTATCCATCCATCAATGATGGTAGCCTCGGTGAGCTTGTTGTTTTCCAGATAGCCGGCCATCATTGTAGGTGTCTTGGCCCACAGCTCGCCGCGCTGGTTGTAGCCCAGCTCGTTGCCCTGCGGGTCGAACACGCCGACAGTGAATCCTGGGAAGGGATAGCCCACGCTGATGGCGAGCTTGTCGCTGCGTCTGTCGGGCTCTCCCAAGCGGCTGTCCACAGCAATCACCGAGAACACCTCGCTCATGCCATAGCCACTGCAGATGCCTGTGGGCGAGCCGGCCTTGCGTGCCACCTTGTTCATCCACTCGAGCTTCTCGGGGGTGCAGCCCTCGCCGCCCATGATGGGCAGCACGAAATGGCTCAGGTCTACTTTTTTGCCTTTGGCCAGCTTCATTTCTACGGTCTGGAAGAAGCCTGCCCACAGCGGTCCGGGCACGAGCGTGATGCTGGGCCGCACGCTGTTCAGGCTGGCATTGAATATTTTCTGGTTCAGTCGGGGCTCCAGATATATGGTCATGCCGCGCAGCAGCGGAGCCAGGACGAGCACGAAGAGGCTGGTGCACACAAAGGGCGGCAGCTGGCAGAGCGACGTGTTTCCGGGATTGAAAGGCAGCCCGCGCATGTTGAAGGCCAGCGCGCAACGGAACATCTCGACCATCGCGTGGTCAGTCATGCTGATGAGCTTAGCCTCGCCCTTTTTAGTAGTGCCGCCCGAGGAGAACACCATGGCGATATGATCCTTACGATAGGTAGTCGTAAGCGGCCCGTCGTAGCCTCCGAAGCGGGCAATGGCCTGGCGCATGGTCATGTATTTGGGCGCACGGTTGCGCACCTTGCGTGTCTTCACCCAGTTAGCCAGCCCCATGATCTGCTTCAGCGGCGAGCGCATGGAGGGTGTCACGTCCATGAGCACCACATGCTCGAACTGGGGCTTCTCGATGACGTGGGAGATGACCTGCTCCATGCCGTCGAAGACGAATGCCACCTTGGCCTGGGCATAGCACTTCGTGAGTGCCTCGGGGCTCGACGACATGTTGGGCATGATGGTGGTCACGCCGATACTGTCGGCGGCGAATATCACATAGTAGGACTCGGGGGCAGCCGGACTGAACACCAGGATCTGGTCGTCTTGTTGCAGCCCCATACCTTTCAGTACGCGTGCCCATTTCTCCACCTCGGCCAGCACGGTGCTGCGCTTGATGCGACGGCCGAAATAGATGAAGGCATCATGCTCGTCGTTATCTTGCTTCATTGCTGTAGATATCAGGCTCCACAGTGTGTCGGCAGGCAGCTGCTTTTCCAGTTGCTCCAAGGCACCTGGTGCATAATGTTTTTGCCAGATCTTCTCTTCCGATGGTTTCAAATTTGTTGTTGCAGACATTTTTTCTTTCCTTTTTTACCTAAAACCTATTATATACTAATTAATTTCAAATGCTTCAAGTGGCTCTTCGAAAGTCACCATGTCTGAGATTGCCTGCAGGATGGTAGCTTCGTGTGCATTGTCGGCAATGGTGATCTGCGGCGTGGTGATGGGTTTCCAGAACACATGCTGGCTGGCGCGCCGTGCCTCGTAGAAGTCGCGGGCCTGCATATAGGGCACGCAGTTGTCGTCGGTGTTGTGAACGACGTAAATGTCGGTGATGGGGGCCCATAGCCCCCAGTTTCCAAATCCCACGAGTACGTCGAGCATGGCCTTCACCTTGTCGTTGTCGAAGTCGAGTGTGCCATCGTCGAGGGTCATGTCGTAGGCCAGGTTGTAGCGCAGCTGCTCCTTGGGATAGGCGTCGGGCCAGAGGCGGAAGAGCCGGTCGGCGGGCATCTTCTGCTGCACGAGGGCATCGTAGTAGCTATAGGGCGTGCCATTGACGTCCACCTGATAGACCTGCATCCATTCGGGCAGGAACTCGCGCGGCTCATGGCCGTGCAGCCTGCTGGCGGGCAGTGCGTTGAGGTAATATGCTATATGGCGTGCCATGCAGGCATCGGCCGCGGCGTTCTGGCTCATGTAGTAGGCAATGTCGTTCAGGTTGAACGGGCCTTCGGCGCAATAGACGCCCTGCAGCCGCATGGTGTTTTTCTCTGCCGTGGTGAGCGATTCTTCATACAGGCGGGCGAAGGCTGCGGCGATGGGGGCACCGGTAGAGGCGGCCCAGAGGGTGGTGTGGCCGTTGGCGGCGAGGGTGGCACGATGGCGCTTCATCACCTCGAGGGCGGCTCGCACGCAGTCGAGCGTCTGGCGTGCCATCACGTCGTAGGCAATGGGGCACGGGGTACGGTCGGCCGAGACGCCGAAGCCTTCGAGGTCTGGCTCGATGACGGCCGAGTTGAACATGGCGCGCATGGCCATGGGTGTGAGTGCCGCCGAGGGTGCGGCCGGCTGGTTGGTGAGGTGCTGGTTGATGCAGAGCGAGAGCGAGCTCACCTCGTGCTGCCCGTCGAGGTAGATGGGCAGTGTGACGCGGCCGGAGAGTCGCACCACCTCGCCGGTGACCGACCGGCTGAGGTAGCTGAAGGCGTAGCTCTCTACATGCCAGTGGCGGAACACCAGGCGGGGCGAGCCGTGCTGCACGTAGAAGAGCGAGTCGAGGTCGTAGACGCGGCGCGTCATCATCGTGTTGAGCGCGCCGCCCAGCAATGTCTGAAACTGATACACGTCGAGGCCCTTCGAGGCCAGGTAGTCGCCGAAGGCCACGGCATTGGTTAGCTGCAACGGGCGATAGGTGTCTACGCCCAGCTCTTCCACGCCGAGCGCCCCCTGCTCGTAGGTGGCGGCAGGGCTTAGCGGCTCTTCCTCGCTGCTGCTACAGGCCGTCAAGGCCAGCAACACGGTCACGATGAAGACGCAACGGTTTATACAAGCTATACTTCTTTTCATCGAATCAATTGCTATTCTTCAACAACTCTACCATGTCGTGCGGTTCATCAGCACAGCTCATGTAGAGCAGCACCAGTGTAGCAGCCACGAAATGGGTGCCTCCCACCTTCGGGCTCATCGACGATTTCACCACGGGCACGTCGATCCAGTGCACCAGCGGGTTCACCGTGCCGTCGGCATTGAGCCGCAATTCTTCGTAGTAAGCCTTCAGCGCATCGTAAGAGACAAAGTTGTCGTAGGGGCTGCAGGCCAAAAAGACAGGCATAGTGGGCTCCCATGATGCCAGATAGGTATAGTCAGAGGGTCCTAATCTTCCCTGCTTGGCCACCTTCATCTGCCGTGCGCCATCTGCCTGCATGTGCACCTGGCTCACCTGGGTGATGCCCTCGCCGGCAAAGGTCTCGTGCAGGGGGGCTTTCTTCTTCAGCTCGTCGGAGGCTTTGTCTTCATAATAAGTGCAGATGCCCATGGTGACGGGCATGCCCAGCGACGACCCCCAGTTGTTCAGATAGCCATCCTTGGCCAGGTGTACGCCGTGCTGGTGCATCACGTCGAGGGCTGCCTCTACACAGTCCCAGCCCACTTTCGAGATGTTGTCGCCGTTGACATAAGCCATAATAACCTGCCTTAAATCGCCATCCACCTCGTAGTAGTCGGGTTCTATCACTGCCGAGTTGGCCAGTGCGTGCAGCGTCATCATGGATAGCGACTTCGACGGCAGCCAGGCGGCCTCGAAGGTGGCCTGATGCGAGTGCAGGGTGAGGTTCTTCACCTCATGGTTCACTCCCTCAACCGTGTTGTTGGGGAAGGTCACACGACCCACAAACACGGTGTCTTTCCCCGCTGGGGTAGTGGTCTTATAGTGAAACAGGTAGCTCTCTACCTGCCACTGCTGCTGTCCTGTGGGGTCGAGGCCCACCTCGTCTTCAAACAGGTCGTCCATCTTGGGCACGCGGGCATTCACCTGCAGCTTGAACACAGGTTCTATCAACTTCATCACGTCGCCGATCTGGCCGCCATAAGAGGCGAGAATGGGCGAGTTGGCCAGAGCCGTGGCAAACTCCTCTGGCTGGTAGGTCTCGTTCTTGGTTATGTCGAGCAGCAACCCCGACTCCACGAAACTGGCGGCAGGGTCGGCTTCGTCGCCTTCTCCCTTAGGCGTGTCTGGCTTTTGCTCCGGTGTCTCCGGTTTTTGGGGTTCGGCCGTCTCGTCGTCGGCACTGCTACATGCCGTAAGGGCCACTGCAGCCGTCATGGCTGCCAACATGCAGAAAAATTTTGCTTTCATTATTCTATTCTTTCTTATTCAATAATGTGTTGTTACTTCATTATGCAAATCAAGTCTTGTTTAGTATTTCTTTTCCAGCTGATAGAAGTTGGCCAGGTCGGCAGGCTCCTTCATGCTCGCCATGTAGACCATCATGAGCAGCGATGCCTGCAGGTGGTTGCTCAGCCCAGCATCCTTTATCGACTGCTGCTCTGTGAGTATGTGGGAATCGATCCAGTGCATGTTGGGGTTGGTTCCGTTGGCACTTAGCACCTTGTAAGAATCCTTTACAAGGTCGTAGGGCTGCACCTCGTCTTCCTTACAGCTGGACAGATAAAGAGGCTTCACGGGCGTCCAATTATAGACATCGCCGAACATACGCATGGCATTGAGCAATGCCTTTGTCTTGGGAGCATTGAGGTCTATCTTGCCATCTTCGCCCAGCATGTCGGGGGCCATGGCAACCTTCAGCCTGTATATATCTGGCATGCCATCGAATTCCTTCCCCACAGCAAGTCCCATGGTTGCAGCCGTGAAATACGACATGGTTTTTCCCCCTACCGTCACCTGCAACTCGTTGACCCAGTCGGCGAAGAACTCGTTAGCGTCATAGCCGCCAAGCTGTTCTTTACTGAACGTGGCAATCTCCGGGAAGAATTGCACCAGCACCCTTGCGCTGAAATCGGGTTCTTTGCACAACCATTCGAAATAAGCAGCATAGTCTACCACTCCCTCGCCCGTGAAAGAAGATGAGAGCCTCACCTGCTCGCGAAAGCTTTCCGGTGCCTGTGTCTCATACCATTTAGCGAAAGCTACAGGAACGGCAGAAGCCAGCGAGCAGCCCCAACTGGTGGTATAGCCATCGGGTGCCAGATAGACACCACGACGGTGCATCAGGTCAAGCGCTGCCAGCATGCAGTCGGCCTCCTGACGGGCCAGCACCTCAGGCGCAAGCGCACAATAGACCATCTTGCCAAAAGTGGCGCCATTTCCCTGGAAATCGGGTTCTATCACTGCCGAATTATAGAGCGCACGCAACGGCATGAGCATCATGCTGAGCGAGGGGGCCCAAGCCGGGTCGGGAAGAAACTGATGGGCATATACCGAGAGGGTCTGCACAGGATGCTCTACCGACTGCACTGTGTTGTTGGGAAAGGTGACGCGGGCACTGAGAACTACCTCCTCGCCCTGAGCGTTCTTGGTCTTATAATTGAAGGCGTAGCTCTCTATCTGCCACCGCCGACCATACATCACATCGACTCCCACCTCTTTTGCAAACAAGGCATCAAGGGCCGGAACATCGATGGAACGGCGCAAATTGAACAATGACTCGACCAACGGAAACGAACCGGAGAGGGAAGAAAGACTCGTCTTCATATATTGAAAAAACGGCTCGTTGCTCAAGCGGTTGATAAACACGTCGGGCGCATCGGCTATCGTGTCGGTCACCTCTACCAGCAGGCCCGACTCCGTATAAGCGGGCATCTGCCCACCATCGGCAGTCGCGCCATCGTCGCTGTCGCTGCAGGCACTAAAGGCCAGCGCGACACATACCATAATGTATATATAAAATTTATTCATATTTCTTACTCATTAAACTTTTTTATCCTTTTACAGAGAAAATTTGCTGCAAAATTAAATATTATTTTCAAATTAAGCAACAAAACGAGGAAAAAGTTATTATTTTGGGTTTCAAAAAAAGCAAAAAGATGCTTTTTTGCATATTTTGAAACTCAAACTCACGCTGAGCGGCTATCCTCTACCCCTCTATCTCCTGCATCCTTTTCAGCTCATAGCCACGTATCTGCACCACAATCAGGTGGAGCGTCGCCTGCTGCTTCATCAATTGCACCTTCGCCCCCTGGCCGTAGTATTATTTCTTCTCATTGTTGAATGAGATTATTCACATTATTCTCATTTCTTTCA
>CAMJLB010000078.1 GCA_946406555.1 uncultured Prevotellaceae bacterium | reverse complement strand
AGGCACCGGCACCGTTGGTCGAGGTGCCCACGCCGCGCTGTATCTGCATGGACTGTACCGAGGAGGCAAAATCGCCCATGTTTACCCAGAACACAGAAGCGCTCTCGGCATCGTTCATCGGTATGCCGTTTGCCGTGATGTTGATTCGGCTTGGGTCTGTGCCGCGAATGCGCAGCGTGGTGTAGCCAATGCCGTTGCCGGCATCGCTGCTAGTGGTGACGCTGGGCGTGAGCGACAGGAGGTAGGGTATGTCCTGCCCGTGGTTCACCTGCTCAATCTGCTCGCGGTTCATGTCGCTGAAGGCAACAGGCGTCTTTTTCGAGGCGCGTAGGGCCTGTACTTGCACTCCCTGCAGCTCTACCGTCTTCAGCGAGTCGGCGGGCTGTTCTGCTTTCACACTTGCTGCACCGCCACCCAGCAGCGCCAGCATCAAGATAGATTTCTTCATCCCTTTTTATTTTTTTTTACTTTTAAATTGTTTAATTTTTAAAAAAAGGGGATTTGCTTTCGACAATGTCAGCTCTGTTTTCATCCCTTCATCGGCATTATCCGCATCAGGTTCAGAGGGTATCATCTCAGCCCGCCACCGGCGAGCACCCCTTGAAATCGGCTGCAAAGGTAATCATTTATGCTGAGAAAATGCCATAAAAATCAGGATAAAACTCTCATTGACCACGTTTTTCTGTAGTTTCTGAGGGTTTTATCCCGTTTTTATGCAAAATGCTGCTTGCTTGGAGCGTTTATCAGCCCACCTGTGAGCCGGGCTTCACGTCTTTGGTGGTGGTCACCACGCTGAGCGTCTCGTCGAAGTCTACAGCCGAGAGAATCATGCCCTGGCTCTCGATGCCCATCATTTTGCGTGGCTCGAAGTTGGCCACGAAGAGTATGCGCTTGCCAATGAGCAGTTCGGGCTGGTCATAGAAGGCAGCGATGCCCGAGCAGATAGTGCGGTCCTGTCCGGTTCCGTCGTCGATGGTGAACTGCAGCAGTTTCTTCGACTTCTTCACCCGCTGGCAGTCTTTCACTAAGCCCACGCGAATGTCGAGCTTCTCAAAGTCGTCGAAGCTCACGTTCGGCTTCACGGGAGCCGCCTTGTAGGCAGCAGCCATTTCCGAGCTTTGCTCGCCTGCCCGTTGCCTTTCATTTGCTTTCTTCGTAGCCTCCAGTTTGTCGCGCTGACGCTGTATCACCTCGTCCTCGATTTTCTCGAACAGCAACTCGGGCTCGCCCAGTTGGTGTCCGGGCTTCAGCAGGTCGGTGCTGCCCAGCTGTTCCCACTCAAAGCTCTCTATGTTGAGCATCTGGCGCAGCTTCTTGCTTGAGAACGGCAGGAACGGCTCGAAGGCGATGGCGAGGTTGGCCGTGAGCTGCAGGCAGATGTTCAGTATCGTTTCGCAGCGCTTGGGGTCTTGCTTCCACACCTTCCACGGTTCGCAGTCGGTGATGTACTTGTTGCCGATGCGGGCCAGGTTCATTGCCTCGAACTGGGCATCGCGGAACTTGAACTGCTCCAGCAGTCGCTCCACCCGGTCTTTCACGTCCTTGAACTCGGCCAGTGCCTGGCGGTCTGTGTCTTGCAGGTCGCCGCAGGCCGGCACGACGCCCTGCCAGTATTTCTTGGTGAGCTGCAGGGCGCGGTTCACGAAGTTGCCGTAGACGGCCACCAACTCGTTGTTGTTTCGGTCCTGGAAGTCCTTCCACGTGAAGTTGTTGTCTTTCGTCTCGGGGGCGTTGGCCGTGAGCACATAGCGCAGTACGTCTTGCTTGCCAGGCATGTCCTCCAGATACTCATGTAGCCAGACGGCCCAGTTGCGCGAGGTGGAGATTTTCTCGTCTTCCAGGTTCAGAAACTCGTTGGCCGGCACGTTGTCGGGCAGGATATAGCCTCCGTGAGCCTTCATCATAGTGGGGAAGATGATGCAGTGGAACACGATGTTGTCTTTGCCAATGAAGTGTACCAGTCGTGTGTCCTCGTCCTGCCACCACTTCTGCCAACAGCCCCAACGCTCCGGCTGCTTCTCGCACAGCTCCTTCGTGTTGCTCACATAGCCTATCGGGGCGTCGAACCACACGTAGAGCACTTTTCCGTCGGCTCCCTCCACGGGCACGGGTATGCCCCAGTCCAAGTCGCGCGTCATGGCGCGTGGCTGCAGATCCATGTCGAGCCACGACTTGCACTGCCCGTACACGTTCGGCCGCCACTCCTTGTGCTCCTCCAGTATCCATTGCTTCAGCCAGTCCTGGTATTCGTTCAGGGGCAGGTACCAGTTCTTCGTCTCCTTCTGCACGGGCGTAGATCCACTGATGGTGCTCTTGGGATTGATAAGCTCGTTTGGCGAGAGGTCGCGGCCGCATTTTTCGCATTGGTCGCCGTATGCCTGCGGGTTGTGGCAGTGTGGGCACTCGCCCGTCACGTAGCGGTCGGCCAGGAACTGATGTGCCTCCTCGTCGTAGAGCTGCGTGGTGGTCTCCTCGGTGAGCTTGCCCTCGTCGTATAGCTTGCGGAACCATTCGGCGGCAAACTTGTGGTGAGTTTCAGAGGTTGTGCGGCTGTAGATGTCGAACGAGATGCCGAACTGCTCGAAGCTCTTCTTGATCATCTCGTGGTAGCGGTCTACTACGTCTTGTGGAGAGATGCCCTCCTTGCGTGCGCGAATAGTAATAGGTACTCCGTGCTCGTCGCTTCCGCCGATGAACATTACCTCGCGTTTCTTCAGCCGGAGATAGCGTACATAGATGTCGGCCGGCACATAGACGCCTGCCAGGTGACCGATGTGCACACCGCCGTTAGCGTAGGGCAGTGCGGCCGTCACGGTCGTGCGTTTAAAGTTCTTCTGTTCCATCTGTTAAATACGTATTTATTCCAATTTGACTGCAAAGGTACGAATAAGCCCTCGAAATGCCAAACTTTTTACATTTTTTCAAAGATGTTGTTTGGAAGAAAGTCTTTGAGCCGATTTCTGAAAGGGGCGTCCTTGTTCTGGAAAATTCTACATTTTTTCGATTGTCAAGACAAATGAAAATCGCGAAATAGACCGTGAAACATAGAGATTCCTATGTTTCACGGTTGCCTTTCGGCCGCTTTTGCCGGGTCTAAGACCGCATGGTTGTGTAATGCAGCCTGTTTTAGGTCATAATGTGGCTAGATTTGCCGTATAGGATAGGCTGAATTGCGTTGCGATATAGCCTGAATTACAACCTAATTCAGGCTCGGTTGCACCAGTGTGGAATCATGGTATTTTTCTAAATAATTGATTGATAAATGATTAGAGAACTTCTCTCATTTTGTAAAAATTCCGATTAAAGATTCTCTTTTTGAAAATTTTTAAATCTCAGAAGAGATAAAGGGGCGCGGTCATCCCATTCGGATGTAGTTCCGTGGCCATTCAACAGCGCATTGTAGACTGTCCGGCTTTTTATGGTTATTAGGAAAAGTTACTATTTTTTATCAGAATTGCTTGGCGATTCGGAATTTTTGCTTTATCTTTGCAAACACATTGAGTAAATGTTAATTGTATGAGCAGGTATATTCGTTTTGACTGGGCCGCAAAGCATATTCTTAGGGATAAAGCCGACTTTGTGGTTTTCGAAGGTTTGATATCGTCGATTATTGGTCAGAAGATGACGATAATCGAAATGCTGGAAAGTGAAAGCAATCAAGAAACACGCGACGATAAGTATAATCGTGTAGACATAAAGGCGAAAAACGAGCAGGGCGAGATTATCCTGGTGGAGATTCAGCAGACGCGCGAGCTCGACTACCTGCAGCGTATGCTCTATGGGGTGGCCAAGGCCATCACGGAGCATATCGCGGTGAAGGCTCCTTATTCTGATGTGAAGAAGGTGTATAGCATCAACATCCTCTATTTCAACATCGGTGAAGGCGAAGACTATCTGTACCACGGACAGACGGTCTTGAAAGGCGTGCATACAGGCGACATACTCCGATTGACAGACCATGAACGGAACGACCTGAACGTGTTGCCGCCAGAGAATGTGTTTCCAGACTATTATATCATTCGTGTTGACATGTTCAACAAGCCCAAGCTCGACAACTATCTGGAAGAGTGGATGGACTATCTGAAGAATGAGCGTATAAACCCCGATACCAAGGCTCCTGGACTGAAAGAGGCAAGCGAACGGCTTGACCGACTGAAGATGACAGAAAAGGAACAAAGAGAATATTGGCACTACATAGATACGCTGAAGCGCGACACTGATGTGGAAAAGACAAAACTGCTGGAGGCAGAAATCGCTGGAAGAAAGAAAGGTCTGGAAGAAGGGCGTGTGCAAGGTCTGGAAGAAGGGCGTGTGGCAACCAATCGAGAACATGCTGTGAAAATGAAGACAAAAGGCTTGCCTGATGACATGATTGCAGAGATTACGGGCCTCTCGTTGGACGAGATCCGGCAACTGAAGGCAATGTAGAAGAAAAGGAAACAATGACCTAAAAAGCATAAATCATAAATCAACATTTTGGTATGTCGACAATCATTATTTTTAAACTTCTGGGTTCGCTCGCATTATTGATGTTCGGTATGAAATCGATGAGTGAGGCACTGCAGAAGATGGCGGGTCCACAGTTGCGACACGTCCTGGGAGCAATGACGACCAACCGCTTTACGGGCATGCTCACCGGTATGCTCGTTACGGCTTCGGTTCAGTCTTCAACGGCAACAACGGTGATGACCGTCTCGTTTGTCAACGCCGGACTATTGACCCTGGCACAGGCCATTTCGGTCATTATGGGTGCCAACATCGGAACGACGCTCACAGCATGGATTATGTCGGCTGGTATGTCGTTTAATATTATGGATGCTGCGTGGCCGGCCTTCTTGGTGGGCATCATCCTTATCTATCAGAAGAAATATCGCTACATAGGCGACTTCCTTTTTGGCCTGTCGTTTCTCATCTTCGCACTGGGCACGCTGCGGCAGACAGGCACCGAAATGCACTTAGGCGAGAACCAGGCCGTGCTCGAATTCTTTGCCTCGTTCGATCCCAACTCGTTTGTCACCACTATCGTGTTCCTGCTTTTGGGCGGCATTCTCACGTTCTGCGTGCAGAGCAGTGCTGCCGTGATGGCCATTACGATGATTCTGTGTTCCAGCGGTGCATTGCCCATCTATCAAGGCATTGCGCTGGTCATGGGCGAAAACATTGGTACCACCGTTACATCGAACCTGGCAGCCCTCTCGGCCAATACCCAGGCCCGCCGTGCCGCTTTGGCCCACATGTTCTTCAATGTGTTTGGCGTCGTCTGGATTCTGTTCGTCTTCCGCCCCTTCATCGATATGGTGTGCGGATGGGTAGGCTACGACGTGGAGATGACCAAGGATTCTGCTGGCACGGGAGCCTTCCTGGCCAACGCTGCCAAGCTGAGCTTTGTGCTGGCCGCCTTCCATACCACCTTCAACGTGGCAAACACCTTGATATTAATATGGTTTATCCCTCAGATAGAGAAATTCGTCTGCTGGGTCATCAAGTCCAAGCGCGTAGACGAGGAAGAGGACTTCCGCCTGCACTTCATTACTGCCGGCTTCATGAAAACCCCGGAACTTTCGGTGTTCGAGGCCCAGAAAGAAATATCTTCGTTCTCGGAGCGCATGCAGCGCATGTTTGGAATGGTGCAGAATCTGCTAAACCTCTCGTCGAGTTCTGCGAATAAAGATAAGAATCAGGAGGCTGAGTTCAACAAGCTATTTACCCGCATAGAGAAATACGAGAGCATCAGCGACAACATGGAGCTGGAGATAGCGCAATATTTGGAGAGCGTATCCGACGCCCACCTCTCCGACGAAACAAAGGGCAAGATACGTGCCATGCTACGCGAGGTGAGCGAACTGGAGTCGATAGGCGACTCGTGCTACAACATGGCACGCACCATCAACCGCAAGTTTGCCGCCAAGGAGGACCACTTCATCGAGAAGCAGTATGACCACCTGCATCAGATGATGGGGCTCACCGATCAGGCACTTACGCAGATGAACCAGCTGTTGGGTGGACGTAAGGAGTCTTTCAACGTGAACCGCACTTTTAACATCGAAAACGAGATCAACAATTATCGCAATCAGCTGAAGGCGCAAAACATCATTGACGTGAACAACCATGAGTACACCTATGCGGAAGGTACCATCTATATCGACTTGGTGAATGAATGCGAAAAGCTGGGCGACTATGTGGTGAACGTGGTGGAGGCCCGCATGGGTACCCGTCAGCGAGAGGCGTGAGGCGTTTCTTCTTGAAGCGGAAATGCCTTTTTGAAAAAGGTAGGAATGTTCAGCATAATCGCTGAAGACAACAAAAGAAAAAGGAACAACTTGTTTTGATGGTAGTCGTTCTACCCGCAAAACAAGTTGTTCCTTATTTTGAGTGGCTTATTTGCAGAGCTGGTCGTAGAGTAGCCTCATGCCTTCGGAAGCCCCTTTCTGTATCTGCTCCACGCGACTGCCCGCACTCACGGGGTTGGGGTCTATGAGATAGACCGGTACGCTTGGCCGCACATAGTGGATGAGGCCTGCTGCAGGATAGACATTCAGCGATGTGCCGATGATGATGAAGATGTCGGCCTTCTGGGCCTCTTCGGCCGCCACGGCGATATTGGGCACCGCCTCGCCAAAGAACACGATGTAGGGCCTGAGCAGCGAGCCGTCGCCTGCCTTCGTGCCGGGCACCACCTCGCAGTTGTCGGGCGTGAGCTGCTGTATGTAGCGTGGGTCATCGACGTCGCGGCTCGAACAGACCTTCATCAGCTCGCCATGCAGGTGGATCACCTTCGACGAACCGGCCTGCTCGTGCAGGTTGTCTACGTTCTGCGTCACAACCGTCACGTCGTACTTCCCTTCCAGCTGTGCCACCAGACGGTGGCCCTCGTTGGGCTTCACCCCCCAGCACTTCTTACGGAGCATGTTGTAGAAGTTGGTCACCAATGTGGGGTCGGCCAGCCAACCCTCGTGGGTGGCTACCTGAGCCACCGGATATTCTTCCCAAAGACCGTCGGCATCGCGGAACGTCTTCAGACCGCTCTCCACCGACATGCCGGCACCTGTAAGCACTACTATTTTCTTCTTCATATATCTAAATAAATTAAAAACTCTACAAAAATAGTGATTTTTTGGAAAATAGCATCAGAAAATCGAAAATTATTGCTAATTTTGCACGATTTTTTTAGTGTACACACATTATATATTATAAAGAGAAAGCAAAGAAATGGACAAACTGAGCTATGCCCTTGGACTGGGCATCGGACAGCAGCTGGCACAGATGGGTGTCGGCAGTTTTTTGAATGTAGACGATTTTGCACAGTCTATCAAGGATGTGCTGACGGGTAGCGAACTGAAGGTGGGGCACCGAGAGGCCCAGCAGATGGTGCAGGAGTATTTTGCCAAGCAAGAGCAGAAGATGCAGGCCGAGCGTGCCGAGAAAGGCAAGGCTGCCCGCGAGGAAGGCGAGAACTATCTGGCCGAGAATGCCAAGAAAGAAGGAGTGGTGACGCTGAAAAGCGGCTTGCAGTATCAGGTGCTGCGCGAGGGCAACGGCAAAAAGCCCACGGCCAAGGACCAGGTGAAATGCCATTACGAAGGCTTCCTCATCGACGGAACCGTCTTCGACAGTTCGGTGCAGCGAGGAGAGCCGGCCGTGTTTGGCCTCCAGCAGGTCATTGCCGGATGGACCGAGGGCCTGCAGCTCATGCAGGAGGGCGCAAAGTATCGCTTCTTCATTCCCTATCGTCTGGCTTACGGCGAAGGCGGTGCCGGCCAGCTTATTCCGCCCTTTGCAGCATTGATATTCGATGTGGAGCTTATCGAGGTGCTATAAACAAGAGAAATACCAAAACAGGAAATAGAAGTTTTTAAACATTTTAATAGTAACGATGAAAAAGATTAGTATTGTGGCCGCAATGGCCATGACAGCCGCTACGATGATGGTATCGTGCAACGGTGGCGTGCCCAAGGCAAGCATGAAAAGCGACATAGATACATTGAGCTATGCCGTAGGATTTAGCCAGACCGATGGTCTGAAGCAGTATCTCGCACAGACTGGACAGCTCGACACTGCCTACATCGACGAGTTTATCAAGGGTATGGTAGAGAGCGCACAGGCTGCCGACAACAAGAAGCAGATGGCCTATTATGCCGGCATCCAGATTGGTCAGCAAATCTCGAACAACATGGTGAAGGGATTGAACTACCAGCTGTTCGAAGACGACTCTACCCGCACCGTCTCCCTGAACAACATCCTGGCAGGTATCGTGAACGGTCTGAAGAATCAGGGTGGTCTGATGAGCAAGGAAGAGGCCAATGCCACTGCCGACCGGCTGATGCAGAGCATCAAGGCCAGCGTGGCTGCCGAGCGCTATAGCGACAACAAGGTGGCCGGCGAGAAGTTCATGGCCGAGAATGCTAAGAAGGATGGCGTGAAGACGCTCCCCAGCGGCGTGCAGTATAAGGTGATAAAGGAAGGTACGGGCAAGATACCTGCCGACACCTCGACCGTCACCATGCACTACGAGGGCCGCTTGATCAACGACTCGGTGTTCGATAGCAGCTACAAGCGCAACCAGCCATACACCGTGCGCTGCAACCAGAACATCAAGGGCTTTACCGAAGCACTTACCCACATGCCTGCAGGATCGGTTTGGGAAGTCTATATTCCTCAGGAGTTGGCTTATGGCGAGCGTCAGGCCGGAGCCATGGTGAAGCCTTTCTCGGCACTCATCTTCAAGGTAGAACTGCTCGACGTGAAGTAATCGCACCATGAGAAAGATACTATTTGTGGCACTCGCCTTGTTGGCGAGTGCTTCTTTCTGCCCAGCCGAGGCAGCAAAGAAGAAAGATAAGAAGCAAAAGAAGAATGCTGACACCGAGGTTCTGCTGCCCGTGAATCTGGCCAGCGGCAGCGACTCGCTGAGCTATGCCGCCGGCAAGGCCGTGACCAACGGCCTGATGGCATTCCTCAAGCAGCAAGGCGTAGACAGTGCCCATGTCGCCGACTTTGTGGAGGGTTTCCGCCAGGCCATTTCCGTCGGGAAAGACACGGCCATGCTCGCCCGCATCAAAGGCATGGAGATAGCCAGTCAGGTGAAGGAGCGCATGCTGCCCGGCATGAAGCAGGAGTTTACCGATACGCCCGACAGCATCGTGGCCGACCTGCTCTTCCGTGGTTTTACTGATGCCGTGCTCAACGACACCACCGTGATGCAGCAGCAAGCAGCCGAGAAGCTGTTCAAGGAGAAGCAGCAGCAGAACAAAATGGCCAAGGAAGAAAAACTCTATGGTGCCAACCGTGAGGCCGGACGCAAGTTCCTGGCCGAAAACAAGACCAAGGAAGGCGTGATCACCACACCCAGTGGCCTGCAATACAAGGTGCTGGTAAAGGGCGAGGGCGAGGTGCCCCAGCGTACCGATAAGGTGAAAGTGCACTATGAGGGCCGTCTGGTCGATGGCACTGTGTTCGATGCGTCGAGCAAGCATGGCACCACACCCAGCTCGTTCCGTGCCGATCAGGTGATCAAGGGCTGGACAGAGGCTCTTACCATGATGCCTGTAGGGTCGAAGTGGCAACTCTATATTCCCTACGAGCTGGCTTACGGCGAGCGCAACATGGGTAATATAAAGCCTTTCTCGGCACTGATTTTCGATGTAGAGCTTGTCGGTATCGACAAATAAAGCCGCTACCGATAGCCGTCTTGTCAACATTTTGCATGCGATTTGGAAAAATTGCATGCAAAATGTTGTTTATCTCGGCTTTTTTCTGTACTTTTGCTAACAAATTAGCAATTAACTTTTACCTGCCAGTATGGAAAAAATAGATAATCTGGACAAAAAGATCCTGAACATCTTGTCAAAAAATGCGCGAATCCCCTTCAAGGACGTGGCAGCCGAGTGCTCCGTGAGCCGTGCCGCCATCCATCAGCGCGTGCAACGGCTCATCGACAGCGACGTGATTACCGGAAGCGGCTTCGACGTCAACCCCAAGTCGCTGGGCTATGCCACCTGTACCTATGTGGGCATCACGCTCGAGCGCGGCAATATGTATAAAGAGGTGGTCAAGCAGCTCGAGAAAATTCCGGAGGTCGTAGAAAGCCACTTTACCACTGGCCCTTATACCATGCTCGTGAAGCTCTATGCCCGCGACAACGAGCAGCTCATGCATCTGCTTAATGAGCAGCTGCAGGAAATACCCGGCGTGGTGGCCACCGAGACGCTCATCTCGCTGGAGCAGAGCATCAAGCGAGAGATACCTGTTCACTTTAATGAAGACGAAACAGAATGAAGCGCTTTGACCTGAAGGCCCAACTGGCCAGTGCCTATGGCCAGTTTCCCGCCTCATCGCGAAAGCCCGTCGTCGGCATCACGGGCAACTATGGCGAACTGACCTGCAAACTGGGCGAGGGCTATTACAAACAAATACTGAAGGCGGGCGGAACGCCCATCATTATTCCTCCGCTTGCCGACAAAGACGTTATCCTGAACACGCTCGACCACATCGATGCCCTGCTGCTGAGTGGCGGTGCCGACATCAACCCCTTGTTCTGTGGCGAAGAACCCTCGCCACGGTTAGGTGGCATCAACAGCGAGCGCGACCTGCCCGAGTTGCTCATCACCCGCATGGCCTTCAACAGGCAGATGCCCATGCTCGGCATCTGCCGCGGCATTCAGACGCTGGCCGTGGCACTGGGTGGAAAAGTGGCACAGGATATTTCATCGCTCAACGCTCCGCTCGGCCAAGGGACGCATGCAAGGCAAGAACCCTCGTCGCTCAATGCTATCAAGCATTCGCAAGATGCCGACCGCAGCGAACCTACGCATACCATTGAGATAGAACCCGATTCGATGCTCTTCGATGTCTATAAAACGGAGCGTCTGGCCGTGAACTCTTTTCACCATCAGGCCGTAAGCGATGTCGGCTCCCACCTGCGCATGGTGGCTCAAGCTGCCGACGGGGTGATAGAGGCCATAGAGAGTTGCGAGACGAAGCCCATTATGGGCGTGCAGTGGCATCCCGAGTGTATGGGACAAGACGGGCTTCCGTTGTTTGAGTGGCTTGTGGGACAGGCTGCCCGGTATCGGCAGGTGCAGCAGGTGCACGACCGCGTGCTCTCGCTCGACACGCATTGCGATACCCCCATGTTCTTTCCACAGGGCATAGACTTTGGCACCCGCGACGAGCGCATTCTCGTCGATTTGCATAAGATGCAGGAAGGGCGCCTCGACGCTACCATCATGGTGGCCTATCTGCCGCAGCCAAAGATGGGCGAGACCTTCTCGTCGAAAGTCAGCTTCGATGTGAAAGGCCCCCTCGAATATGCCGACCTGATCTTCGATAAAATTGAGGCCATCGTGGCTGCCCATGCCGACTCTCTTGCACTGGCACGCACGCCAGCCGACCTCTACGACAACAAGCGGCATGGACGCAAGTCTATCATGCTGGGCATAGAGAACGGTCTGGCACTAAACGGACAGCTGCAGAACGTGCGGCACTTCGCCGAGCGCGGCGTGGTCTATATCACGCTCTGCCACAATGGCGACAACGATCTGTGCGACTCGGCCAAGGGCAGCAACCTGCATGGCGGCGTGAGCCGGTTTGGCGAGCAGGTCATACGCGAGATGAACCGCCTGGGACTGATGGTCGATCTGAGCCATGCTGCCGAAAAGAGCTTCTACGATGCGCTCGACATCTCGCAGACGCCCATCGTGTGCAGCCATTCCAGTTGCCGTGCCTTGTGCGACCATCCGCGCAATCTTACTGACGAGCAGATGCAGGCCCTGGCAAAGAAGGGCGGCGTGTGCCAGATCACGCTTTACGATGGCTTCCTTCGCAAAGACGGGACGGCAACGATTCTCGATGCCATGCTCCATCTCGAACATGCCATCGAGGTGATGGGCATAGACCATGTGGGCTTGGGCACCGACTTCGACGGCGATGGTGGCGTGTCTGGTCTGGCCGATGCCAGCGAACTGCAAAATTTCACACGGCAGCTGCTGGCCCGCCGGTATAGCGAGCGCGACATTCAGAAGATTTGGGGCGGCAACTTCATGCGTGTCATGACGCAGGCGCAGCGTTTCAGCGAATAAATCTCTGCAAAATAATATACTAATGACTACTATAACAAAACAGCATTTTGAGGGGGAGAGACCTCTTTTTGAAAGCCATGACCTGCGCCTGGAGCAGGTCACCATAGGCGACGGCGAGAGTGCCATCAAGGAATGTACAGACATTGAAGCCGTCGGCTGCCACTTCTGGGGGAAATATCCTTTCTGGCATGTGCATCGCTTTAAGATAGACGACTGCCAGTTCGACGCGGGGGCACGTTCGGCCCTGTGGTACAGCAGCGACATGCTCATGACCAATACGCGCATAGACGGACCGAAGATGTTTCGCGAGATGCAGAACCTGAAACTGGAAAACGTCGTCATCAACGATGCCGATGAGACCTTCTGGCGGTGCCGCGACATAGAGGCGCGAAACCTCGAGCTGCACGAGGGTACCTATCCGTTTATGTTTTCCGAAAACATCAAGATCGACGGATTGAAGAGCGATTCGAAATATGTGTTCCAATATTGCAAGAATGTAGAGCTGAACCATGCGCACATCGTAACGAAAGACTCGTTCTGGGAGTGCGAAAACGTCACCATCTACAACTCGGTGCTCGACGGCGAATACCTGGCCTGGCACAGCAAGAACGTGCGGCTCGTCAACTGCCACCTGGCCGGCGAGCAGCTCCTTTGTTATGCCGACCAGCTGGTGCTCGAAAACTGCACCTTCGACCCGCTGTGCGACCGCGTGTTCGAATATTCGTCTGTGCAGGCAGATATTCGCGGGCATATCGAGAACATCAAGAATCCCACTACCGGGACTATCGTGGCCGACAGCATCGGCTCGGTCACCATCGACCAGAACGTCAGGCAGCCCGCCAATTGCGTCATCACTGTCAGAAAATAAGAAATAGATATGGTTTACGATTTTGATACGCCTGTGGTGCGCCGTGGCACAGGTTGTTACAAATGGGATGAGGCTGCCTACGACGACCTTATTCCCCTTTGGGTGGCCGATATGGACTTCGCTACGGCTCCTGCCATTGTCGAGGCACTGCGTAAGCGAGTGGAGCATGGCGTGTTTGGCTATACCCTCGTGCCTCCAAGCTACTACGAGGCCATACAGTCGTGGTTCCGGCGGCGGCATGGCTGGACCATCGAGCGCGACTGGATACAGTACACCTCGGGGGTAGTGCCCGCGCTGAGCGTACTGGTGAAGGCCTTTACCCAGCCTGGCGACAAGGTCATTGTGCAGACACCCGTCTACAACTGTTTCTTCTCCTCCATACGCAACAATGGCTGCGAGGTACTCGAGAACAGCCTGCTGTGCGAAGTGGGCGATACCCTGCGATACACAATCGACTTTGCCGACCTGGAGCAGAAGGCTCGCGACCCGCGGGCGAAGATGCTCATACTCTGCAACCCTCACAACCCGGCGGGCAGGGTGTGGACGCGCGAAGAACTGTTGCGCATAGATCGTATATGCAAGGAAAATGACGTGATGGTTGTGTCAGACGAGATTCACAACGAACTCACCTACGGAGGCCGCCGCTATGTGCCCTACGGCACGGTGAGCCAGATGGAAGGCTGTGTCGTGTGCACCTCGCCTTCGAAGTCGTTCAATACGGCAGGCTTGCAGATTGCCAATATTGTCTGTAAAGACCCCAGCTGGCGCCAGCGCATAGACCGTGCCATCAATCAGAACGAAGTGTGCGATGTCAATCCCTTTGGCGTGGTGGCCCTGCAGGCAGCCTATAACGAGGGCGAGCCGTGGCTCGACGAGCTGTGCAGCTACATTCATCAGAACTATCTGGCTCTCTGTCGCTTCTTGGCTGCAGAACTGCCCACGCTCAAGGTAGCACCGCTTGAGGGCACCTATCTCGTATGGATCGATATACGCGCTTTGGGCGTCTCGTCCGACGAACTGGCCCGGCGCTTCTTGCAGGACGCCCATGTGCAGGTGAACAGTGGCACCATGTATGGCCATCGGGATGGCGAAGGCTTCATCAGACTGAACATTGCCTGCCCTCGCAGCCAGCTGATGGAAGGCTTGCGCCGTATGGCCGAGGTCATTGCTTCGCCTGGCCGGTGATGGCCTCGCGCATCTCTTTCAGCAGGTCGCTGGCAAAAATGAAGTCGGTGAGGCGTTTGTTGGTCGAACCCATGATGTCGGCCGAGACGCCTTGCCACTCTTTGTGGCCTTCGAAAATAAAGACGATGTTCTCGCCGATGCCCATCACCGAGTTCATGTCGTGAGTGTTGATGATGGTCGTCATCTGAAACTCGTGCGTGATAGAATGCAGCAGCTCGTCGATCACGAGCGACGTCTTTGGGTCAAGTCCGCTGTTAGGCTCGTCGCAGAACAGGTATTTGGGATTCAGTGCTATGGCGCGTGCTATGGCCACGCGCTTTTGCATGCCGCCGCTTATCTCGCCTGGGTATTTCTGCTCTGCCCCTACCAGGTTCACGCGGTCCAGGCAGTCCATGGCCCGTTTCGTGCGCTCGCGGAGCGTCATTGGCGAGAACATGTCGAGCGGGAACATCACGTTTTCGAGCACCGTGAGCGAGTCGAACAGCGCGGCACTCTGGAATATCATGCCCATCTCGCGCCGCATGTGCACCTTTTCCTTCTTCGACATCTTCACGAAGTCGCGCCCGTCGTAGAGCACCTGTCCGCTGGTAGGCTCCAGCAGGCCCACCAGGTTTTTCATCAGCACAGTTTTGCCGGAGCCGCTTTGGCCTATGATGAGGTTGGTTTTTCCATCCTCGAATATCGTTGAAATGCCTTTCAGCACCTCTTTGTCGTCGAAACTCTTGTAAAGGTCCTTTACTTCTATCATCTGCGTGTCTCTCGATTTTTCGCTGCAAAATTAAGAAAAAAAAATGATTCGGCCTGCATAGCGCTGCTTATTTTTCTCGCTGCCCCTGCTTTTTAGTCAACTCTTTCAAAGAGAAGGCTCGCAACAACAGTGCGAGCCTCTTCTTCACAAACTCCACGAATAATGTAAGATAAAGGATGACTACAGGGAGGCAACCTCTTCCTCCGTCATGCCAGTAGCCTGGGCAATATCTTCAATCGACATACCCATGCTCAACAGGTTACGAGCAACTTCAGCCCTTCCTTCAGCTTTTCCTTTTGCTTCAGCGGTGCGTATGGCACCGTCGTTGTCGTAATAGATTT
>CAMJLB010000077.1 GCA_946406555.1 uncultured Prevotellaceae bacterium | reverse complement strand
GGGCTGGCACGGGGCCTGCCCCTACAGTCGCACCTGCCACAGATGAAAATAATTAATTACGGGGATTCGTTTCCAAACTCTCATCGGAACGTTTTTTTGAAAGAAATCAGCAACAATGAGGATAAACCTGTTTCAAGAATGAAAAGAAAAAATATTATTTCTCATTGTTGAGCAACATTTATCCTCATTGTTGCTCATTTCTTTCCAAGAGGAATAGTTTTGTTCAACAATGTATTTTGGTATATTCATGCAGTTCTGTTTTTCGATAATCAAGACAAAAAAAATTTGCGTTTTAGCGCGGCGGAAGACTGAACGATGCGCCTTCGAAGAGCTTCCATATAAGCACGGCGACGTGATTCAGCCTCCGTTATGGCATCGCCGAGGGTCACCGGCAGTGCCGTTCACGCAGAGCCACCCCGTCGTTCAGCCTGTCTTAGGGTGCAATCCAGGCTGGTTGACACTGCCATTCAGGCTGAATTGATGTCTGATTCAGCCTGAATTGCAACCCAAAACAGGCTGTATTGCTACAGCATCTTCTCTCGTTTTACAACATGTTGATTATCAATAACATACAAAAGTCGCTCAGATTTCAAAATTTCTGGCCAAGAGTGATGGTGTTTCAGAATTTTAAAATCTCAGCGATTTTCGCTGGATATTTATGCAAAAGCGCGATGTATAAATATGAGAAGTTGCCTGTCGGCTAGAAAGGCCACAGGCACAAAACTGCCAAAAAGTTTTGTAATTCGAAGAAAAAGAATTATTTTTGCAGCTAAAGCAAGGTGCTCTGGCAAAAGAGCCATAGAAACAACATTGTAAACATGAAAAGGAGAAACGTTCTGGCAGTCCTGCTGTGCATGATGGCGGCTGCCGCAAGCGCAGCGCCTGTAGACATACAGGCCGGCAAGACAACGGTGAGGCTGGAGTTCTACACCCCGCAGACGGTGCGAGTGGTGAAGACCCCGGCAGGTGTGGGAAGCAAGGGGCAGAGCCTGGTGGTGACGGCGACGCCCGGAGAAGTGAAGGTGTCGCAGAAGGGCAACACCGTGAGCAGCGACGTGCTTACGGTGAAGGTAGACCCAAAGAGCGGGGCCGTGAGCTTCTCGGCCAGGGGCAAGACGCTGCTGCGCGAGAAGGGAGCCGCCACCTTCGAGGCGCGTACCGAGGGTCCCGATGCGGGCAAATACCGCGTGGCACAGGGCTTCGCGCTCGACAAAGACGAGGCCATCTACGGTCTGGGCACGCTGCAGAACGGCAAGATGAACCGGCGCGGCGAGCACAAGCTGATGGAGCAGTCGAACCTGGAAGACTTCCAGAACGTGCTGCAGAGCATCAAGGGCTGGGGCATCTACTGGGACAACTACTCGCGCACGCAGTTCGACGACGATGCCGCGAAGGGCATGTCGTTCTCGTCGGAGGTGGGAAGCCAGGTAGACTACTACTTCATGTATGGCGGCTCGGCCGACGGCGTGATAGCACAGATGCGGCAGCTGAGCGGCGACGTGCCGATGTTCCCGCTCTGGACCTACGGCTACTGGCAGTGCAAGGAGCGCTACAAGAGCGCCAAGGAGCTGCTGGGCGTGGTAGACAAATACCGCGAGCTGCAGGTGCCCCTCGACGGCATCATCCAGGACTGGCAGTACTGGGGGTCGAACTACCTGTGGAACGCCATGGACTTTCTCTCGGAAGACTTCAAGAACGGCGAGCAGATGATCAGCGAGGTGCACAAGAAGAACGCCCACTTCATGATCAGCATCTGGGCCAGCTTCGGCCCGCATACCAAGCCCTACCGCGAGCTCGACGAGAAGGGGCTGCTCTACGACTTCATGACGTGGCCGCAGAGCGGACTGTCCTTCTGGCCGCCACGGCTCGACTACCCGTCAGGGGTGCGCGTCTACGATGCCTTCTCGCCCGAGGCACGCGACATCTACTGGAAATACCTGAAGAACCTCTACGACAAGGGCACCGATGCCTGGTGGATGGACTCTACCGACCCCGACTGCTTCGACCCCACCGAGCGCGACTACGACCACAAGGCCGGCAACGACGGCACTTGGCGACAGCTGCGCAACGCCTTCCCCCTGGAGACGGTGAAGGGCGTATACAAGAACCAAAGAGGGGCTGGCAAAGACAAGCGCGTGTTCATCATGACCCGCTCGGCCTTTGCCGGACAGCAGCACTACGGCTCGGGGCTGTGGAGCGGCGACGTGGCCTCGTCGTGGGACATGCTGCGCAAGCAGGTGCCTGCCGGGCTGAGCTACTCGCTCACGGGCTGCCCCAACTTCAACACCGACATTGGCGGCTTCTTCTGCGGCTCCTACAACACCCGGGGCGGAGGCTCGGCCCCCCGGAACCCGCAGTATCAGGAGCTCTACGTGCGCTGGATGCAGTACGGGCTGTTCTGCCCTGTGTTCCGCAGTCACGGCACCGAGGCACCCCGCGAGATATGGCAGTTTGGCAAGAAAGGCGAGCCGGTATACGATGCCATCGAGAAGCAGATACGCCTGCGCTACCGCCTATTACCTTATTTATATAGCACCGCCTGGCAGGTGACGAGCAATAACGAGAGCTATCTGCGCCCCCTGTTCAGCGACTTCGCTGCCGACCGGAAGGTGTGGGACATGACCGACGAGTTTATGTTCGGGCGCAGCATACTGGCCTTGCCCATACTCGAACCGCAATATACCGAAGAGAAAATCGTGCGCATGGATGCCATGAGCGGCTGGAACAGCAAGAAGACCACCGAAGGCTCGCCCGCCGGCACCATAGACTGGAGCGAGCCCAAGACCGCCACGAAATATCTGCCTAAAGGTGCCGACTGGTACGACTTCTGGACAGGCCAACGCATGAAGGGCGGGCAGACCGTGACGCTACAGACCTCGCTCGACCGCGTGCCGATGTTCGTGCGTGCAGGCAGCATCGTGCCGTTAGGGCCGGAGATGCAGTTCGTGGGCGAGAAGGCTTGGGACAGCCTCGAGCTGCGCGTCTATCCCGGGGCCGACGGCCACTTCACGCTCTATGAAGACGAGGGCGACAACTACAACTACGAGAAGGGCATCTACGCCACCATCGGCTTCAGCTGGGATGACCGCGCTCGCACGCTCACCATCGGGCAGCGCAAGGGCAGCTACCCAGGCATGCTCGCTGCACGCCAGTTCACGGTGATGCTGCCCGACGGCACATCGAAGACCGTGGACTATGACGGGAAAGAAACGCAAGTGAAGCTGTAGAAAAGAAATCAGCAACAATGAGGAAAAACCTGTTCCAAGAATTAGAAAAAATATTATTTCTCATTGTTGAACGAAATTATTTCCCATTGTTGCTCATTTCTTTCCAAGAAGACTCACGCCGATTTTTATTAACTCCCAAATAACAGGAACATAAAATGAAGACAAGGAAATTACTAACAATCCTGCTGGCCATCATCGCACTGAATGGGATGGCACAGGTTCAGTCCACCACAGCCCTTCTCGGCTCGTGGACGGGCAAACTGGATTTGGGCGTTGCGAAGCTGACGCTGGTATTTCATCTGAAGCAGGCCGAAGGTTTCGTATATGTGACGATGGACAGCCCCGACCAGAGCATGAAGGGATACCCGATGTTCAAGGACTATCTGAGCGACGACTCACTTGCCGTGAAGGCAGAACGTCTCAACCTGTCATACGGTGGACGGCTCAGGGACGGCAAGCTCGTCGGCACGTTCAAGCAGAACGGCATGTCGCTGCCGCTGGTGCTGGCGAAAGGCGAGGAGGAACTGAAACGACCGCAGACACCCCAACCGCCTTATCCCTACGAAACTGAGGAGGTGACATTCCGCAACGAGCGTGACAGCGCCACGCTGGCCGGAACGCTGACATGGCCCGTAGGCTACAATCCGAAGTCGAAGAAGAAGCCCGTCGTCGCCCTTTTTATCAGCGGTAGCGGCCAAGAGAACCGCGACGAGGAAATTTTCGACCACAAGCCCTTCCTCGTCATCGCCGACTATCTGGCCCGTCACGGCATCGCCTCGCTGCGCTATGACGACCGCGCCACAGGAGCCTCCAAGGGCGGCGACCTGGCGAACGCCACGAGTGAGGACTTCGCCCGCGATGCCGCCGCCGGACTGGAATATCTTCTTGGCCGAAAGGCCTTTGCCAAGGTAGGCATCATCGGCCACAGCGAGGGCGGACTCATAGGCTTCATGCTCGGCGCACAGAAGCAGACCGACTTCATCGTCTCGCTGGCAGGCCCCGGCGTGAAGGGCGATACGCTTGCGGCCTCGCAGAGAAACCGCATGGTTGAATTATACGGCGGAACAGGCACCGTGACGACTGATTCCATACGTAATATGCCGGAAATTCAGAGTGTACCGTGGTATAGGTGGTTCATCGACTATGACCCCACCGCCGACATCGCCGCCACGCGCTGCCCCGTATTCGCGCTTAACGGAGAACGCGACTGGCAGGTCATCTCCTCGCTCAACTTAACGGCCATCGAGCGCAATCTGCCGAAGTCTAAAAATAACGTCACAAAGGAATATCCCGGTCTGAACCACCTCTTCCAGCACTGCACCACTGGCAACATGAATGAGTACCGGAAAATAGAGGAAACCATTGCCCCCGAAGTACTCAGCGACATCGCCGAGTGGATAAACGGGCTGAAATAGCAATGGGCTATAGCGTAACCCATACGCCTGTTTAAAAAATATTAATGAAGATGCTTGTTTGAGTGTTTTTTAGTGAGGTTGCATTTGCTGTTGAGTAATCGTCATTGCATTTCAGATTTGCCTGTATATTTTTAAAAAAGAAATCAGCAACAATGAGGAAAAATCTGTTCCAAGAATTAGAAAAAATATTATTGCTCATTGTTGAACGAAATTATTTCCCATTGTTGCTCATTTCTTTCCAAGAAAAAAACACAATAAAAAACATCTTGGGTTAGTACGTCACTTTCGGCTCCAGCTCCTTGGCCTGGTCGATCATCTTCTGCACTTCGGCCACCACAGGCACGCGGCCACAGATGTGGCGCTGCTCGTTGAGCTCGGCCAGCTTGGGCTGCAGGTTCTCGGCCACACGGTGGCGGAACTCCTTCACGGTGTCTACGCCAGCAGCCTCGAGCAGTTCGGCAAACTGCGGGCCGACGCCATTGACGCGGAACAGGTCGGCATGATTGGTCCAGCGCAGAATGAGCTTCTCGCTGATGCCCGTGGCCTCGGCCAGTTCCTTACGGCCTTTGGGGGCGGCACATTTCTCGAGCAGTTCGCTCACCTTGTTGATGCCAGCGGCAATGAGTTTCTCGGCATAGACCTCGCCTACGCCTTCGATGTCGGCAATTTTGTAATCCATAATGTGTATAGTTTTTAGGGTTAATAAAAAAATGATGTTGATGTAAACACTACTTCGTAAGGTTCCCCAGGATGTCGCGCGTCAGTTCCTTGGTGATGGTGCGCGTGGCAGCACTGGTGGCGTTCTTCACCACCCTCTCCTTGGCCGATGTGCGGCTCCTGCTCTGCTTGCCGCTCACCTTGTTGCTCACCCAGGTGCCCAGGACGGTGGCCAGCGTCGAGGTGACAGCCGTGAGCACGGCCCTCCACACCTTGCCCATCATGCCCGTCTTCTGCTTCTCTGCCTTTTCGGCCTTGGCCGCCTCTTTCTCGGCCTTCGCCATGGCCTTTTCCTCCTCTTTTTCGGCGAGCTGGCGGTTGGCCTCCTCCAGCTGTCGCTCTTCCTCCTTCAGCAGCATCTCGAAGGCACTCTCACGGTCTTCGGCCGTGTCGTACTTGCCATAGATGCCGCTCTGCTTGATGAGGTCGAGCCGCTGTCCCTCGGTGATGGCCCCTATCTGGGAGAGGGGGAAGAGCATCCTGGCCCGCTCCACCATGGTGGGCGCGCCCTTCTCGTCGAGGAAGCTCACCAGGGCCTCGCCGGTCTCTAGGTTCATGATGGCCTCGTCGGTCTTGAAGGCCGGGTTGGCGCGGAAGGTGTCGGCAGCCGTCCTGACGGCCTTCTGGTCTTTCGGCGTATAGGCCCGCAGGGCATGCTGCACGCGGTTGCCCAACTGCCCGAGGATATTCTCGGGAATGTCGGTGGGACTCTGGGTGATGAAATAGATGCCCACGCCCTTTGAGCGAATGAGGCGGATGACCTGCTCGATCTTGTCTAAGAGGGCCTTCGAGGTGCCTTCGAAAAGCATGTGGGCCTCGTCGAAGAAGAACACCAGCTTGGGCAGCGGCAGGTCGCCCACCTCGGGCAGCGTGCTGTAGAGCTCGCTGAGCAGCCAGAGCAGGAAGGTGGAGTAGAGCTTGGGCTGCATCATCAGCTTGTCGGCGGCCAGCACGCTCATCACGCCCTTGCCCCCCTCTACGGCCATGAGGTCCTGGATATTGAACGAGGGGAGGCCGAAGAACTTGTCGGCACCCTGGTTCTCGAGTTGCAGCAGGGCGCGCTGAATGGCTCCCACCGATGCTGCGGCCACGTTGCCGTATTTTGAGGCATACTCCTTGGCATGCTTCGCCACGAAGTCGAGGGCGGCGCGCAGGTCTTTCAGGTCGTCGAGCAGCCAGCCACGCTCGTCGGCAATACGGAACACGATGTTGAGCACGCCCTCCTGCGTCTCGTTGAGCTGCATGATGCGCGAGAGCAGCAGCGGCCCCATCTGCGAGATGGTGGCACGCATGGGGTGGCCTTGCTCGCCAAACACGTCGTAGAGCCGCACGGGGCAGCACTGGAACTGGGGCGCCTGCAGGCCGAACTCGGGCAGGCGCTTCTCGATGAAGCCACTCATCTTGCCTGCCTGCGAGATGCCACTCAGGTCGCCTTTCATATCGGCCATGAAACAGGGCACGCCGGCCTGGCAGAAGGTCTCGGCCATAACCTGCAGCGACACGGTCTTGCCCGTGCCCGTGGCACCGGCGATGAGACCATGGCGATTGGCCATCTTTCCTACTATTGAGAGCGGGCCGCTCTCGCAATGGGCTATATAAAGCCCGCGTTCTTTGTCAAACATAATTCTATGAGATTATTTTCGTTGAAACACGTTCAGGGGAAAAACGATGGCTATTTTGCCAATGCCAGGCGCCTGCGATAGGCCAAAGCCAGGAAGCAGCAGAGCAAGCATGTTATAGGCGATGAAGACACCTACAAGCCCCGAGGCTTCGCCGTCCCCCGCCATCAGGTATAGACAGCAAAGACACAGACCATCGACGAGAAAATGGAGAACAGCCCCCATCACCACCAACGAATAGGCTCTTGTAGGATTGCAATTCATATTTTATTGCACAAAATACGAGGCAAAGATAAGAAAAAATACGCAAAATGCGAAAATATTAAAAAAATTATGTATCTTTGCCTTCGATTTTTAATATTAATTATGGTATAAGAAGAAATTCGGATTAATAAACTCGGAAATTATGAAAAATCTTTCAAAATGGCTGCTGGCAGTCATCATGCTCTGCAGCACGACCGGCGCACACGCACAATCAGAAGACAGCGACTGGGCACTGAACACCCGGGGGTGGTCGACCAATTATTTCACCACCGTCTTGTACGGTCTGGCAAAATATGGCATCATAGAACTGGTGACCAGCAACGACAAAGACTCTGTGCTCCTGAGGCGCATACTGCCATCGGCAGCCCTGGTGCTGCCTGTGGGGCTGAAGAAAGAAGGCTTCGACTACCCCTACGACATCTACGGTCCCTACCACCGTGCCTTCAGCAACCCCTTCAGCCGCATTGGCGACTACGGCATAGGCATCGACGTGGCTTGGACACCCTCGGTGCTGGGACTCTATGCAGGCGCCTACTTCAAGAGCCAGGAAATCGTGTTCAGGGAGACACAAGACAACCTGCGCGGATTCTACTTCCAGCCACGTGCAGGCATCTCGGTGAACTTCGGCGAGAAACACAACAGCGGCCTCGAGGCTGGCGTGTTCTACGATGTGGTGACGGGATGCGGCGGCAAACTGCCCGGTGCAGAGAAAGACATGCTGAAAGGCGGCATGGGACTCGACTTTGCCATTAAGACCTACAATAAGAAACGGAACATTCAGGGCATCTTGCAATTCTCGATGCCACTGCACAACTTCCTAAACAAAGATTACCAGTATGGCATAACGAAAGGCATGGACCGCCGCGTGGGCTACATCATGCTGTCGAGCCGAATGAAACTATAAACCAAAAAGAAAGAGACAATGAAAAGAAATGAGAAATTCGTCATCACCATCAACCGCGAACTGGGCAGTGGCGGGCGGACTGTAGGCGAGAAGCTGGCCGAAAGACTGGGAGTGCCTTTCTACGACAAAGCCTTGATTAAGGCACTGGAAGAGAAATACAACCTGACCGTAGAAGAAATAGAACGGCTGAAAGGGCGCAACCACAGCTGGTGGGCCGACTTCAAGCGCGTGGTGAGCATTGGCCATGCACTGTCGAACATGCAGTACTACGAAATAAACACTGCGTTTGCCCCCGACATACTGACCACCGCCGAAATGTTCAAGGCAGAAGTAGAGATACTGAAGGGCATGGCCGAGGAAGAGTCGTGCGTCATTGCCGGACGCACAGGGTTCCACGTGTTTCGCGACCACCCCAACCACCTGAGCATCCTGATTAAGGCTCCGCTAGAACAGCGCATACTGCGGCTCACCGCCAAGCGCGGCATCAGCAGCGAGGAAGCGAAGGCTATCATCGAAAAAGTAGATGCACAGCGCGAAAACTACGTACAGAAATATACCGGCACCTCGCGTTACAGCACCCACAACTACGACCTCGTGATATCGATGAAAGACAAGACCGAGGACGAGGTGACAAGCCTCATCATGCAGTACATCGCATAACGAGAGGGCTACCGGAAGATACTGAAGTTCACGCTGCCATACTCGCGGTGCTCCACGAAGTGCTCATGACGGGAGAAGTCGTGGTCTTTGCCGTGCTCAAGCACGAAGATGCCTCCCTCTTCCAACACCTGGCGTTCGAAGACCAGATCGGGAATGGCCGACAACTCCTTCAGCGCATAGGGAGGGTCGGCAAACACAAAGCGGAACTGCTGTTTGCAGCTTTTCAGAAAACGGAACACATCGGCACGCAGGGGCAGACAGGCCTGCGTGCCGAGTTTTTTCATACAGTCGCAGATGAAGCGGTGATGATCGCGGTCTTGCTCGATGCTGACCACCAGGCTGCAACCGCGCGACACCAGTTCGAGCGAAATGCTACCCGTGCCGGAGAAAAGGTCGAGCGCCTTGGCACCGTCGAAGTCGAGGTAGCCTGTCAGCACGTTGAAGATATTCTCCTTGGCAAAGTCGGTGGTGGGGCGTGCCTTGAACGAGCGCGGGATGTCGAAATGGCGCCCCTTGTATTGTCCGGTAATGATTCTCATTGTTTAGAAGATGCGACCATTCAGACGGAGGCTGATCACGGGATAGACGGTCATTTTCGACAAGACATCGAAGAACTTATCCGAGTCGTCATTGTCGATGTTGTCCTTTTCCAGTTTCTGATAGGTAGAGTTGCGGGTAATCCACACGCCGGGAGTGCCCCAGAACTGGACGCCGGCATCGAAGTTGAAGCTCAGCCGGTATTTGCTTGGCACGGCACGGCCGAAGCCCACGCCCAGATAAGGCTTGAAGCTGTTCACCTTGATGTCGGCATTCACCTTACCGTTCATATCCGAACGCACCTCATAGTCGCCCAACAGAATGCCCATGGCTAACGGTGGAAGCGGCTCCTTGTTGTTGACGGTCACGAGGTCTTTGCTACCGATGTACGCTCCGGCGGTAAGGCGGAAGGAGTGGCGGGGTATGGGATAGAAGTCGAAGAGGATTTTGAAATCGGTCTTCTTCAGCTTGCCTTCTATCTCTACCTCGGTATTCGAGGTCGTGTTGTTGCCAAAGTCTACGTCTACCTTTTGAGAATAAGTTGCCTGTGGCAGGAACGACATGCCCAGACGCACGGCTGCCCAGTTGGTGGCAGGCACGGCCAGTTCGAAGCCCAGTCCCTCGAGGCCCAGCGACACGTCGGCACCAAGGTGATTGAACAGGTACTTGTCGTCTTGTGCATTGGCATGCTGAGAGAGCAATGCCAACAGAAGGGTTACCAGGATTGATAATCTTTTCATAAAACAAAAGTTAAGTTTTGACAATAAAAGAACATTTTCTTATAATAACTGCAAAGATACGCAATAATCTCATAACTGTCAAAAGAAAAGAAGTGTTTTTTCTTTATTTTACGCGAAAAAAACTTGATTTTCCACAAGTTTTGTTAATAATAGACAAAACAACAGGCGTCACACTCGTTAACTCTCAACTTTTTCGTACCTTTGCACCGCATTAGTGCAAAATGGGCTCTAATAGTTCAATGGATAGAACAACTCTCTCCTAAAGAGTAGATCCGAGTTCGATTCTCGGTTGGAGTACAAAATACGACGAATGGAGAAGATTTCTTTAAGAATTTATGTGTTGCTATGCACGCTTGTGATGTGGCTGCGCGCAGTAGCACAGATTGACGAAGACGAGCTTGGCGGACGTGGCAGAGGCCGTAGCCGTGGCGGCGACGAGGGTATGGGCGACATGCAGGGCATGATTGACTACCAGCCCATACGTTTCTCCACGCAAGATGTGATTACGGTCATTCTTCTGCTCATCGCCTGCTATGTGTTTGGAAAAATATGGAAAGGTTGCTCCTATCTTATTCTCGTTCTTGCCGCCATCTTCTATTACATGACAAGATAATCCGTAATTCACAATTCATAATTCACAATTCATAGTTCAAGGCACGGGGTCGTATCCGCTGCCCCCCCATGGATTGCAGCGCAAGATACGCCATAGGGCGAGTGCCAGCCCCTTGAAGGGGCCATGCTTCATGATGGCCTCGCGGGCATATTGCGAGCAAGTAGGAGTGAAACGGCACGAAGGTGGCGTAAACGGAGTGATAAACTGCTGATAGAACAGAATAGGCAGCAGCAACAACCACTTCAGTGGCCAGCAAAAGTAGTGCCACAGCTGTTTCATAAGTCAGAGCGGGAATCATTCGAAGTGGCAGCCACTGCCTTGCCCATGCGTTTCAGCAAGCTTTTCACTTTTGCCTCGACCAGACTGCTGGGCTGCAGCTCGTCGGAAAGCCAGATGAAGGCGATGGCCAGCCGAAGTCCACGCGGCATCTGGCTGATAAGGATTGGCCTGTTCAGCCTGTAGGCTTCGCGCACCTGTCGCTTCACCCTATTGCGGTCTACAGCATGCTTGAATCGCCTCTTAGGCACGCTTATCAGCACCACGGCCTCGACATCGCCCTCTGCCATGCCGGCCTCGCCATCGCAGCCTGTCGCTTGCTTCTTCTGCAAGAAGACGGCACGCAAAGGGAAAGCGGCCAGCGAATGGCTCTGGCCGCTTGTAAACAGTTCGTCAATCAGCTTCTGACTAACGATGCGTTCGCGTTTCTTAAATCCGAATGTCCTATTCATCGTCTTGAATGAGCAGGTAGTGCTGCAGTGCCCCCGTCATCGAGGGATACTTCTCTGTAGGAGCCTCGAGGTCGAGCCTCAGCCCGGCATCGATGACAGCCTTGGCCGTGGCGGGGCCGAAGGTGCCGATGGCAATCTTTCCCTGGTCGAAGTTGGGGAAGTTTTTCGTGAGCGACTCTATGCCCGAAGGGCTGAAGAAAATGAGCATGTCGTAGTCGAACGTGTCTATTTCCTCCTGTGTGAAGTCGTTGCTCACGGTCTTATACATCACCACCTCCTTGTGCACCAGTTTCTTCGAGTCAAGCAGATGGGTGAGCGAATCGTTGTGCACGTCGCTCATGGGCACCAGATACTTTTCCGTCTTATGCTTCACCATCGTAGGCAGCAGGTCGTCGACCCGGCCAGTGTTTCCGAAAAACACTTTGCGCTTGCGATATTGCACATATTTCTGAATGTAGAGCGCGATGGTCTCTGTGACGCAGAAGTACTTCATCTCCTCGGGAATGGTGACACGCAGCTCTTTAGCGAGGGTGAAAAAATGGTCGATGGCATGCCGTGAGGTAAACACGATGGCAGTATAGTCAAGAATACTTACCTTCTGGGTGCGGAATTCTTTGGCACTGATGCCCTCTACCTTAATAAACGGGCGGAAGACCAACTCGACGCCGAATCGCTCGGCAATGTCGTAATAGGGTGATTTCTCGCTCGTGGGTTTCGGTTGTGAAACCAGAATTTTTTTGATCATCTCTCTTCTTTTATCCTAATAATTTATCTTCAATTGGTCTATCAGTAGCCACATTCCACTGGCAAATCCAAGGATGGGTACGATTTCAAGGGCGCAAAAGTACAAAAAAATTTGCAGAAAAATGCCATTTCGCCTGAAAAAGATGCTCCAGGTCTTATAAAATGACAGAAATTTAGTAAAAATGAATACAAAACCGAAGTAATAGAAGGCTTTATAGAGTGGCAAATCGAAATAAACGATGAGCAGCACGGCCGGAAAGAGCAGCACTCCTTCGGTGGCAGTAATGAAGAGCAGCTGTTTCAGCCAGCGCTCGCCTTGCTTCATTTCGAAGAACACTGCATCGACGCCCCAGTAGAGCAGCCCCTTTAGCAGGAAATAGCCCATGAAAGCCCCTGTGAGCAGTGCCACGAGCAGGAAGTTGCTATCGAGCATGAACGTGCCGGCCACGAAGTCGACAATATATTGATAGGAGGCGATGGCAAGCATCAGACAGGTGAGGAACACCAGGAACAGTTGGAAGCGCAGTTCGCCCGACGTCTCACTGATATTCTCGCTTTCGTGCAGGTAGAAGAAGTCTTTCAGCTGCCGCACGATGAAGCGCCGTGCATTGGAGATAGACACCACAAGGATGACGAAGCTGATAAGCACGAGCGAGGTGAACAGGTTGTCGCTGCGCAGGGTATAGGGCACGGGGTCGCCAGCCACACCGAAACGGTCGCTGAGCACTTCGGTCTGAAACAGCGAGTCGTTTCTGAAGAAGTGGTCGCGATAGAATGCAGGCCCTCCCTCGGCCTCACTAAGCGGCATGCCTGGCAGATGGAGCGTGTCGGGGCGGTCGCTATAGTGAATCTCGCCGGGCAGGAACCATGCCTGCACGGCAGAGTCCTGCTGGGCAGGCGTGGCATCTTTCGGCAACATGCGCAGCACGTCGTAGGCACTGCGCGGGCGCCAAGGCTGCGCCACCGCCACACTGTCGTGCGGTGCCAGGGCCGCCCGCATAGACAACGCTATAGAATCAATCTGCAACACGCTCATCACTCAACGCTCATCACTCAACGCCCAACCCAAACTCCCGTTTGATGTCGGCGACCCGGTCGAGCTTCTCCCAGGTGAAAAGCTCCACATCGATGGTCTTGGTCTCATGATAATGGCTGGTGAAGGTCTTTTTCACCACCTCTGCCTTACGCCCCATGTGCCCATAGGCCGCCGTCTCCAGATACATGGGCTGGCGCAGCTTCAGCGCACGCTCAATGGCTTTGGGCCTCAGGTCGAACAGCGTTTCAATCTTTTTGGCTATCTCCCCGTCGGTCATGTCTACATGCTTCCTGCCGTATGTGTTTACATAGATGTTCATGGGTTTAGCCACGCCGATGGCATAGCTCACCTGCACGAGCATCTCGTCGGCCACGCCCGCAGCCACCATATTCTTGGCTATATGGCGGGCGGCATAGGCAGCCGAGCGGTCCACCTTGCTCGAGTCCTTTCCCGAGAAGGCCCCGCCGCCATGTGCGCCTTTGCCTCCGTAAGTATCGACGATGATCTTGCGCCCCGTGAGCCCCGTGTCGCCATGAGGCCCGCCAATGACGAACTTTCCCGTTGGGTTGACGTAGTATTTTATATCGTCGCCAAAGAGGTCGAGCACCTTCTGCGAGTGTATCTGCTGCTTCACCCTTGGAATGAGTATGCCGATGACGTCGGCCTTGATTCGAGCCAGCATGGTTTCGTCGTCGGCAAACTCGTCGTGCTGTGTCGATACGACGATGGTGTCGATGCGCTCGGGTATGCCCTCATCGCTATACTGCACGGTGACCTGGCTCTTGGCATCGGGCCGCAGATAGGTCATTTCGCGCCCTTCCTTCCGTATGTCGGCCAGCGTGCGCATGATGAGGTGGGCCAAATCGAGCGAGACGGGCATCAAGCTCTCGGTCTCGTTGGTGGCATAGCCAAACATCATGCCTTGGTCGCCGGCACCCTGGTCTTCATCGTCTTCACGGTCTACGCCCCGGTTGATGTCGGCACTCTGCTCGTGTATGGCGGTGAGTATGCCACATGAGTTGCCGTCAAACTGATATTCTGCCTTGGTATAGCCTATCTTCTTGATGGTGTTGCGGGCAATGGTCTGCAGGTCTATATAGACGTCGCTACGCACTTCGCCCATGATGACCACCTGCCCCGTGGTGACAAACGACTCGCATGCCACGCGGGCACCTTCGTCGTAGGCCAGGAACTGGTCGAGTATGGCATCGCTTATCTGGTCGGCTACTTTGTCGGGATGACCCTCGGATACTGATTCGGAAGAAAACAAATAGGACATAATATATAAATTAATGTATAGATGTATTGTAATAGAGGGTGCAAAGTTACTGCAATTTTATGAGATGGCAAAACATTTCGCCGTTTTCTTCTGCAAAAGGGGCTCACTTGCACTATCTTGAAGCATATACCACAAAGCGGCCTGCCAATTAGCAGACCGCTTTGCGATATGGAACAATTCCGGTTAGAACCGATAGGCGACGCCTATGCTCAGCGGCTCCCAGTCGAGCTTCCAGTCGCCCGACTTGGCATACTGGTACTTAGCCTCGATGTTAGCCTTCCAGCTTTGGGAGAGGTAGAATTCGAAGCCTACTCCAGCATTGAAGCCAACAAGGAACTTGCTGGTTTTCGCATTCAGAGCCTTCATCATTTTTTTTGTGTCGCCGGTAATCATCATGTCAATAAGGCTCAGTCCTGCCACGGGATAGAATGTGACGACATCGCCAATATGAACAAGGTACTGGAAGTTCAGGTTCAGGTCGCCCACGCTGTTGTCATTCTTGGGGAAGTAGTAGTTGGACAAAGCCTCACCACGGCAGTTCTTGGCAAACTCATACTGGAACTTCACGCCCAGGCCAAAGGGCTTGTAGTTGTCCGATACGGCATAGTTCAGGTTCAGGCCGAGGCCCATCTCGCCCTGGGCAAACATTACTGTTGTGCTCATGAGCATCATACACACGATAGCTAACCCAACTTTGACTCCGATTTTCTTTTTTCCTTGCTGTCACCGCCGTTCCTG
>CAMJLB010000076.1 GCA_946406555.1 uncultured Prevotellaceae bacterium | reverse complement strand
CCAGCCCGATGCCCCGGCAGGGGCAATTCCTCCGACGATCATCCATCATCGCAAGGATTTGCCCTTGCGGGCAAGCGGGCTGGCACAGGGCCTGCCCCTACATTCGCCCGCCCCACCGCAAGGAATGAAATTTCTTCCGGAGCTGCGAGGCGATTCGCGAGTCGGGAAAGGATGCACACGCAGTTCTAACGCACGGGGCGCACCGTGTGGCCGCGGTAGCGGGTGCTGCGGCCGCCGTCGTTGTCGCAGTACGCGTCGCCCGAGTCGAAGTCGAGGTAGTAGGCGCTGAACGGGAAGTTCTCGTAGAGCGACGACGAACAGTAGACGCCGTCCCCCCCCTCGTAGTCGAGAGTGCCGTCCCGGCGGACGCCCGCAGCGGGAAGGAAAATGGTACCACCGTTGGGCCCCGTGAACTTGCCACCATTCACTCCATTCACCGACGTCCAGGTGTAAGTAGTGTTTCTGACAAGTTCCTGGCAGTGAGCCAGCGACGGTATTCGCCAAGGAGCACCCCAGTTGGCAGTGGCGGCATCGTAGGCAGTGCCGGCAATATCAGAGCCTATATTCACTACGTTATCCCTATTGCTACCATATTGATAAGTGTCCCAATTGTAAACGCTCTTAGGCTGCGTCTCGCCCCACGCATAGTAGTTGCCGTATTGCTCCGGGGCACTGGCCCCTACGTTGCAGCACGCCCACTTGGTGCCGCTGGGCAGACCCAGGTCTATCATGTGCGGGTGGTGATCGTCGGGGCAGGTCAGGTAAGACTGCTCGTCGGGCTGCTTCTTCGCGGAGAAGTCGATATAGTCGAACTCCGACGAGTCATATTTCACGACTCTGCCGTCCTTCAGATGGACGTTCACGGTCTGTGCTCCGGCCGAGAGGGCACAGAGCAGGGAAAAAAGAATAAGTGCACTTGTCTTCATTGTCTTACGATTTTTACGGATTGATGATTGGTCTTGATGATGTAAATGCCCGCAGGATGACCGGCGAGCGACACGGTGAGGCGGCCGTCGCCGCCGATGGTGCGTTGCCACACCACCTTGCCGTCGGCGCTGCAGAGCGTCGCGTGTTCGCCAGGCCGGAAGCCCGAGAGCAGCACAAGGGCACCCCGCCAGCTGATGGTGCCGTCGGCACGCTTCACGCCCTGCACCGCAGAGTGGACGGTGGATGCCGAAAGATAAATCTTTGCGATGGTCGCCGACTGTAGTTCAACAGTCTCGCCGACAGTAGCGAGCGTCACCACATCGTCGGAATGGGTGATGCGCGGCACGTCGCTCAGCAGGTACTCCATACGCTCGCCTTGCGTCGTCTCAACCACCACACAGTCTGATACCGTCTGTGCACGCATGCCTGCCGCACACAGCATGGCTCCGAAGAGCACGATTCTACTTAGTTGTGTCATGTAAATCTAAAAAAATATAAGGGTTAATAACGTGTCGTGTCGGATGGGCGAACAGCTCCACATCGGTAGTGGTGCCATCGGCATGATGCAGCACCAGTGTCTGCGCCTGCAAGCCCAGGGCAGCGAGCAGCAGCGCAAGAAACAGGAATTGTCTTTTGCGGTTCATAAGCGAATAAGGATTTATAAGTGAATATGTTCTCTGCCGGGCACACCAAGAAAAGCCGCAGGCACCGCGCCTGCCACCGCCACCGGGGGGGATAATTTTACCGTCTTTTCCATCTTGCAAAAAGTAAAAGCCTCGCCGAGGGGGGCTGGCAATGCCAAGCACAGCGATAGGCCATTTTCCGAAGGCAAAGATAGCATTTTTTTGCAAAACCGCCAAAAGTTCATGCCGTTTTCTGTACTCGTTTGTAAAATTATGCGTATATTTGCAGCAAAATTCGCAAAACGATGAACGAACCGACCATACAGCAGCAGAAGCCCAAGCGGCTGCCCTACGGCATGCAGAACTGGGAAGACGTAAGGCTCCATGACTACTATTACGTAGACAAGACCCGCTTCATCCCGCTCATAGAAGAGGCCAACCACTACTTCTTCTTCATACGCCCCCGCCGCTTCGGCAAGTCGCTGCTGATGAACATGCTCAGGCAGTACTACGACGTGAACAAGAGGGCACTCTTCGACCGCCTCTTCGGCGACCTCTGGATAGGCAGCCACCCCACCGAGATGCACAACCAGTACATGGTGCTCTACCTGAACTTCGCCATGATCTCCGGCGGACTGAAAGACTACGAGCGAAGCATGAACAGCTACTGCCGCACACAGATGGAATTCTTTTGCCGCGTTTATGAGGAGCTGTTACCAAAAGGCGCACTCGATGGACTGGGGAAAAAGGAAACAGCACGCGACATGCTCGACTACGTTAGTACGATGGCACACCAGACCAACCAAAAAATCTACCTGTTCATCGACGAATACGACCACTTTACCAACGAGATCCTCTCCGACCCCGGCACCGAGCACGGCTACAAGGGCGAGGCCCACGGCTCAGGGGCCATGCGTGCCTTCTTCAACGTGGTGAAGGGCGGCACCGACTCGGCCATCAAGCGATGCTTCATCACCGGCGTGAGCCCCGTGACCATGGACGACCTCACCTCGGGCTTCAACATCGGCACCAACTACACCACACAGCCAGAGTTCAACGCCATGGTGGGATTCACCGAAGAGGAGGTGCGACAGATGCTCGACTACTACCGACAGTTCTACACCTTCCGCCACACCACCGACGAGCTTATCGAGCTGATGCGCCCCTGGTACGACAACTACAGGTTTAGCCTCACCCCCGGCCCCTCTCCGATGGGAGAGGGGAGCATATACCTTCAAGCGCAAGAACAAGCAGCAGAGCTAATCACTCCCCTCTCCAATCGGAGAGGGGCCGGGGGTGCGGCTTCCACCATGTTCAACAGCGACATGGTGCTCTACTTCGTCTATTTCTATACTAAGGACGGCGGGCGTTTCCCGAAAAACATGCTCGACTCGAACATACGCACCGACTACTCGAAGCTGCGCATGCTTATCCGTAAAGACCGTGGCTTCGAGCACGACGCATCGATCATACAGCACATCGTAGAGACGGGCGGTATCACCGCCGAGCTGAAGGAGCACTTCCCCTCGGAGGGCATCACCGACCCCGACAACTTCGTGTCGCTGCTCTACTACTTCGGCATGCTCACCATCAGCGGCACAAGAAGGGGGAAGATTGTGTTCCGCATTCCCAACCAGACCGTGCGTGAGCAGTTGTACGGCTATCTCATTGATACTTACCGCGAGAATCATCTTGACATCAGCGACTATGAGCGCGGCAATCTCATGGAGGCCATGGCCTACGACGGCGACTGGCGCCCCTTCTTCGACCACATCGCCGAGACCTTGCGCCGTTTTGCCTCCAACCGCGACAAGCAGAAGGGCGAAGCCTTCGTGCACGGTTTCACTTTGGCTCAGACCTGCCTTTCGCGCTGCTACCTGCCCGTAAGCGAACTCGATGCCGGGGCAAAGACCGTCATCGGCGGCACCACCACTGGCGGCTATGCCGACATCTACCTGCAGCCGCTGCTGAACATATACCCAGACCTGGAGCACAGCTACGTGCTGGAGCTGAAGTACCTGCCCGCCCGCGCCACCGATGCCGAGGTGGCCGCTGCCGCCACACAGGCCCGCGGGCAGCTGCTGCGCTACGCCCAGAGCGTGGCCGTGGAGCGCACCTACGCCCCCACCCGACTGCACAAGCTCGTGCTGCTGTGGCGGGGCATGGAACTGGCAGTGGCCGAGGAGCTGCATAGCCAGAATAATTCGTGCGACGCGATGACAGAACCAAGACTTTACTAACACACAAAATTATACACTAAAACTATTATGAGGAAGATTTTTACCCTTATCTTTCTGCTGGCCCTGACCGTCTCGGCCAGTGCCCAGCGCCAGACCGACAAGCTCGACCGCGGACTGGTGGCCGTGCCGTCGGGCAATGGCGCGTTCGTCTCGTGGCGCATTTTTGGCGAGGAGTACTACGACACCGAGTACAACCTCTACCGCGACGGGCAGCTGCTCAACGAGAAGCCGCTCAAGGTTTCAAACTACATCGACAACGGCGGCAAGGCCGGATCGAAGTATCAGGTGGCTGCCGTGGTGCGCGGCGTGGAGCAGGCGAAGAGTGCCGAGACCACACGGCTTAACCAGCAGTACATGCAGTTTGCCGTGAAAGACCTCTATTCGCGCCGTGGCACGAAGATTACCGACGACTACCAGATAAACGACATCGCCCTGGCCGACGTCAACGGCGACGGCATCGCCGAGTTTATCATGAAGCGCAACTACAAGGACAAGATGACCATTGCCAACGACACCGCCTTCAACTGCATAGAGTGCTACACGCTGAAAGGCGAGCGCCTGTGGTGGATAGACCTGGGGCCAAACATGGTCTCCGGACCCGACGAGCAGTATGATGCCGTGGGCTACGACTGGGACGGCGACGGCCGTGCCGAGATACTCATGCGCGGTGCCGACAACATGATCATTCACCACCCTGACGGCACCACCACCAACATTGGCAACATGAGCGTGAACACCCGCAACACCGTGAGACAGGACGATGGCAACGGAGCCTACACCAACACCGGAGCGGAATACCTGCTCTACCTGGAGGGATCCACCGGCAAGCCCTACTCCATAGGCTCGGGCAGCACGCCGCTGTGGATGACCTACCCCCTGCCGCGCGGCGATGCCAACGACTGGGGCGACGGCTACGGCCACCGCTCGACGAAGCACTACTTCGGAGCACCCTGCCTCGACGGGCGCAACGCCTACATCTTCCTGGGCCGTGGCTGCTACACCAAGCATCACATGAAGGCATTCAGCGTAGACCCGCAGACACACAAGCTGAAGCTGTACTGGGAGTGGCAGAACAACAACGGCTGGAGCGACCCCTGGTATGGCAACGGCTACCACAACTTCGGCATTGCCGACGTGGACTGGGACGGACGCGACGAGATATGCTTTGGCTCGATGGTCATCGACGACAACGGCAAGGGACTCTCTACCACCGGCTTGGGTCACGGCGACGCTCAGCACTGCGGCGACTTCGACCCCTACCGCCACGGACAGGAGATCTTTGCCTGCAACGAGGACGAGCCGGCCATGAACTACCGCGATGCCACCACATCGAAGATATACTACCGCCTACAGTCGACCAGCGATGACGGACGTGCCCTCTGCGGCAACTTCTCAAACGACTATCCCGGTGCAATCGGCCACTCCAGCCAGTCGGGGACGGTGTCGTGCGTGAGCGACAAGGTCATCAGCGGCGGGCCCACGGGCTTCACCAACAACTTCCGCATCTACTGGGATGGCGACCTGCTCGAGGAAGGGCTCGACGGGCGGGGCACCGAAGGCATCTGCGCCGTATACAAGGCCGACGGCTCGATGGTGTTCTCGACCAGCGACACCAAGAACTGCAACTGGACAAAGAACACCCCCTCGGCTACCGGCGACGTACTGGGCGACTGGCGCGAGGAAATCATCGTGCGCACCAGCGACAACCGCTACGTGCGCGTCTACACCACTAATATATATACGCAGTGGCGCAACTACACCCTCTGGCACGACCACCAGTACCGGCAGGGCATGGTCTGGGAGAGCGTGGGCTACAACCAGCCGCCACATGCCAGCTATTTTATAGGCGAACTGGAGGGCATCACCGTGGCACCGCCCCCCTTCACCATGACCGGGCGTACCGAAGTAAAGAACGGCGGCACCATCGACGCCAGTCTGGACGATCAGCATGTGCTGGTGTGCGAAACCCTCAACTCGGAAGTCACCGTGGCCGAGGGAGCCAAGCCCTACATGGTCACCTTCAACGTACCTTCGTGGGTGCAGGGCACCAACAGCAGCAAGACCGACGGCACGGCCACCATACGCCGCACCCTCTATAACTGCACCGTGCAGGGAGCGGCCTTCACCGGCAGCATGCGACTGGTGAAGCAGGGCGACGGCGTGCTCTGGCTGCCCGCCACCAACAACACCTATACCGGCGAGACCAATATCTGGGCCGGTACGGTGAACTTCGACGGACAACTCAAGAACTCTACGGTCTGGCTGAACCGCTTTGCCCAGCTGAACTCCAACGGAGGACAGTTCCGCAGCATCAAGATGGACTACGATGCCAAGCTACACCCGGGACGCGAGACCCACGTGGGCACCATCACCACCGATTCGCTCCTGCTGGGCTTCGGCGCACGCCTGGTAATCGACATCAGCGATGACCTCACCGCCGACCGCGTGAACACAAAATACCTGTCCATTGAAACCAAGAACTGGCAGTATGGCCCGCAATACACGACACCGGTGCTGCAGGTGGTGCACCTGGGCGAAGGAGAGCTATGCGCCGTGGGCAGCTACCTCATTGGCGAAATCGGAAGCATCAAGGGGTCTATCGACAATATACGCATAGAGGGCATCGGCACTTCTCAGAAAGCCAGCCTCTCACTGAACGACGGGAAGCTCTATCTCGTGATCAGCAACATGCGCTCGGCCACATCTATCGCCTGGACGGGAGCCGAGAGTGCTGAATGGGATCTGGACCACACCGCCAATTTCGCCACCAACGACGGGCAGGCCGTGAACTTCGTCACGGGCGACAACGTGTGGTTTGGAGACGAGGCCACCCAGCAAGAGGTGAGCATCAACAGCTCGCTCGAAGCTGACACCATCTTTGTAGACAGCGAAAAAGACTACACCTTCCAGGGCACTGGTGCCATCATCGGCCAGACCACGCTCGTGAAACAAGGCAAAGGCTCGCTGACCATCAACACCGAGAACACTTATACCGGCGGCAACCGTATCTCGGGCGGAGCCGTCATCGTGTCGTCGCTGGCCAATGCCAACCAGGCCAAAGGCAACCTGGGAGGCGTGACCACCGTAGCCAGCAAGTTTGTGATGGAGAATGGCGGCGAGCTGCGTACCACGGCTACCGTGACCAACGGATCGGCCATCAGGTTTGATGGCGAGCAGGGCGGCGTAATCAACAACCAGGCCGACTTCGTGTCGGATCGCGCCATGAGCGGCACCACACTCACCAAGAAGGGCAATGGCTGGCTGAAGCTGAATACGCCCAACAGCAGTCTGAACCGCATGGTGATAGCTCAGGGCACCGTGCAGTGCATCAATGCCAACGTGCCGGCCAAGACCGTGGAATATCAGGGCGGCACCCTGCGAGAGAACACTGGTACGAGCTATGCCATCGACGTGCCCAAGGGCAAGAGCGGCACTTGGTACATGGCCAACCGCTCTACCTATACCAACAAGCTTACCGGCGAAGGCACCATCACCATCTACTGCACCACCGAGAAGGGCAGCAACTACTACGCCACCCGCACCCCCGTGCAGTGCAACTTCGCCGACTTCGAAGGCACCATCAAGCCTACATCGAGCCAGGACGACCCCAGCGTGCTGCGATTCACGCTCAACACCAGCAGCGGCATGCCTCGCGGCACGATGGACATTGCAGCCAACGTGCAGGTGCAGAACAGTGGCAAGACCTTCCGGATAGGCCGGCTGGCTGGCACTGGCTCGCTCGGCGGCAGCTGCACCTTCAGCAACGGAGCATCGGTGGGAGCCAACACCTGGGAGGCCGGCAACGACGACAGCTGGAGCTGGAGCGGCACCGTGGCATCGAACGCCAACTTCGTAAAGGTTGGCTCTGGTAAGATGATCGTGCGCGGCGCATGGACCAATACTGGCACCGTGAGGGTGAGGGAAGGCGAACTCTCGATAGGCAGCGGCGGCCAGCTGAGCACTGGCAGCGTGACTGTCGACGAAGGCAGCATGCTCAGCGGCACCACCACCGCTGCCAAGCCGCTGAACAACGCTTCGTTTACCATCAACGGCGTATTGCGACCCGGACTTACCGAGACCACCGGAACGGGCACGCTCTATCTGAACGAGAAAAACGTGACCATAGGCACGGGCGGCACCCTGCAGGTAACGGCACGCTCGTGCGCTACCAACAGCTCGGCCGGCTGCTCATCGATTGCCGGCGTGAAGACACTCACGGTGAACGGCACCATCCGTGTGCTCACCGATGCCAACAACACGCTGGAGGCAGGCGACTCCATCCGTCTGTGGAAAGCCACCACCTTCGTAGGCGAACCGAAATTCGAATTCGTGGGCGCCCTGCTCTGGGACACCAGCCGCATCAGCGAGGGCCTGCTCTTCGTCAAGGGCATAGACACCGGCATCAGCACGGCCATCAGCCAGGAGGCTCCTGCCAACATCTACGACCTGCGCGGCCGCGTGGTACGCACTGGTGCCACCACCACCGAAGGACTGCCCGCAGGCATCTACATCATAAGAGGAAAGAAAGTAGTCATCGACGGGGGAAGGAAATAGGCTCTACCCTACCCTGCTAAATAAGCACCAGCCATGCAGCCACCGGCAACGGCCTGCATGGCTGCTTTTTCAAACAATCGCCAGACACTATGCAAAAGAAATTCACTGACCTCTTCATCGACTTCGACGATACTCTCTACGACACCCACGGCAACTCCGTCGTCGCACTGCAGGAACTGTTCGAGCAACTTGAGCTGCATCGCTATTTTGCCAATCCGCAAGAGTTCTATGATGCCTACTGGCAAACCAACATCGACTTGTGGACTCAGTATGCACGGGGCGAGATCAGTCGCGACTATCTCATAGTGGAACGCTTTCGCCGACCGCTCAGCGTGGGCAAAGGACTGGAAGACGCAGACGAAGCCTATTGTCTTTCGGCGAGCGACCAATTCCTCGACCTCTGCTCGTCGAAACCCGGTGTGGTAGAGGGTGCCCACGAACTGATGGACTACCTGCGCGGGTGCGGTTACCGCATGCACATGTGCAGCAACGGTTTCCACGAGGTGCAGTACAAAAAGCTGAGAGCCTGCGGCCTGCGCGACCACTTCGACACCATCATACTGAGCGAAGACGCAGGAGCCAACAAGCCCTCGCTGCAGTTCTTCGACTATGCCCTACGCACATCGGGGGCACAAGCGGCCACGACCCTGATGATTGGCGACAACTTCAACACCGACATTCTCGGAGCAAAGCAGGCGGGCTTGGCCACGCTCTACTTCAACCGTTACCCCGACTATCCGGCACCGAGCCCCGTAGACTTCGAGGTGAAGGCACTGAAAGAAATCATGGACATTCTATAAACAAAAGTGGCGCGCAGGGGCGCGTGTAATATTTAAGGTGGGAAGCTTTAGCACGAAGCGTGCACCAGAGGTATAGCTGGTATCGAGCGTAAGGGTGCCGCCTAACAGTTCGGCAGTGCGGCGTGCCACGGTAAGTCCCAGGCCTATGCCTTGCTTAAAGCTGTCTACCTTGTAGAACCGCTCGAAAATCTTCTCACTTTGCTCTGCGGGTATACCAATGCCAGTGTCCTCTACCTCGATGCGCAACTGGGTGTTTTGCCCAGTATCAATCCTGATGGTGATGCTGCCCTCGGCAGTGAACTTCAGGGCATTGCTCATCAGCCGGTCTAAAATTTTCTGAAGGGCCACGTCATTACTGCGCAGCATGAAATGCTCGGCCAGCCGATTGTCGAGCACAAGGCGCACCCGCCCGGCAGCCTCGCCCTCGGCACGGTCGAGCACTTGCTGGCAGAGCGCCACCACGTCGACATCGTCATTTTTGTCGTAGTGGCTTTGGCTCTCGCTCTCCGAAAGCTCCAGCAGCTCGTTCACGAAATTGGTAATTTCGTTGGTGTTGTGGCCAATGTCGGCCAGCATGCGGTTGCGGTCTTCCTCCGACAGTTCATACTCCGGATTACTGATAATCTGTGCAAAGCCGGTGATGATGTTCAGCGGCGTGCGAATCTCGTGGCTGATGTGCTGCACGAAGGCCGTCTTCATGCGGTCCGCCTCTTGTGCATGGTCGAGAGCCTGCTCCAGTTCCTGGTTCTTGCGTGCCAGCAGCCGGGCCGTGCGCTGACGGAAGAAGGCGAACACCATCAAAGCCATGATGCAGACAAGGCCAATGCTGACGGCATACCAGAAGTGGGCTTTCTCTTCGCGCAGCTCCATGCGCTTGATCTGATAGAACGAGTCGAACTCGCTGAGCTGGCGCCTCATCTTGCTCGTTTCGGCATTGTCGCGCGTGGCCATGAGCTGGCGCAGCATGTCGTAGGCCTCGTCGCCGCGCCCCAGATTACGGATAATCTCTGAGCGCAGCAAGGTAAGACCCCATCGCAGTCCGGAGTTCAGCTCTTCTGTCATCTGCAGCATGCTGTCGGTCACTGCCAGCGCCTCGCTGTACTCCTTCCGCGCTACATGGTATTCGGCAATAGCGCGCAGCGACTCGTAGGAAGTAAGTTCGAAGCCTTTCCCCACTCGCTGCCTGATTACGCCAATAAGCTCGGCAGCCCTGTCGAGGTTGCCTCGCCTCACCTCCATGAGTGCATTGGCATTCAGCAGGTTACCCTGCACGGTGCGATAGGCCAGCGAGGTAGTGTCGCGCCACTCCATCTGGCGGTATCGCTCCATGCCCTCGTCTATCACGCGCGCCTCTTCGTCGTAGTTGCCAGTAAGTTCGAGCATATAGGCATAGGTATAGTAGATGCCCAAAATGTCGAGATTGGTCTTGTAGTGGCGAAACATGGGTATGCTCTCCCTGAGCTGTGCCACCGCCTCCTGATGGTCGCCGATATAGCCATAGAGCCAGCCCAGCCGCGCCAGCACCGATGCCTGCCCATAGTCGTGACGGTGGTCGGTGGCAAACTTATACAGCTCGCGGCATTGGCGCAGCCCCTCCATGGGCTGGTCGTCGCGCATCACGCGCAGCTGTATGGCCAGGTTGGCCACATAGTAGTAGTGCTCCCACTGGTGGTTGTCGGCAAAGAACTGCAGGGCGGCATCTTTCCGCGCATACACGCTATCGGTCATTCCCCGCAGGCCATAGTCTAAAAGCCGCTCATACAGCGCATCGCCCTCGGCCTGCACGCCCTTATGGGCAAAAATGCTGCTGCCCGCCACGAGCCAAAGGCAGGCGGCGAGCAGCACTCGGTGTATTGTTTTTCTTGTTGCCATGATCGCTATTTTGCAGTTGTGTGCTGCAAAGGTAACCATTTTTCACTGAACGGCAACTGTTTCCTCTTAGTTTTTCCTATTTTTTAAGCACTTTGCGGGTGGTTCCGTCGGCCTCTACCACAATGTTCAGTCCGCGCTGCAGCTGGTCGTGCCGCTTGCCGGTAACATCGTAGATGGTGCGCGTGGCAGCACCCTTGGCCTTCAGCTGGCTGATGCCCGAGGTGGTCTGCGCCTTCACGCGGCACTCCAAGAGCAGGTACTCGTCGTAGCCGCCGCTGGTGCGCAAGAACTGTATGACGTATTTTCCCTTCTGGCTTATCTCGAAGCTCAGCTCATTGATTTTTGCCGTCGACACATTGGCCGCCGTGTTGCCATTGGCATTGGGTGCTGCCGTGAGCGTGGCCGACGAGGCAATGGTGCTGCCCTTGTCGTTGAGGATATTGGCCTTGTAGGTAGGCGTGCCCTTCCATGCCGCCATGGCAAACGTCAGCTTGTAGTTGCCTGGCTCGAGGGTGAGCGGATAGGCTGCCAGACGCCCATAGTCGGCCGAGCCGTTGCGCCAATAGAGGGCCTTTCCCTGATAGCCGGTGAAGCCCACGAAGGAACGGGGACCCGAGCCGGCACTGTAGGGATAGCTGCGCACGTCGGTGCCCTCTATGGTGCGCCATCCCTCGGGGAAGGTGCCGTTTTGCACGTCGGTATAGTCAAGGGCATAGATGGAAGAATTGTCGTAGAACACAGGCTGTATCGTCACGTTGTCTTCGGGCATGACGAAGGTGGTCTCGCTGGCACCGTCGGCCACGGGAATCACCCATCCCTGTGTGTAGAACACCGAGCTGACCACTCGCAGTTCGCTGATACCGTATCCCTCGCTGGGGTTGAGTCTGAGCTTCACCACCTGTCCGGCCACTGCCGAGTCGACGTCGCAGGAGACACTGCCGTTGTCGGCCGGCCTGATGGTCACCTTGAACTTCTCGGCAGGTGTTCCCTCCGGTTCATATACAATCTGGTCGATGAGCATGTTGATGCCCTGGCTGTTGGCCAGCACCAGATCGTTGCTCTCCTTGAGCGTGGCATTCACGGTGGCATAGCGCCAGTCGTTCAGACTGCATTTCTCTATCTTCAGCTGACTGGTTGTGCCATTGATGGTGGCCTTCATCGTGCCTTCCTTGCTGGCGTTGCAGTAGCGCACCTTCACCACATAGTTGCCACCCTGCTTCAGCTTCAGCTGGTGGCGCAGTGCGCCGCCGGTGCTGGTGCCCATGCGCACGAAGCCCAGTGCCGAGAAGTCGTTCACCTCGGGAGCATAGCCACCAAACGGTGTGATCTTCACTTCCTGCACACTCTTGTAGTCCATATTCTCGGCCTCGATGATGATGGGGCCGATGAAGGGCTCAGGCTGTTTGGGCATGGGCAGCGTCTTCTGCTCTATTATGGGCAGTGCGGCGGCATCGCGCACAGCATCGCCCTGACAATTGATGGTGAGGTCGAGCGGTCCCATGTGCTTCACGTTGAGCGTGAAGGTCTTAGCCTCGGCATCATAGGCCGTGGTCACGGTGGCACTCTGCCCAGCGGCTCCAGTACTGTGCTTGGTGAGTTTATACGATGGTGTGGAGGCGACGCCCGTCACCACGATTACGTCGGTCTGCACGGCGGTGGTGTCGCTGCGGTAGTTGTTCAGGTAGAAGTCAATGTGGTCGGCATATTCGCGAATGATGCCGCTCGAGAGCTTGGCGTAGTTCAGCTGCAGCGCCTCGCAGGTGTTATACCGCAAGGGAATGGTGGCCTGGGCCGTCTTCTTGCTGTTCATATAGGAGTAGGGGGTGTAGGTGACCAGCTGGTTGCGATAGCGGTTGACGTAGAGGTCGCCCGTCGACACCTCGGGGTATTGCTCGTTGAAATCGGCCATTTTCTTGTCCTGCGTGCCCCAACGTTGGGTGTAGTTCGACTTCTTCACCTGCACGGGAATGGCCTTGGCCTTGTCGTCGTAGAGTCCCGTCACGATGGGAATGGCGCCGTAGCGACCGGTCGACTTGAAATAGCAGAGATTGTCTTCCCACCGTCCGTTGCCTCGGTTGAAGGGGTCGTTCTGCTTGTACACCCCGTCGTAGAGGTCGTCCCAGGCGGTATAGTCATCGGCCTTGTCGTTGATGACCACGATCTTGGTCTTGTCGAGAATCTCTTCTCGTGTAGGTATATACATGGTTCCGTCGATGATCTTACGCCACATGTCCAACCAGATACCCTTGAAGTTGGGATAGGTGCCCCAGTTGCGGCGTGTGTATCCGTCTACGGTAGAGTTGTTCAGGTTCTGGAAGCACTCTTCACGCCAGATGAGCTCCGGTCCGTCCCACACGGCACCGCCGTTTACGCAGGTCTGTTCCATCACCGTGCCGATGCCAGCCGAGCCAGGATATTTCTTGTTGTGGTTCTCGCCGAGCAGCTTCATGAGTGCGTCGTTCCAGCCGCAGTTGTCGTAGCGCACGCCGTAGTTCTTGGTAAGTCCCGACACAAACGGTCCCCAGCAGACGCTCTCGTTGTTGTAGAACGAGCTGCAGTGGGTGTACTTATAGAGGAAGAGTATGGCCTCGGGATACTTCTGGCAGGCGGCAAGGAAATTCTTGTTGCGCTTCAGCTCGGCAATGGGGTTGGTGTTCATGTGGTAAATGCCTCCGCACCAGCTCACGGTGAGGAATCCGCCGTACTTGTGCGACATCTCTACAAGCTTGGCAAAGAGTGCCCAACGCGACACGTCGGTAGCCGAGCTCTTGTTGTCGGCCACGTTGAAGCCCCAGAACTGCTCGGCATAGTTCCAGCCCAGGAAGTTGGGATAGGTCTTGAAGAAATACTCGAATGTCTCCAGGTCGTTGTCTTGTATGTGGGTATGACCGCCGCTTGCCGGCTGGCAGGTGAACCACAGTCCGTTCTGCTGGCAGACCGATGCCCACGACCGGTAGGTGCGCACGGCATAGCGAGGCCGCTCATACATGTTGTCCTCTGTCTTGTAGGAGCACGACAGCGAGAGGTTCATGCAGACGTAGGGCCGGATGTCGGCAGGAATGAGGTCGATGATTTTCTGCGGGTCGGCCTGGTTCCACACGTCGATGTGAATCATCCACAGCGGGTGTTCGTTGTCGATGGGACGGCGCTCTTGGGCAACAACGCTGCCCAAAGACAGAAGACTAAAAAAGATTGACAGACTAAGATAAAGGTAAAGTCGTTTCATACGCATTGTTATATTATAGTTTTATTTTGCGTGCAAAATTAGTCTTTTTCGTCGAAAACGACTTTTCTCGATGTTTCATTCGTTTACCATTCTGAAAAAAACAGCGCAAATATTTCGAAAAGAAGAAATAATTAGCTACCTTTGCGGCCAAATAAAGAACTAAGCATTATGATACGCATCATCTTATTAATACTGCTGTCGGTCCACCTTGCGCTGAGCAGCGATGCCCGCACCCAGCCCGAGGCCATTGTTCGCTACGAGCAGCCTGCCCCCCTGAAAGACCGCCCTTCGCTCCTCATCAGGCGGCTGGGCTACATCACTTCCTACAACAAAGACCACCGCACGCCGAACTGGGTGGCTTGGCATCTTACCAAGGCTCACACCTACGGCAAGGCACAACGGAAAGGCGAACAGTTTGCCGAAGACGAAGCTGTGGCCGCCCCACGCGCCACGCCTGCCGACTACTACAACTCACGCTACGACCGAGGGCACATGTGCCCAGCAGGCGATAACAAATGGGACCAGAAAGCCATGACGCAGACTTTTCTGCTGACGAACATCTGTCCGCAAAACCACGGACTCAACAAGTATGAATGGAACGACGTGGAGATGCTCTGCCGCGACTGGGCACGAAAGTACGAAGCCGTCGACGTGGTGTGCGGCCCCATTTATTATAAAGATGTGACACCACGCTACATTGGCAAGAATCGCGTCAGGGTGCCCGATGCCTTCTTCAAGGTAGTGCTCTGTCGCAAGGGGCAGCCTAAGGCCATCGGCTTCATCTTCCCCAATGGCACGCAGAAGACTAAGGTGAGCGATGCTGTGTGTACCGTCGACGAGGTGGAACGGCAGACGGGAATAGACTTCTTCCCCGCCCTCGATGATAAAACAGAACGACAGATTGAGGCTCAAGCAGCACTAAAAACATGGTAAAATGCTAAAAAGTGTAAAATAATTTGGTGCATTCAAATATTCTCTTTACCTTTGCACCCGCAAATCGGACCCGTAGCTTAGCTGAATAGAGCGTCAGATTCCGGTTCTGAAGGTCTTGGGT
>CAMJLB010000075.1 GCA_946406555.1 uncultured Prevotellaceae bacterium | reverse complement strand
AGAAGCGCCAGAACAACATCCTCCAGATTTTCGCCGTGAGGAGTGCCGATGGCAAGTACGACGAGGACTTCGTGTCGAACTACGTTGATATCAACATCAAGCCGCGCCTGATGCGTATCACCGGTGTGGGTAACGTGCTCAGCTTAGGCAACACGTACGCCCTGCGCATCTGGCTCAAGCCCGATGTGATGGCTCAGTACGGACTGACCCCTAACGATGTTTTCGCTGCCATCGGCGGACAGAGCTTCGTGTCGGCTGTGGGTACACTGGGCGAGCAGTCGGGCAATTCGTATCAGTACTCCATGCAATACAAGGGCACGCTGAAGACGGTCGAGGAGTTCAACGCCATCGTGCTGCGCACCAGTGGTGGCGGCATGCTGCAACTGAGCGACGTAGCAGAGGTGAAGATTGGTGCCATGAGCTACAACTTCACATCGAATATCATGGATAAGCCGGGTGCACTCTTTATGGTGTTCGCCGCGCCGGGGGCCAACGCCACCCAGGTGAATGCCGGCATCAACAAGATGTTTGAGGAAGCAAAGAAGACAATGCCTGCCGGACTGGAGTTCGTCACCATGATGACCAGCGACGACTTCCTCTTCGCTGCCATACACAATGTGGTGGAGACACTCGTCATCGCCATCATCCTCGTGGTGCTCGTGGTGTTCTTCTTCCTGCAGAACTTCAAGGCTACCATCATTCCGTCTATTTCGATTATCGTGTCGCTGTTAGGCACGTTTGCCGTCGTCTCTTTGGCGGGCTTCTCACTCAACATCCTGACGTTGTTTGCACTGGTGCTGGCCATCGGCACGGTGGTAGATGATGCCATCGTGGTGGTCGAGGCCGTCATGGCGAAGATGGAGAACGGCATCAGCGATGCCCGTGAAGCTACCCGCCAGGCCATGAACGAAGTGTCGGTAGCCGTTGTCTCGTGTACCTTAGTATTTATGGCCGTGTTCATTCCTGTGATGTTCATGCCGGGCACGTCGGGCACCTTCTTCACCCAGTTTGGCGTGACCATTGCCTCGTCGGTGGGCCTGTCGTGCATCTCGGCCCTCACGCTCTGTCCTGCTCTCTGCGCCATCATGATGCGTGTCACCGAGGGCAAAAAGGAGGGAAAGGGTCTTACTTATTATACCAAGAAAGCCTACGAAGTAAGCTATAACGCTATTTATAATAAGTATAGCAAGAGCGTGCAGAAGTTCATCAAACGCCCCATTCTGGCCTGGAGTTTCCTGGCTTTGGCCGCCGTGCTGCTGGTGTTCTTCATGAAGAGCCTGCCCTCGGGCCTCGTGCCGCAGGAAGACCAGGGCGTGTTCCTGGCTGAGATACGTGCCCCGGAGGGTACCACGCTACAGCAGACCCGCGAAATGGTGAAGAAGGTGGAAGAGAAGGTGAAGAAGATTCCCGAACTGGAGAGCTTCTCCATGACCTGTGGCTATGGTATGCTCTCGGGTGCCGGTTCCAACTATGCCACGATGGTCGTGCGCCTGAAGAACTGGAATGAGCGTCCGGGCATCAACCACCTGATTGACCTCGTCGTCGGTCGTTTCTACTATGACTGCATGGACATCAAGAATCTTCAGGTGCTGCCTTTCCAGATGCCTCAGATTCCTGGCTATGGCACGAGTAACGACATAACCCTGATTGTCGAGGATCCCACCGACGGCAACCTGTCGGAATTTGCCAAGCATACCGAGCGCTTCCTGGCCAAACTGTCTGAACGACCGGAGGTAGCTTCTGCTATGTCTACCTACTCAGAGCGTTTCCCGAAGTATCAGGTAGATGTCGATGCAGCACAGTGCGACCGTGCAGGTGTGACGCCCGAATCCGTGCTCAATACCCTTGGCGCTTTCTGCGGTGGTGCCTATATCGGCAATTTCAATCAGTTCGGTAAGGTCTACCGCATCATGGCTGCTGCATCGCCCGAATACCGCCTCGACCCGCAGTCGCTTCAGAATATCTTCGTGCAGGTGAAAGACGGTAAGATGGCACCCATGTCTGAGTTCGTCAGCTTGAAAGAAATCGTCGGTCCGGCTAATATCGAGCACTTCAACCTGATGCAAAGCATCACGTGCTATGTGACTCCCGGCAGCGGCTATACCGAGGGCGACGTCCACAGGGTCATCGCCGAGATGTTCAAGGACGAGATGCCATCCACTGCTACATTCGAATACAGTGGTATGTCGCGCGAGTTGGAAGAGGCTGCCGGCTCTAATGCCACGGCTCTCATCTATGTAATCTGCGCTATTCTTATTTATCTCATTCTGGCCTCGCTCTACAACTCGTGGTTCACGCCTTGGGCCGTATTGTTCAGCGTGCCGTTCGGATTGATGGGAGCATTCGTGTTTGCATACCTTGGCTACATCAATGAGATACCAGGCATGGACAATAATATTTACCTGCAAACGGGTGTCATCATGCTGATAGGCTTATTGGCCAAGACGGCCATTCTGATTACCGAATTCGCCACGGAGCGTCGTGCCCAGGGCATGAGCATCGTCGATGCCGCCTTCGAGGCCTGTAAGGAGCGTCTGCGCCCCATCTTGATGACCGTGGCCACGATGATTATAGGTATGATTCCTCTTGTGATTACAGGTGGTGCCGGTGCCAACGGTAACCGTGCCCTCGCCCTTGGCGTCATTGGTGGCATGAGCATTGGTACAGTGGCTCTGCTCTTCGTCGTGCCGGCTTTCTTCATCATATTCCAGAAACTGCACGAGAAGTTCCAAGGGGCTCCGGTTCAGAAACAAAGTAGCGAAATCACGGAATAACGGAATCCCGAAATCCCGCAATCCCGAAATAACGGGATAACTGAATAACGGGATAACGGGATTCCGAAATCCCGGAAACCCCGAAATCCCGGAATTCCGTAATAACGAAAAAAAACGAAAAAAGAACATGAAAGTAAGATATATCATTTCCGCTGCAGCCGTGAGCTTTTTGCTCACGGGCTGCGGCCTATACAATAAGTACGAGCAGAAGACGCCGGTGCCCGACAATGTTTTTGGCACCAGTCAGGACATACAGAAAGCCACTGGCGAAACCTCGATAGCACAGGTGTCGTGGCGTGAGTTTTTCACCGACCCGATGCTGCAAGAACTCATCGACTCGGTGCTGAGCCGTAATACCGACCTGAACTCGGCACGCATCGCAGTCGAGAAGAGTCAGGCTGCGCTGAAGGCCGCCAGGCTGGCCTATCTGCCTTCGCTTTATTTTGCTCCTCAGGGCAGCATCTCCAGTTTCGACAACAGCCCGGCGGTAAAAGCCTATAACCTGCCGTTGCAGTTGTCGATGGACATCGATGTGTTCGGCTCAATCACCAGCAAGAAGCGTGCCGCCAAGGCCGTGTTGCTGCAGTCCCAGATGTATCAGGAGGCTGTTCGTGCCAACCTTGTCTCTGCCACGGCACAGCAGTATTTTATGCTGCAGGTGCTCGACCGACAGCTGGACATACTCACCCAGACCGACGAGCTTTGGCACAAATCGCTCGAGACTGAGAAGGCACTTTGGGAGAATGGTAAGGCATACAGCACCGCCGTCAACCAGATGGAGGCCTCTTATCTGAGCGTCAAGACCCAGATTGTCGATGTACGTCGGAACATTCGCTCCGTCGAGAACTCCCTCTGCCAGCTGCTGGCCATCACGCCTCAGCACATCAAACGCCAGAAGTGGGGCAACACCCCCCTGCATCATGCCGATGCACAGGGCGATGCCGAACAGCGCATGTTCGACACCAAATATCTGAAGCTTGGCGTGCCTGCAGCCATGCTCGAAAACCGTCCCGACATACGCATGGCCAACCACGCCATGGAGGAAGCCTTCTACAACACGCAGGCAGCTCGTGCCGCCTTCTATCCCAACATCACGCTTGGCGGCACCATCGGATGGACCAACAATTCCGGCATTGTCATTGACCCGGGCAAGCTGCTGCTCAATGCTGTCGCACAGCTCACGCAGCCTATCTTCGCCCGTGGCCAGCTCATCGCCCAGAAGAAGATAGCCAAACTCACCGAGGAAGACCTGCAGAAGAAGTATGTGCAGACGGTCATCGAGGCTGGCAACCAGGTAAACGAGGCCATAGCCGACTGTATGGCCGCCCGTGAGAAGCATGCCTTCTTCCAGCGTCAGGTCGAAGTGCTCAACCAGGCTTATACCGGCACACACGAGCTGATGGATAATGGCAAGGCCAGCTATCTCGAAGTGCTCAAGGCCCAGGAGTCGCTGCTCGAAGCACAACTTGGTTCGGCCATGAACATGTATGAAGGAACCAAGGCTGTCATCGCTCTCTATATTGCCCTTGGCGGTGGAGGCACACAGCAGTAATCACTCTAAATGAAAACGTATCATTATGTCGCAACTTCAGCCACTTATTGCCGACCTCGCGCTGATCTTGATTTGCGCTGGCGTCATGACACTTCTCTTCAAGAGCCTGAAGCAACCTATCGTTCTCGGCTATATCGTAGCCGGGTTCCTTGCTTCGCCCAACATGCCCTATATGCCCAGCGTCACCGACGGGCATGGCATACACCTGTGGAGCGAAATAGGTGTGATCTTCCTGCTCTTTTCCCTCGGTTTGGAATTCTCGTTCAAGAAAATTTTGAAGATGGGGGCGGCGCCTATCATTGCCGCCATTGCCATCATCCTCGGCATGATGTACGTAGGGTCGTTCACCGGCTCACTCTTCGGTTGGAGCGACATGGACTGCATCTACCTGGGTGGCATGCTCGCTATGTCGTCGACCACGATCATCTTCAAGGCCTTCGACGACATGGGGCTTCGGAAGGAGCGCTTTGCCGGTCTGGTGCTCAGTGTGCTCATCATCGAAGACATTCTGGCCATCGTGCTCATGGTGATGCTCTCCACCCTGGCCGTCAGCAAGGAGTTCGAAGGGTCTCAGATGCTCGAATCCATTGTCACGCTGGGGCTCTACCTTGTGCTTTGGTTCACCGTGGGCCTCTTCTTCATCCCCATGGTACTACGCAAGCTGAAGCCGCTGATGAACGACGAGACGCTGCTCATCACGGCCCTCGCCCTATGCTTCGGCATGGTGGTGGCGGCTTCGGCCGCAGGCTTCTCTGCCGCTTTCGGAGCTTTTGTCATGGGCAGCATCCTGGCAGAGACCGTTGAGGCTGAGCAGATAGAGCATCTCGTAGCACCGGTCAAGAACCTCTTTGGTGCCATCTTCTTCGTGTCGGTAGGCATGATGGTCGACGTAAACCTCATCATCGAGTATATCGTGCCCATTCTCAGCCTCATTGCCGCCATCATGCTGGGGCAGACCATTCTCAGCACCTGTGGATTCCTGCTTTCTGGTCAGTCGCTGAAGACCTCCATGCAGTGCTCGTTCTCGCTGACCCAGATTGGCGAGTTCGCCTTTATCCTGGCCACCCTGGGCACGTCGCTCGGTGTCACCAGCGACTTCCTCTATCCCATTGTCGTGGCCGTGTCGGTCTTCACCACCTTCACCACTCCCTACATGATTCGACTGGCCGAGCCAGCCTACAATGCAGTGGCACGCGTGCTGCCCGCATCGTGGATAGCCAAGCTTGAGCGCAATACAGCCGAAAAGGAGGAAGAGGTGCCCGATGAGCTCCGTGAAATCTATAATACGAACTTCAAGCGCTATGTTTTCATCTTGCTCATCAACAGCGTGCTCTGCATAGCCATCATGTCGCTGATGCTGTACTATGGCGAACCGTTCCTCAAGGAACTGCTGCCCGCGCAGTGGATACACCTTGCCACGGCCGGCATCACACTCCTTTTATGCGCTCCCTTCCTGTGGTCACTGTTGCGCTCTGGCAGCGATGATCCTGGAATAAATAAGCTCTATGAAAGCGGTCCACGGTGGCGTGTCAGAATCAACGCTTACGGCTATCTGCGCCTGCTCCTTGCGGCTATGTTCGTCACGTGGATTGTCGATTATGCCATTCCCTGGAGCAGTCTGCTTGGCATCTTTGCCATCATCGCCATTCTGTGCTTGATCTTCAATTCGTCGATTCTGCGCAAGCAAAGCGAGGCAATGGTCGAGAATTTCACCGACAACCTTAGTGCGAGAGAAAAAGCGAAGAAACAGAAATAGGACGTTTTTCTAAAGAAGAAAAAATATTTTTGCGTGCAAAGATAAGCGTTTTGCATAAAAATGCTTATCTTTGCACGCGATTTTGTGTAACAGACATAGGAACAATAGGATAGAAGCCTAAACGGATGAAAGAATTTGTTATTTCAGAAGCGAAGACCGAAACGGCAGTGCTGGTGGGGCTGATTACGGCTGGGCAGGACGAGGCTAAGACGCAAGAGTATCTTGACGAGCTTGAGTTTCTGGCCACCACGGCTGGTGCCCATACAGTGAAACGCTTCACCCAGAAGATGACCGGACCGAGTAGCGTGACCTACGTGGGCAGCGGAAAACTGCAGGAAATCAGAGAGTACATCAAGCGTTGTGAAGATGAGTATGACGAGTGGGTGGAAAATCAGGAATCCACCGACGGCCAGCCATCAGAAGGCATTCCCCAGCCCGTGGGTATGGTCATCTTCGACGATGAGCTTTCTGCCAAGCAGATGCGCAATATAGAAAAGGAGCTGAAGGTGAAGATATTAGACCGCACGAGCCTTATCCTCGATATCTTTGCCATGCGTGCGCAGACCGCCGAGGCGAAGGCTCAGGTAGAGCTGGCGCAACATCGCTATATGTTGCCTCGCCTGCAGCGGTTGTGGACCCACCTTGAGCGTCAGGGCGGCGGTTCCGGCGGCGGTGGCGGCAAGGGCACCGTGGGCCTGCGCGGTCCGGGTGAGACCCAGCTCGAGATGGATCGCCGCATCATCTTGCACCGCATCACGTTGCTCAAGCAGCGGCTGGCAGAAATCGACCGCCAGAAAAGCACACAGCGCAAGAACCGGGGACGCCTTATCAGAGTGGCATTGGTGGGATATACCAACGTAGGCAAGTCTACGCTGATGAACCTACTCTCGAAGAGCGACGTGTTTGCCGAGAACAAGCTCTTTGCCACACTCGACACCACGGTGAGGAAAATGACTATCGACAACCTGCCTTTCTTATTAGCCGACACCGTGGGCTTCATCAGGAAACTGCCGTCGGACCTCGTAGAGTCGTTCAAGAGCACCCTCGACGAGGTGCGCGAGGCCGATTTGCTGGTGCATGTGGTCGACATCAGCCACCCCGACTTCGAAGAGCAGATAAAGGTGGTAGAACAGACCCTGAAGGAACTGGGCTGTGCCGAAACACCACAGATGCTGCTTTTCAACAAGATTGATGCCTACCGCTGGACACCGCAGGATGCCGACGACCTGACCCCTCCCACCCGGGAAAATATTTCGCTGGAAGCACTACGCAACACTTGGATGGCGCGTATGCAGGGCGACTGTTTCTTCATCTCGGCGCGCGAGCGGCAGAACATCGATGAACTTAGGGAAGTATTATATAAGAAGGTACGCGAGCTCCACGTGCAAAAATATCCGTACAACGACTTCCTGTACGATATGGGAGAGGAATAAGGCATGCGAGAGATAGAAGTAAGGTCGATCAACGATGATGGAGTCGAGGTGTTCAGTCAGCTTACCGAGGCACAGCTTCGGCAACGCGTAGAGGCAGCCAACGGCCTCTTCATCGTAGAGAGCCCGAAGGTGATACGCGTGGCTATGGATGCTGGCTACCAACCGAAGGCTTTGTTGTGTGAGCGGCGTCACATTAACGGCGATGCTGCCGACATCATTGCACGCTGTGGACAGGATGTACCCCTTTACACCGGCGATCGCGACTTGCTTCAGGCCTTGACGGGCTATAAGCTCACTCGTGGCGTGCTCTGTGCCATGCAGCGCCCGCAGCCACGCACCGCCGAAAGCGTGTGTCGCAATGCCCGCCGCATCGTGGTCGTCGATGGCGTTTGCGACACCACGAATATTGGCGCCATCTTCCGCTCGGCGGCCGCACTGGGTATCGACGGCGTGCTGCTCACTACCACCTCGTGCGACCCGCTCAACCGAAGGGCCGTCAGGGTGTCGATGGGATCAGTGTTCCTCGTGCCGTGGGCGTGGCTCGAAGGGCCTGTAGACAAACTGCATGAGTTGGGGTTCGAGACTGCCGCCATGGCACTCACCCACGATTCCGTTCCCCTCGACTCGCCATCGCTGGCCAGCATAGAGCGCCTGGCCATCATTATGGGTACCGAGGGCGACGGACTGCCAGAGCAGACCATCTCTCAGGCCGACCATGTGGTGCGCATTCCCATGTACCATGGCGTCGACTCGCTCAATGTGGCAGCTGCCGCCGCCGTGGCTTTCTGGGAACTGAGGGTGAAAGATATGAAACATGTAGAATAAATAATAAAGACCGAATTATGACAAAGAACTTTAGGCAATTGACCCAGGACGAGATTGCTGTGCTGGAACAGAATGGCTGCTGGGCTGAAGACTGGACAAGGGTGGAGGTGGCTGAAGATTTCAGACCTTACAACTTTCACCGTGTAGTACTTTACGGCGATGTGCGCTTGGGTTCCTTCCACAAGCAGGTCGAAGTGAGCAAAGGCTTCTGGAAACATGCCGGCATCAACAACGCTACGCTGCGCAATGTGCAGGTGGGCAATGATTGCCTGATAGAGAATGTGGGCAACTTCATCAACAACTACACCATAGGCGACGATTGCTATATCTCGAACATATCGACCATCGAGACCACCGAGGGTGCCACCTTTGGCGCCGGCTCCACCATCTCGGTGCTCAACGAGATGGGCGACGGAAACGTGACGCTGTTCCGTGAACTGAACTCGCAGTTGGCGGCCTTTATGGTGAAGCACAACGCCGACAAGGCACTCACCCGCCGCCTGCGCCAGCTCATCGACGACGAGGTGCGAGTGTCTACACCAGAGCGTGGTCTGATTGGCAACCGCGTGAAAATCATCAACACCAAGGAGATAACCAATACCGTGATAAAAGGCGACTGTGAGATTAGTGGCACCTCAAGACTTTCCGAGTGTACCATCCTCAGCTCGGAAGACGCCTCCGTCTTTATCGGCACGGGCGTCATCTGCGAAAACTCCATCATCTGCGACGGTTGCTCCATCAACAACTCGGTGAAGATGCAAGACTGCTTCGTGGGCGAAGCCTGTCAGATAACCAATGGCTTCACCGCCGAAGCCAGCTTGTTCTTCGCCAACTCCTACATGGCCAATGGCGAGGCCTGTGCTGCCTTCTGCGGCCCCTTCTCGGCCAGTCACCACAAGTCGAGCCTGCTCATCGGAGGGCAGTTCTCGTTCTACAATGCCGGGTCGAACACCAACTTCTCTAACCATGCCTATAAGATGGGCCCACTGCACTATGGCACACTGGAGCGTGGCACCAAGACCGCCTCGGGCAGCTACGTGCTCATGCCCGCCACCATCGGAGCCTTCTCCGTGTGTTTCGGCAAGCTGATGCACCACCCCGACACGCGCTGCCTGCCCTTCAGCTATCTCATCGCATACGGCGATACAATGTACCTCTCGCCTGGCCGCAACATCACCACCGTGGGACTCTATCGCGACATAAAGAAGTGGCCTAAGCGCGACAAACGATCGAAGCAGTCGAAGAAGTCTATCATCAACTTCGACTGGCTCAGCCCCTTCACCGTGGGCGAAATCATGCAGGGCATCAACATTCTGAAGGCATTGCGAAGCGCAAGCGGTGAGAACGTCACCTCTTACAACTTCCATGAATACGTCATCAATGCCACTTCGCTCAACAAAGGGCTGAAGTACTACGACATAGCCCTGCGCATCTATATGGGGGCCGTGCTCAAAAGGGCCATCAAAGGCGGTTTCATAGACCATCCGCAAAACCAGGCGGGAAAGGGCCATTGGGTAGATCTCTCTGGTCTGCTGTTGCCCGAGAGCGAGGAACAGAGGCTCATCGAAGACGTGAAGTCGGGCGTAATAGAGAGCATACAACAGGTGATAGACCGCTTCGAAGAGATCAACAACCACTACCGTGAGTATCAATGGGCATGGACCTACCAGCTCATTCTAGACTACTACCATCTGGACTGTCTCGACGAGCAGGCACGTCAGCGTATACGCGAAGACTACGTAAAGGCCCGACGCGCATGGATTGCAGAAATCAGAAAGGACGCTGAGAAAGAGTTTGCCATGGGCGACGTGGAGCAAGAGGTGTTCGACGACTTTATCACCAAGCTCGACCACGAGGTCGACTACGAGAATTAATCTTTCTCCCAAGTTCCATGACTACTGTTTGCTATAGTTTATTGAAAAAGTTTTGAAAACATCTGCTCCGTCTGCAATTCTGCAACACTTATTGATAATCAGATACTTATGGAGAAGCAGACGGGGAGCAGATGATTTATATCTGCTCCCCATCTGCTCCGTCGGCAACGGTCTGAAAATCAGTGGGTTTTGCAATGGAGCAGATGGAGCAGATGTTTTGGAAACTTTTTTTTGTGTTTGTGATGGGATTCTGCTCCTTTTGTTTGCACAAACGTGAGCAAGGAAAAAAGCGGATTGTTTGGGCACCTGCAAGGCTGAGGTTGCAATGCAGGCAGGATTAGGTCTCAAGACAGGCTATATTGCCACTCAATTCAGGCTGTATTGAGTCTCAATTCAGGCTGGATTGCAACGTGAAACAGCCTGAATTGCAAAATCCTAATAAATAAGGATTGTTGGAACAGATGAAATGCCGTACCTTTGCAACGCCTAAGGGAGCATGGGCGTCTCCGGTGTCCGCAGTCGGCAGCGACGTGCGAGGAAAGGCAGGCGCGCTCCCAAAGAGGAAGTATGAATGAAGAAAATTTTTTGGTAAAAAGAAGAAGAAAATGAAATCGAACGTTATTCTGGGTATGACCCTGCTGGCCTCGCTGCCGACAATGGCAACGACGGTGGGCGAGACAGAGAAAGGCAGCATAGAGGCTGCCGACACATCGCGCGTGATGGAGATAGACGAAGTGGTGGTGGTGGCACAGCCCAAAGAGACCTTCCGCCTGCGGCAGCAGCCGCTGAGCAGCAGCGCGTTCGGGCAGCACGAGCTGCAACTGCTGAACGTGCGCGACCTGCGGCAGTTGTCGGCCTACGTTCCCTCGTTTGCCATGCCAGAGTATGGCTCGCGTCTCACCTCGTCGATGTATATACGTGGGTTGGGAAGCCGTATCAGCAATTCGGCCGTGGGCGTATATTCCGACAACATTCCGCTCATGTCGCCTGCTGCCTACAACAACCATTTTTATATGCTCGACCGTGTAGACGTGCTGCGTGGCCCGCAGGGTACGCTCTACGGGGCCAATGCCGAGGGCGGCATCGTGCGTGTATACTCGAAAGACCCCATGGCCTATCAGGGCACCGACGTGGCTCTGGGCGTGGGTGTAGGCTTTCAGCGAAACGTAGAGGTGGCCCATTCATGCAAGCCATCTGACAAGGTGGCCTTCAGCGTGGCCGGATTCTATAGTGGTCAGGACGGCTTCTTCTATAACAATACGGTGGGCGAGTATAACGACAAGATGGACGAGGCCGGCGGCAAGCTGCGACTGATATGGAAACCCAACAGGCGGCTCACCTTCGACCTGACCAGCGACTATCAGTATACCCGCCAAAATGGATTCCCCTACGGTATATACAATGTAGACGAGGCATGGCCAGCCCTGCCCGTCACCGACCACATGGCCGGCTACAAGCGCAACATGGTGAACACGGGGCTTGGCATAAGCTATGAGATGAACGGGCTGCTGCTCTCGTCGAACACCAGTTACCAGTTCCTGCGCGACAAGATGGACATGGACGTAGACTACTCTGCTGCCGACCGCATCAATTTGCTGCAAAGGCAGAAGATGCAGGCCCTGACCGAGGAACTGACGCTGCGCAGCACGGGCGATGGCATGTGGAAGCACACCACCGGCATCTTCGGCTCGCGACAGTGGCTGCGCACCGATGCTACCGTGACCTTCGGGCAGGCCTTGCTGGGCCCCATCGCCAAAGGCATAGAGACAGCCATGCGCAATGCCATGCAGGCAGCACAGGCTGGCCTCGTGGGCCGATTCATTGCCCAAGGCATGTCGCCCGCCGAGGCTGCCGCTGCGGCTAAGGCCATGATCGACGGCGTGACGATGAGTGCCGAGATGGCCGTGCCAAACGTGTTCCACCAGCCGCAGACCAACCTGGCCGCCTATCACGAGAGCAACCTGACGCTGGCCGACAGGCTGACCATCACGGCAGGGCTGCGCTACGACTTCACAAAGGTGGAGATAGACTATAACTCGCTGGGATACATGGCTATGACGGGCGGCACGCCCAATGCCGTGGCCACCAACACGCTACGGTCGGCCATTGCCAATAACCACAGCACCACCTTCAATCAGCTGCTGCCGAAGGTGGGCGTGGCATGGGCCGTCGACGACAAGGGAAGCAACATCTATGCTACCGTGAGCAAGGGCTTCATGGCTGGGGGATATAATATACAGTTGTTTTCAAACATTCTGCAGGCAGACCTGAACGACCCCGCCGCTCAGCAGAAGGCACAGCGAGGCGATGTAGACATTGCTCACACCGAGCAAGACTATGCCGACATAGAGGAGGCCATTTCGTATAAGCCGGAAGAGAGCTGGAACTACGAAGTGGGTGCACACCTGAACCTCTTCGCAGGTAAGGTGCACGCCGACCTGGCCGCCTTCTACACACAGCTGAGAAACCAGCAGCTCTCGGTCATGGCACCCGACTATGGCTTTGGCCGAATGACGGTGAATGCAGGAAAGAGCAACAGTTATGGTGCCGAAGTGGCACTGCGCGGCATGGCAGCCGACAACCGACTGAGCTGGGCTGCCACTTACAGCTATACGCATGCCACCTTCAAGGAATATGCCGAAACGGAGAAGATGGCCGACGGAACACTGGTGACCTACGACTATAAGGACAACCGAATACCCTACGTGCCGGAGCATGCCTTCAGCGCTTTGGCCGACTACACCATTCGTGTGAACGACGATGCCGTGTTGCGCAACGTGGTGCTGGGGCTGAACGTGACTGGACGGGGAAAAATCTATTGGGACGAAGCAAACGTGGCTGCACAGAAATTCTATGCCGTGCTGGGAGCGCATGCACGCTTCGATATGGGCTGTGTAGACGTAGACCTGTGGGGAAAAAACCTGACTGATACAAGCTATAGCACCTTCGCCCTGTTCTCGCCAGACACCAAGAGATATATCGGACAGCGGGGCCTGCCGCTGCAGCTGGGAGTAGACGTGAGACTGCACTTCTAAAGTACTTTTAAAACTTTTTTCCTGCAAAAGTTTGTATATTTGCCATAAAATATCTACTTTTGCAGGAAAATTTTGTAATAAAAAAGAAAAACTTATGATGAAAAGAATGTTGATGATTGGGCTGCTGATGGCAGTCGGTATGGTAGGCGCACAGAATATGAGTGCGCAGAGCACGGTGACCGTGCAGGATGCTCAGAATTTGTCGTCTGACGAGCTGAAGAAGGCTGCCAAGGTGATGAAGCAGAAAGAGAAGGCACAGAAGGAGATTGCCAAGGCCGAAGCCACGGCCTTGAAGGATCAGAAAAAGGCCGATAGTGCCAAGGCAGCCGTAGAAAAGGCAAAGAAGAAGGTCGACGATGCCCAGAAAGACTATGAGAAGGCTGTGAAGAAAGCTGACGATGCCCAGAAAGAGGCTGAGAAGAGCAAGGCTAAGGCTGAAGAGCTGAAGAAGATAGCCGCTCAGCCCACAGTGCAATAACGGGTTTCGGCAGTGAGAAGAAAAAAGATGAAGGATTGGCGCTGAAGCGTCGATTCTTCATCTTTTTTATAAGAATTGGGGCGTTGCCTTGAAAAAGCAACGCCCCGTGTCGTGGTGTAAATATAAGTCTTCGGTTATTCGCCCTTGATGGCAGCCACACCGGGAAGCACCTTGCCCTCGATAGCCTCGAGGAGTGCGCCGCCGCCGGTAGAGATGTAGCTCACCTGGTCGGCCAGGCCGAACTTGTTGACGCAGGCCACCGAGTCGCCACCGCCGATGAGCGAGAAAGCGCCCTCTTTAGTAGCCTTGGCAATAGCCTCGCCGATGGCACGGCTGCCTGCGGTGAAGGCATCGCACTCGAACACACCGGCAGGACCGTTCCACAGAATGGTCTTCGCGCCTTCGATAGCCTTGGCAAAAGCCTTCTGGCTCTCAGGACCGGCATCTACGCCCTCGAAGCCCTCGGGCACCTTCGTGGCAGGGCAGGTGATAATCTCGGCTCCCTCCTTCACGGTCATTGTGCCGAAGTCAAGGCCATTGGTAGCGGTGCAGTCGCTGCCCAGCACCAGCTCTACGCCGTTTTTCTTGGCCAGCTCTTCAACGCCAAGGGCCACGTCGAGCTTGTCGAGCTCTACGATGCTCTGGCCAATCTCGCCATTGTGAGCCTTGGCGAAGGTGTAGGTCATGCCACCGCAGAGGATGAGCTTGTCGACCTTGCCCAGCAGGTTCTCGATGATGCCAATCTTAGAGCTGACCTTCGAGCCACCCATGATGGCCACGAAGGGGCGCTTGATGTTCGACAGCACATTGTCTACAGCCTGCACCTCTTTTTCCATGAGCAGACCCAGCATCTTCGAGTCGGCATCGAAGTAGTCGGCGATGACGGCAGTAGAAGCGTGCTTGCGGTGGGCGGTGCCGAAAGCATCCATCACGTAGCAGTCGGCATAGCTGGCCAGGGTCTTGGCAAACTCTTTCTGGCTGGCCTTCATGGCCTTCTTGGCCTCGTCGTATTCGGGAGTGCCTTTCTCTACACCCACGGGCTTGCCTTCCTCTTCAGGATAGTAGCGCAGGTTCTCGAGCAACAGGGCCTCGCCCATCTTCAGAGCCTTGGCAGCATCAGCAGCTTTGGCACAGTCGGGAGCGAAGGCTACGGGCACGCCCAGGGCCTGCTCTACGGCCTCGCGAATCTGGCCCAGCGACAGCTTGGGGTTCACCTTGCCTTTGGGCTTGCCCATGTGGCTCATGATGATGACTGCACCACCATCGGCCAGAATCTTCTTCAGCGTGGGAAGGGCACCGCGGATGCGGGTGTCGTCGGTTATCTTACCATTCTCGTCGAGGGGCACGTTGAAGTCTACGCGCACAATTGCCTTCTTACCGGCAAAGTTCATTTCGTTGATAGTCATAAATTTGTAATATTAATAATGTATGAAATTGTGTTTCTATTCGCACGCAAAATTACAATAATTTCTTGTGATTACATGCGCCATCGACTACATTTTATACTTTTTTTGCGCTCTCGATGCCGTTATGCTACCTACGGATTGCAAAAGCTGTGGTGGTAAACAAAAAACAGACAACCATTGGCTGTCTGCTGTTCGTTGTAGTCGGTAAGGGAATCGAACCCTTATGCCAAGATTGAGAATCTTGTATCCT
>CAMJLB010000074.1 GCA_946406555.1 uncultured Prevotellaceae bacterium | reverse complement strand
TCGTGAAGGTGGCCGTAAGGAAGGTAAATGGGTCGTTAATGAAAAACACCAATGAAAACAATTGAATATACCTATCACAAAGGAATGAATGTGTTTGGATTATCATGGCCCTTTATGAACACAAAACCTATTACATTGATGGAACAACTTGAAAATGTTCCATCAATGTTCCATCAAAATTTGAGGTATTGGGAATCAAAAATCCCGTAAGTAATTAACTTACAGGACTTTGCTTTTTGGGTGCCCGGACGGACTCGAACCGTCGACATTCAGAACCACAATCTGACGCTCTAACCAACTGAACTACGGGCACCATCTGAATTGCGGGTGCAAAGGTAGTCATTTTCTTCCAAACCGCCAAATATTTGGCCGACTTTTTACAAAAAAGTTTTCGAGAGGATAGTTTTCGTGGCTTCTGACATTCCTTGAACGTTCTTTTTCCAACAATACAGATTAAGGAGCCTCCGAATTTAAATCCACTTCTGCCCCTGGCATCGGGGCAGTTTTGTCAGCTTTTAATTTTTCGGATTACCCGACAGGGATTGCCTACGGCCATTGAATCAGAGGGTATATCCTCAACCACTACGCTGCCCGCACCGATGATGCAACGGTCGCCGATGGTCACTCCCGGGCATACCGTCACGCCGCCTCCCAGCCAGCAGTCCTCACCGATGGTAATCGGAGAGCACCGTTCTATCGGTTTGCGTCGCTCAACATGGTTGATGGGATGGTTAGGAGTCAGGAACTGGCTACCAATGAATACAGATAGCTGCCGAAGCTGACGAGTGCCCACACCATCAAGGCTATGAGCAGAAGCAGGACACCAAGGGCAATGGCCGACTGCCAAGCTCGCTGGTTCACCTGCTTGATGATGGTTTCATCTCCGTCGACAAATCCCCGGATCATCTGCATGTTCTGAATGTTGGAACGGTGGAAAAGGTCGATGATGTCACCGACGAAGAAGGGTATCATACCCATCAGCACGTCACGAAGGGCATTGTTGAGGACGGCCAGCGTCAATGGAACACTCTTGATGACAGAAGCTGAGAAATAAACGAACGGCACGGCACTGAGCACCGCCATAACATCGCCCCACCCCGGGATGACTCCGATGAGTGCATCCAGATAGTAGCGATCCATATAGCGTGTCAAAACCTCCATCGCTTGATAGGTCTTGTTTGCCATCAGACGCTGTCGTCGCCTCAGTCGCTTCTCGTCCCTGTCCATCCAAAGATTCAGTTTAATGTTTCTTCTGTTTCTTCACACGTTATTCAGAGATTCTTGTCCCTTGCCTGACGCGCAAACTCGAAGAGCGACTGCGGCAGATGACAATAGCCCGTAGGGTTCTTGTCAAGATAGTTCTGATGATATTCCTCGGCTGCATAGAAACATTCCAATGGTTGGCGTTCAACCACCAACGGCTGGTCATAGCGTTGTTGCTCTTCATCGTAAACTTTATCGACTATCGGCAGGTCGGCAGCGTCAGTGTAATAGATGCCCGTGCGATAGCGGGTGCCCTCATCGTGCCCCTGCTTATTCATACTCGTAGGGTCTATGGCCTTAAAAAACATACGCAACAGGAATTCAAGACCTACCTTATCGGGCGCGTATCTCACATGCACCGTCTCGGCATAGCCAGTCTCGTCGGTATACACTTCCTTATACGTCGGGTTTTCCGTATGGCCATTGGCAAAGCCCACCTCTGTCTCCACCACGCCTTCTATCTGTTTGAAGTAATGTTCCGTCCCCCAGAAGCAGCCCCCTGCGAGGTAAATATCTTTTGTTGTCATCGCTGTTTTATTAGAACTCTTTTTCAATTGCGGTGCAAATATAATGATTTTGCAGCTTTTATATTATCTTTGCATGTATCTTTTAGGATTGTTTATAAGATGCAGGGCTGTCAGGCATATATAGTCATCAACTAAAAGTATCTCTTAAACTTTGTTCTTTTCTGTGAAAAGCGAATAAATTCGAGCGGTAATTGAGGACAAAGCTACTCTTTTCTGCCCGATTTCCACTACTTTTGTACCGAGAATAAGAATTTCGGTCATGGAGTAATCTATAAATGAACGGATTTTAAAGGTACATCACGGCAGCGGCGAATCATTTGTTTTCCGTAAAATGTGTAGAAGTAACCGTAAATCTGGTAATAGGGGTATGCGGATTTCTTCGTAACTTTGCAGCCATGAAAACAATAAGACTATTGATTTTGAGTTTTGTCACAGCAACAACAGTAATGGCCCAGGGCGTGACCGACGTTCACAGCCACATCATCACTCCTGAGTTTTTATCGGTTCTCGAGAGCGAGGGGCGACTGCTGGATGAGGGATTTCCCCTCCCTAAATACGCCCCGGAGGCGCATCTGCGCTGGATGGACGAGGCGGGCATCGAGACATCGGTGCTGACGCTGGCGGCCCCGCAGCCACTGCCCCACACTGCTATACGCCAGTGCAACGAGGCGGCTGCCCGTTTGAAGCAAGAGCATCCCGGCCGCTTTCTGTTCTGCGCTGCCCTACCCCTGCCCGATGTCGATGCTGCCATACGTGAGGCCGTCTATGCCCTCGACACGCTGAAGGCCGATGGCATCAAGTTGGCGACAAACGTCAGGGGGCAATACCTTGGTTCCCCGGAACTGGACACGCTTTTCGCCGTGCTGAACGAGCGGCGGGCTGTGGTGATACTGCATCCCCATCGCCCCGAGCCGGTAAACCGACAGGTGATGCAGCAGACGCCGCTCGCCATGCAGGAATATCTCTCGGAGACTACCCGTACCGTCTCGAATATGATCAGCCGCAACGTGCTGGCGCGTTATAACGACGTAAAGGTAGTGGTGCCACACTGCGGGGCCTATCTGCCGCTGGCCATACCGCGAATGAAGTCGCTGACACCCGTGATGCAGAAGAACAAGATGGTGGGCGAGATAGATTACGAAGCCAATCTTTCCGCCCTCTATTACGACCTGGCCGGAGCACACAGCCCGGAGGCCATTCGCATGCTGCTCACCATCGCCACGCCCGGCCATCTGCTCTACGGCTCCGACTACCCCTACGTGGCCTCGCAGGTGCTCACACAGAGTCTGCAGCGCATGAAGCAGTATCTCACTGCGGAGGCAGACCTTGCGCCTTACAGGGATATGATTCTATGGAAGAATGCCCACCAATTATTTCAGATAAGACAATGAGAATAATAACAACCATCATCGCACTGCTCATAGCAGTAGCCAACATTCAGGCACAGGGAATTATGAAAGAAAATGTAGATTTTAATGTATGGCCGAAGGGCGAGCTGAACAGCGCCTATGCCAAGTATTTCATCGGTAACAGCTATCTGGCTCCCCTCGGTGGCGAGAACGGGCTGGTGAACGTCAGCTTCGAGCCACGATGCCGCAACAACTGGCACATCCACCACAAGTCGGTGCAGGTGCTCGTCTGCGTGGCAGGCTGCGGCTGGTATGTAGAGGAAGGCAAAGAGCCTGTGGTGCTGCGCCCGGGCGTAGTCGTGGCCATCCCTGCCGAGGCAAAGCACTGGCATGGAGCAGCCAAAGACTCGTGGATGCAGCACCTTACCTATATGACGAAAGTAGAGGAAGGTGCCTCTAACGAGTGGCTGGAGCCTGTCACTGACGCAGAGTACGACAAGCTGCCTGCCAGCAGCACACTGCTCAGTGCCACCGACCCCGATTATATGCAGCGCTTCGAGGCCTTTGCCTTCGGCGAGGTGGTGGAGCAGGTGAAGACGCGCCTCGATGACCACACCCGCTACCTCTGCTACCTGGCCACGCTCCTGGGCTGTCAGGGCATCGACGAATACCGCGAGCTGCTGCCCGAAGCGCTAGACAAGGGCGTGACACCTATTGAGGTGAAGGAAACCGTCTATCAGGCTACGGCCTATTTAGGCATGGGGCGTGTCCGTCCATTCCTGACGGCAACCAACGAGGCTTTTGCCGCTCGTGGCATCGCCCTGCCGCTGGCTTCGCAGCAGACCACCACGATGCAAAACCGCCGCGAGGCTGGCACCGAGGCGCAGATAGGTTGTTTCGGCGACTCGATGCGCGACTTCTGGAAGTCGGGCCCGGAGGACAGCCGGCACATCAACCACTGGCTGGCCGACAACTGCTTCGGCGACTACTACACCCGCACGGGCCTCGGCCTGAAGATGCGCGAGCTCATCACGTTTTGTTTCCTTGCTGCCCAGGGCGGCTGCGAGCCACAGCTGAAGGGCCACATAGCCGGCAACTACCACGTAGGCAACGACAAGGACCTGCTCATCGCCGTCATCTCTTCCAACCTCCCCTTCATCGGCTATCCCCGCACGCTCAACGCATTGAGTTGCATACGCAGCGTGGAGCCGGGCAAATAATGTCACGAATTATGAATTACAAGAAAATACTACTGTTCGCCCTGCTGCTGACCGCCAGCCTTGCAGCGGTTCGGGCAAAGACATTGGTGGCGTACTACAGCTACACGGGCAACTGCAAGGCGATAACCCAGGCATTGGCCAGCCGGATTGCGGCTGATGTGCTGGAGATTCAGCCAGCCGAGAAGGGGCTGAAGTACGACGCAAACGGCTATGCCCTCGGCACCCAGCTGCTGAACGCCATCAAGGCCAATCCCAGTGATGCGGGCAGCTATCCGGCCATCGACCCCGTAGGCGTCTCTATCGACGACTACCAGAACATCATCATCGTCACGCCCCTCTGGTGGAGCCAGATGGCGGCCCCGATGCAGACCTTCCTGTTCAACTACGGACCACAGATGGCAGGCAAGAACGTGGGGCTGATCGTGTCGAGTGCCAGCAGCGGCATCAGCGGAGTGGAGGCCGACTGCAGGCGATTGGTGCCCGACGGCAAGTACTACGGCAGAAGTCTGTGGATTCGCTCCTCGCAGGTAGGCGGTGCCGCTACGCTCGTCGGCGACTGGCTGCAGCAAATCAATTTCACAGACAGCAACACACCGGGCGCAATGAAGATACGGGTATCAGACGGCACAAACGTCATCACCTTCGAACTGAACGAGACCAGTGCCGCCAGGTCGCTCTACCAGATGCTGCCCCTGGAGGTGGCGGTGCAGAACTACAGCAACAACGAGAAGATTTTCTATCCACCCACAACCATCGGCTATGGCACCGACTGCATCGAGGGCGACTGTCCTGCCGGAACGCTGGCTCTCTTCTCGCCCTGGGGCAACGTGGTGATGTACTATGGTGCTGCCAGCCGCTACAGCGGCCTGTATATTCTCGGCAAAGCCACTGAAGGTGCCGCCAGCATCAGTCGTCTTTCGGGTACCATTCGCGTAGAAGCCGCCGGAGGCACTTCAGGCATCCACGCAATGAAAGCCCGCAACGCCGGCGATGCCGCTTATGGCCATACACTGAATGGAATGACCGCTACCGACATGCAGACAGGCATCATCATCAAGAACGGAAAGAAAATGCTGGTAAAATGATCCAAACTTCGCCTGTTTAACCTACTATTGGGACATATCGGCGGGTTTACAAAAACCATGCAAAATCAGACTAAATAAGAACTATGGGCCGCCAAGCTATTTTTTCAAATAAAACTACATTTGTTTCGCCGATTTTTTGTACTTTTGCACCGCAATTCGCAGTCGATGCGGACAAAGTAAACATAAAAACATAAAGCGTATGAAAAAATTTCTGTTAAGCATGACCTTCATGCTGATGGCAGCAGGCGGCTACGCCCAAGACATCTTGGGTAAATGGATCACCGAGTCGGGCGATGCCCAGGTAGAAATCTACCAGAGTGGCAACAAAGTGAACGGGAAAATCGTCTGGCTGGAAAAGGGTCCCGACACGAAAGACATTCACAACACCGATGCCAAACTGAAAGATCGCAAGTTGATGGGTGTAAACATCCTAAGCGGACTGACCAAGAAGAAAGACAAGTGGGAAGGTGGCAGAATCTACAATCCCAAGAACGGCAAGAACTACAAGTGCTCCATCTGGCTGGAAGGCAAAGAACTGAAGGTGAGAGGCTACATCGGCTTCTTGTATGAAACACAGACCTGGAAGCGCAAATAGGGCTGATGCCGCAAATTCGAAGCACCATTTTTGCACTACCCCAAAAAGAGAACAGCACCCCAAGACAAGGATGCTGTTCTCTTTCTTTGGTTCACCGCTTACATCATGGCGGTGAGGAAGTTCTCGTAGCCCAGCTTCTCGATGTAGTTCAGGTACTGAGCTTCCCAGGCCATGTGCTCCTTCTCGCCGTCGATCCATTTCAGGATGAGCTTCTTGGTGGGATAGTCGTCGTTGAAAGCCTCAGCCAGCTCGCTCAGCTGCTTGATGGCAGTGGGTTCGTAGTCGCCCTCTATCTGCTGTTTCGGATCGTCGCAGAAGGGGAACTCGATGGTCTTCATGGCCTCTTGCAGTTCGGCGGGCTTGCAGCCCAGCTCTACCAGGCGCTGCAGCACCTCTTCGGCCTCTTCCCACTCTTCCTCAGCCTCTTCCTTCCACTTGTCGGCCAGTTTCGTCCAGCCCTGCAGACGGCAATAGGCCGAGAAGGCGAAATGTTGCTTACTGTTGCCAAACCATACAGCGCCCAGATAGGCAAACTGCTTCATTGCTTCTTCTTTTGTCATCATTTTGTTTGTTTTTAAATGGTTATATTAATGCGTTATTTTGAAAGTATCTCTATCAAATGGTCGAGCGTAGGGATGATGGCGGCAAATTCCTCTTCGGTCATTCCCCGACCGCGGAGTTCTGTGGTCATGCATTCGGGTATGACGGCAGCCTGCTGCTGCAAAGCCCTTCCGTGTTCGGTGAGCACGACGATGGTCTGTCGGGCATCGTCCTTGTTTTTCTTACGCGCCACCATCTTCATGGCCTCCATGCGCTTGATGAGCGGTGTAAGCGTGTTGCTCTCTAAGTAGAGACGACGCGAGATGGCATTCAGTGGCAGGGCATCTTGTTCCCAAAGTACCATCAACACCAGATACTGCGTATAGGTGATGCCCAGCTGAGCAAACCATGGCTGATAAACCTGTATCAGCAGCCGTGCTGCCGTATAAAGCCGGAAGCAGCCCTGTCGATTCAGTTTCAGATTCTCACTACTCATAAAACACTTATTTAATCGTTTACGATGCAAAATTACATATTATTCCTGAAATATCTTTATATTTTGAATAATATTTAATATCTTTTAATATATTAATCGTCTACGATTAAAAGTGGTTGCCTTTCTGCCGTGAAGTGAACGCGACTTTCCGTTGAGCAAGAAAAAGGCTTCGGCATCAATAAATAGCATCCAAACCTATGCCATGCAAGCACTGCCGTTGGTGAAAACTGACATAACTGCATAATTATGCGCCAATTTTTGCAAGAATATTTAAAAACAAGGGTAAAAACGAAAAAAAATTACAGTTCGTTCGTAGGTTTCGAGAATAATCATTACTTTTGCAACAACATTCATCCCTAATTATTTAATCATCATGAGCAGACAAAAGAAATTCATTCTTCAGGAAAGTGAGATTCCTACGCAGTGGTATAACATTCAGGCCGACATGCCCAACAAGCCGCTGCCTCCTATCCATCCCGCCACGAAGCAGCCTTTGGGCGTCGACGACCTGGCCCACATATTTCCGCGCGAATGTTGCGTGCAGGAGCTCGACCAGGAGCATGCTTGGATAGACATTCCCGAAGAGGTGCTCGATAAGTATAAGTACTACCGTTCTACCCCCCTGGTGCGTGCCTATGCGCTTGAAGAGGCACTTGACACCCCTGCACATATTTATTTTAAGAACGAGAGCGTGAACCCGCTGGGTTCACACAAGATAAATTCCGCCCTTCCACAGTGCTACTATGCAAAACAGGAAGGCACCACCAACGTGACCACAGAGACAGGAGCCGGCCAGTGGGGCGCAGCCCTGTCGTATGCTGCCAGGGTCTATGGCCTGGAGTGCGCCGTCTACCAGGTGAAGATCACGATGCAGCAAAAGCCCTATCGTTCGAGCATCATGCGCACCTTTGGCGCTGCTGTCACCGGGTCGCCCTCCATGTCGACACGTGCCGGCAAGGACATCCTTACCGTCAACCCCACCCACCCGGGGTCGTTGGGCACGGCCATCAGCGAAGCGGTGGAGCTGGCTACCACCACGCCTAACTGTAAGTACACGTTGGGGTCGGTGCTCAACCATGTGGCGCTTCACCAGAGCGTGATAGGCCTTGAGGCAGAGAAGCAGATGGCCATGGCTGGCGAATATCCCGACACCGTGATAGCATGCTTCGGCGGCGGCAGCAACTTCGGCGGCCTTGCCTTCCCCTTCATGCGCCATAATATCCTTGACGGGAAAAACACCGAGTTCATTGCTGCCGAGCCCGAGAGCTGCCCGAAGCTGACGCGCGGCAGGTTCCAGTACGACTTTGGCGACGAGGCCGGTTACACGCCCTTGCTGCCTATGTTCACCCTTGGCCACCAGTTCAAGCCAGCCAACATCCACGCCGGCGGCTTGCGCTATCATGGCGCAGGCATGATCGTTTCGCAGCTCATCAAAGACGGACTGATGCATGGCGTGGACATTCCACAGCTCGAGACTTTCGAGGCAGGCATGCTCTTCGCCCGTACCGAGGGCATCATACCGGCTCCCGAAAGCTGCCATGCCATCGCTGCCACCATTCGCGAGGCAAAGAAGTGCAAAGAGAGCGGCGAGCAGAAGGTCATACTCTTCAACCTCTCGGGTCATGGACTTATCGACATGCCCAGCTACGACCTCTTCGTAGACGGAGACTTGCAGAACTACAAGCTAAGCGACGAGGAAATAGAAAAGAACGTTGCCGAGCTGGAAAAAATCATCTAGGTGGGTTCTATTCATTCGCTTTGGCAGATTTCTGAGCTATTTTGGCTTTTATTATGTAATCCAACTTTCGCATGCTCTTTGAAACACCGAGAACACTGAGCACACAGAGTCTATTTCCATATAGAAAGAGTTTTTTGAGGAGCCTAAAGGTTCTTCACAGAGTGCTGCGCCCTGTTTTTATGGCGTAGCCCTCTCTGTGCAGTGCCTTTGGCACCTCTTAGCCCTCACCCGCTCGGTCCAAAGGGACGCTTGCATAATGAAATTTGTACCTTTGCATCCGCGAAAACATTATAAATATGCAATGATGAAACAAAAGAGACTTTTGTTGATGGTCGCCATCCTCCTGTTTTGGGGTATAGGCTTGCTGTGTGCACAGACGGCGGGGAGTGCAGACCGGTCACTGCCTATACTCCGCATTGACAACCTGAAAGGAACAATCAATGCCGACGAAGCGGTAGAGGCAACCGTCACCATAACCAGTACAGACGAGGCAACGGGTCAGACCCGCGAGCAGAGACATCGTTGTCGTGTAAAGTATCGTGGTGACACATCGCTCTACTTCGACAAGAAGTCGATGAAAATAGCCTTCCTGCAAAATCAGGGCGACGAAGAAAAAGATGTGGACCTGACCGGACTGGGGCGCATGGACCACAGCTGCAATCTGGATGCCGCTGCCGTGGACCGCTCACATATACGTAACCGGGTGGCCATGGACCTCTTCAACAGCTTCTCGCGCCTGCCCTACACCACTGCATACGACGGGCGTCATGGTATTGTGGGCAACTATGTTGAAGTGTGGATAGAAGGCCGCTATAGCGGGCTGTACTGCCTGACAGACCGCGTGAACCGGAAACTACTGGGCGGCAAGAAAATGAAGGGGGGCGTGGTGCACGGCATCGTTTATAAATGTATATCTTATGTCAAAGGGTGCTTCTTCCTGTCAGACGGCACAGAACCCACCGAGGGCAGTAACAACTGGAACGGCTGGGAGGTGAAATACCCTAACGAATATCCTTCTCACGTTTTCAGTCCGTTGCGGAAGGCAATCGATGCGCCATGGGACACCGTGACCGATGAAGCCTTCGACAACCTCGTGCGCCAGTATTTCTACTGGGATAATCTGGTAGACGTATATCTTCTCTCATTAGTGGCCGGAGTGTCTGACACGGGCTACAAGAACAGCTATCTGAGCTGTGCTGACTACACGACCGACCAGCGCTTTGTCATCACGCCCTGGGATATGGACCACAGCTTTGGCGAAACTTACTGGGGTGTTCCACTGATGGACCTATCGACCTTGAAAGGACAGGCGAACTGGATCAACACATGGCCCTTCAAGCGGTTGATGGCAAACAGATCGACGGCCTTCCTCACTGCACTGGCAGACAGGTGGACGGCCCTGCGAGACGGGGTGCTGTCGGTGGAGAATGTCACGCAGCGTATCTTCGGCTATGCCGACCTGCTCGACCAGTCGGGAGCCTGGCAGCGCGACCGTGAGCAGTGGAACTACAACCCCGTGACCCTTGGGCCGACAGCCCGGCAAGAGGCCGAATACATGGCAGAATGGTATAGGGCAAACCACCAACGTATGGACCAGCTGCTCCTGCCCCACCAGTCGGCCGACATCAGAGAGGCAAGCACCGACACGATGGGACATTCACCTTTCGTCTACGACCTTCAGGGGCGAAAAGTACAGTCTACAGCCAAGAAGAAGGAAATATACATATTTGGTAACAAGAAAATCTTGATAAAATGAAACGCATATACACCACCTTCCTGACATTACTCCTGACCTCTTTTGCCGCCACTGCACAGACGGCCGTCGACCTCGGCCTCAGCGTGCTGTGGGCTGACTGCAATGTAGGGGCCGACAGCCCCGCAGCCTCCGGCGTCTACGTAGCTTGGGGAGAACTGGAGGCAAAGGATGAATATCTCATGAAAAACTACCGATTTTGTTTAGGCGATTTCAGCACACCAACCAAGTACTATGCCTTCAATCCCGACCGGATATCCACGGTTCCTGACGGCAAAACCATACTTGAGCCGGAAGACGATATAGCAACAGTCATGCTGGGCGGTGGATGGCGCTCACCAACCAGTGATGAGATAATGGAACTGACCCAGAAATGCGCATGGGAATGGGCTGCCGGCGATGCTCCCGGCTATCGCGTGACAGGGCCGAACGGCAACACTATTTTCCTGCCGGCTGCTGGCATCAGGACTGGTTCACTACTGATGTACGATGGGCATGAGGGGTACTACTGGTCAGCGCAAAGCATATACATTCCTGACGAAGCTTATTGCCTGCGGTTCACGCCACGACTGGTGAACCACAGAAACTTCCGGAATACAGAACGGTGGCACGGATGCGTAGTGCGCGCCGTCAGGAGTATCAAGTAGGTACCGTCATATTATTATGTAAGTTGAAGAAGGAGTGTATCCCCCACCAATGTAAAACCAAACCGGGGAAATTAACAGAACCCACCTTTATTCAAGCTTGGACTATTCATACCGCGAAGCGGGCTTACAAACACAACTAAAAACCAGAAAAACCAGGAAAACCGTCTATTTTAAATGGTTTTCCCTGGTTTTTCTGGTTTTATCTGTTTTTTGTAGATACGCCCCAAACTCCATGTGGGACCGTATCTATTATCCTATCTCTATCTGTCGCGAGACCTTTACCTGTTCCTGCACAATCTTGGGCAGCAGCACGGTGAGCACGCCGTTTTCCACTTTGGCCGAGATGTTCTCTTTCTGCACGTCGTCGGGCAGAATGAGCGTCTGCTCATATTTCGAGTACGAGAACTCGCGTCGCAGATAGCGCACCGACCGATCTTCGTCGTTCTTCTCCTGCTTACTCTCCATCTTGATAATCAAGTTACCCTCGTCGTTGATGTGAACATTGAAGTCGTCCTTCGTCATGCCCGGTGCGGCCAGCTCTACGGTATAGGCCTTGTCGCTCTCCTTCACGTTGATGGCAGGGGCCGTGGCACTTGCCTTTGGCATGAAGTCGGTGTTAAACAGATCGTTGAAAACTTCTGGCAGCCAAGCTGCATTTCTTCTCATCACTGATGTCATAATTTTGTCCTCCTAAATTTTATTTGGTTATTATATTTGTTTTTACTTTTTTCGAGTTTCTTGCGTCGCTCATCTTCCATAATGCAAAGTAGATGCCAGAGCCAAACGTAGCGACAGAATGACATTTATATTTGCCAAAATGACGGTTGTGTTAAAATTTATTATACATTTAGCCCAAAATAAATCAAAAAAACGCTTTTTTCTGAATAAAACACTAATATTTTCTTGTTGTTTTAAGAAAATTTTAATTAACTTTGCAGGCGCTTATAAGTAAACAAGATGGACAAAGAACTATTAAAGCCTGAATACATCTTTGAGTCGAGCTGGGAAGTTTGTAATAAAGTAGGCGGTATTTATACCGTTCTCTCTACTCGCGCAAAGACACTTCAGGAAATGTTTCGGGATAGAATCATATTCATTGGCCCCGATTTTTGGAAGGAGACAGAGAGTCCCTATTTCGTCGAAGACAAATCTCTTCTTGCCGAGTGGCAATGGGAGGCAAAGCAAAACGGCCTCAAAGTACGGGTGGGCCGCTGGTCTGTTCCAGGAGAGCCAATTGCTATTCTTGTGGATTTCAATCCCTATTTCGCAAAGAAAAACGAAATCTATGGTTGGCTTTGGGAGAACTACCAGGTAGACTCGCTTCATGCCTATGGCGATTACGACGAAGCATCGATGTTTTCGTATGCCGCAGCCCTGGTCGTAGAAAGCTTCTACACGTTCAACGTTGAGCGTTCGGTGTTCGACGCCGACACCCGAGTGATCTATCATGCCAACGAGTGGATGTGTGGCCTGGGTGCCTTGTATATTAATAAGGTGTTGCCACAGGTTGCCACAATCTTCACCACCCATGCCACGAGCATAGGCCGCTCGATAGCAGGCAACCAGAAGCCCCTTTACGACTACCTGTTTGCCTATAATGGCGACCAGATGGCACAGGAGCTGAACATGCAGTCGAAGCATTCTATCGAGAAGCAGACGGCCCACTATGTAGACTGTTTCACCACCGTGAGCGACATTACTGCCCACGAGTGTGTAGAGCTGCTCGACAAACCTGTCGACGTGGTGCTGCCCAATGGCTTCGACAATAGTTTCGTGCCCAGGACGCAGGCTTTTGCCCGTAAGCGCAACCTGGCCCGTCGCAAGCTTCTGCAGGTGGCCAATGCCCTGATGGGCGAAACGCTGGGCGACGACACGCTTATCGTGTCGACGAGTGGGCGCTATGAGTTCCGCAATAAGGGTATCGACGTGTTTATCGAAGCCATGAACCGCCTGTTGCGCGAACGCGACTTGAAGAAGACCGTCCTGGCCTTCATCGTGGTGCCCGGATGGGTGGGCGAGCCTCGCAAGGACCTGCAGGAAAGGCTTTCGGCCAACACCCCCTCCAATACCCCTCTTGAGGTTCCCATGATCACCCACTGGCTTCACAATATGGGTCACGACAACGTGCTCAACATGATGAAGTTCTACGACATGCACAATCGTCATGACGACCAGGTGAAAGTGGTGTTCCTGCCATGCTATCTTGATGGGAACGACGGCATCCTGAACCTATCCTATTACGACGTGGTGCTGGGCAACGACCTCTGCATATACCCCTCTTATTACGAGCCGTGGGGCTACACGCCGCTCGAGGCCGTGGCCTTCAAGGTGCCTTGCATCACTACCGACCTGGCCGGCTTTGGCCTCTGGGCCAACAAGGAGTTTGGCCACTATGGCGAGATTACCGATGGCGTGAAGGTCATCCACCGTACCGATTACAATTACTCTGAGGTGGCCGACATCATCAAAGACACCGTGGCCTACTATTCGGGCCTGTCGCAGAAAGAGGTCGATGCCTGCCGGAAGAATGCCGGTGCCCTGTCGAAGAAAGCCCTTTGGAGCGAGTTCATCAAGTACTACTGCGAGGCTTACGACATAGCTTTGCAAAAAGCAGAAGAAAGAAAACATCAATTAAAATAACAAGGTAAAAAAGATTATGAAAATTAAAGCCGATTGTGCCAATGCTCCGCAATGGAAGGAGTTGACAGTAAAATCAAGTCTCCCCGAGGAGCTGAAGTGCCTCGATGAGATTGCTCACAACCTGTGGTGGGTATGGAACTACGAGGCCCGCGACCTGTTCCGTGACCTCGACCCCGAGATTTACCACGACGTGAAGCACAACCCTGTGATGCTGCTCGAGCGTCTGAGCTTTGCACGCAAGGAGGCCATCCTAAAAGACAAGGCCCTGATGAAGCGTGTGAAGGCCGTATACGAGAGCTTCCGTGACTATATAGACGTGGAGCCCGATAAGAAGCGCCCCTCTGTAGCCTATTTCTCCATGGAGTATGGCATGCACTCTGCACTGAAGATCTATTCGGGCGGTCTGGGCATGCTTGCCGGCGACTATCTGAAGGAGGCCAGCGACTCAAACGTCGACATGTGTGCCGTGGGCTTCCTCTATCGTTTTGGCTATTTCACCCAGAGTCTCTCGATGGATGGCCAGCAGATTGCCAAGTACGAAGCACAGAACTTCACCTCGCTGCCCATCGAGCGTGTGCTCGACAAGGATGGCAACCCGCTCGTGGTCGACGTGCCCTATACCAACTATCAGGTTCACGCCTATATCTGGGTGGTGAACGTGGGCCGCATCAAGCTCTACCTGCTCGACACCGACAACGAGATGAACTCCGAGTTCGACAAGCCCATCACCCACTCACTCTATGGCGGCGACTGGGAGAATCGTCTGAAGCAGGAGATTCTGCTCGGCATCGGCGGCGTGCTCACCCTGAAGAAACTGGGCATCAAGAAAGAAATCTATCACTGCAACGAGGGCCACGCCGCCCTTTGCAACCTGCAGCGCCTGTGCGACTATATCGAGGAGGGCCTCACCTTCAATCAGGCCATGGAGCTGGTGCGTGCCAGCGGCCTCTACACCGTCCACACTCCCGTTCCTGCTGGTCACGACTACTTCGACGAGGGCCTCTTTGGCAAGTATATGGGTGGCTATCCTCAGAAGCTGGGCATTTCGTGGGACGAGTTCATCGGCATGGGCCGTACCAACCCCGACGACCATGGCGAAAAGTTCTGCATGTCGACCTTTGCCTGCAACACCTGCCAGGAGGTCAATGGCGTGTCGAAACTGCATGGATGGGTATCGCAGAAGATGTTTGCCAGCATCTGGAGCGGCTACTATCCCGAGGAGAACCATGTGGGCTACGTCACCAATGGCGTTCACTTCCCCACCTGGGCAGCTGCCGAGTGGCGTAAGGTCTATGAGAAATACTTCGACGAGAACTTCATGTACGACCAGTCGAACCAGAAAATCTGGGAAGCCATCTATCAGGTGCCCGACGAAGAAATCTGGGCTACACGCATGACGCTGAAACAGAAGCTCTTCGACTATATTAAAGAGCAGTTCCGCGAAACGTGGCTCAAGAACCAGGGCGACCCTTCGCGCGTGGTTTCGCTGCTCGAAAAGATGAATCCCAATGCGCTCGTCATCGGCTTCTGCCGTCGCTTCGCCACCTACAAGCGTGCCCACCTGCTCTTCACCGACGAGGCTCGTCTGTCGAAGATTGTCAACGATCCCGAGCATCCCGTCATCTTCCTCTTTGCTGGTAAGGCCCACCCTGCCGACGGTGCCGGACAGGGACTCATCAAGCGCATCTACGAGATTTCGCAGCGCCCCGAGTTCCTGGGCAAGATCATCTTCCTCGAGGACTACGACTTCCTGCTGGCCCGCC
>CAMJLB010000073.1 GCA_946406555.1 uncultured Prevotellaceae bacterium | reverse complement strand
CGGTTCCTGCGCCGTGGAGCAGGAAATAGAGTATCGATAATGGAGTTATCTGTTCAGGCATATCGTTTATTGTCGATAATTTTGCTGCAAAGGTACAACAAAATTTTCATTGTCTTTGTATTTCGAATTACAAATTCTTATTCCGCACTTTAATAACCGTAAAAAAAAGCTGAGAAAAAATAATTGTTCCAAAACATAATTGCCTAATAAATGAAACACGAAGACACGAAGATGAAGCCCCATCGGGGACAGTAGGGGGCCTGCCTCACTGTCAAGCTGCATGAATATGCATGTCGTTTTTCGATTTTCAAGACAAAATAAAATTGTGTTTTAGAACGGCGGAAGGCTGGAAAGCCCTCTTTGGGAATGCCGCTGAATGCCGCCGAAAACGTCATTCAGTCTCCGTTGCACCATCGCGGTGGCTCCCCGGCGCTGCCGCTCATGCACGGCGACCCGCTTGTTCAGCCTTCCTTAGGGTGCAATCCAGCCTTGATTGCATCGCAAAACAGGCTGAATTGATGTGCAATTCAGCCTGAATTGCTACCTAATTCAGCATGAATTGCAACAGGAACTTTTTCCGATTTTACAACGTGCTGATTAGTAATGGTTTACGAAAACCGCTGAGATTTCAAAATTTCCATCGAGAGTCGACAAGTTTCGGAATTTTCAAATCTCAGCGGTTTTCGTCGCAAATTTATGCAGCATGGCGGTGCATAAATATAAATTGGCAAGAGCATGGTAACAGAACACGAAGACACGAATCTACTTGGTCTCCAGTTTCTTTGCCGGCCAGCCGTAGTCCTGATACATGGTGGCCGCAAGCCCTTTTCTCCTTACATATTCGGACAGACCTTCGGCCCTCAGCTTCTCACGCGCCTCACCGTCGCTATAGACAGCGTGAAAGGCATCGTATCTGTCGCCGAAAATTCTCTTCGCCGACGGCAGGAAGCCGGAGCCGTCTTCCACGCGGTCGAAGGCCGTCACCTCATAACCGTTTTCTGTGTGCCTGAGGTGCATCAGGCCGGGATGGCTGCCGCCCGAGACACATTTCAGCGTGTCGCCCGCCTGATCGTAATTGAACACCCAGAAGTCGCCCCAGACGAGTATGTCGTCGGCGCTGCTTTCGTCGACGGCTATCGTGTTGAGCATAGGTACACAATGCTCAGCCTCGGTGTATTTCTTGCCAAACTCGTCTATGATATAGCGTTCGATGGCAGCGTTGCAGGTCGTTTCCTGTCCACCTTCGGGTGCCGCTTCCTCGCCCACGTGATTCTCGGCCGCCTCGCTAACAGCCCCGTTGCTTTCCGAAGCGGAAGGGGTTGCCGGCTTATGGCCGCATGCAGCAAAGGCAAGCAGCAGTATAAATGCTGATAAAATATTCTTCATTACAAAAAAATCTGATTGTCTGTCGGTTTGGATTGTTCTTACCGTGAAGCAGGCTACCGTTTCTTCCTGTCCCTCCTCAAGCCAAACATCTTCAGCACCCCGCTGTAGTTCTTCATCAGCTTGCGCATGAGCAGGAAGGCATCGATGGCCGTAACGCTGTTCGACACGAGCGTGGCTATATATTCGCCCTTGCTGGCATCCTCCTTTTTATGCGTCAGCTCGTTCCAGATGGCGGCGATCTTTTCGCCGTCGGCCTCGATGTCGCTGCTCAGCTGCTCCTTGCGCAACCGTATCTCCTCGAGCGTTTTATAGGTAGTGGTGGCAATCTCTGTAGGCATGATGGTAGTATTTAGCTCATAAACAAACTGGCCAGGAAGCGTACCAACGGGCGCTCTATCCATGTCTTACGGAACACGGTAAAGAGCAGCAGTATCAGCACGTGTATGCCGGCAATGAGGAAGAAAGCCCCGACATAGCCCATGACGCCAGAAAGCCAGACGGCCACGCCGAGCCAGAAGAACAGCAGCACGGCTATGAGAAGCAGGAAGAACAAAACAGCCAAGGTGGCCGCTGTAAACAGCCGCACCACCTTGTCGATAAAGCCGAGCTTCACGTATTCCGTTTGTAGCTCAAGGTAATGCTTGATGACCTCGATCAGCTGCGCTATGGTCTCAACGTTCTTATCGCTCGACAGCATACTTTCCGATTGTGTTGTGAGATTTCACTAAGATTTTTGTCTTTGCCGCAAGTCGTGGCATTATTCTCCGGCAGCGTCCTGAATGTCGTCTACCAAATCGCCCACTTCCTTACGATTCAGCTTGATATTGTGCTTCTTCAGGAAATCTTCCACTGTATCGGTAATCTTCACACGCGTGTCGCTACCCTTCTCTGGGGCAACAAGCAAACCAATCACTGCGCCAGCTACGGCTCCGCCAAGGAAGGCGCCAATGTAACCTAAACTCTTCATAGTCGATAAAAAATGTTTTTATTAAAAAGTGAAACTTTCGTGATTCTCTCGTCACAGGTTTTGGAAAGCAAATTTACAAATAATTCCGGTAAACACATGCAAAAAGTCTGTCATTTTTTGTTAAATTGCACATATTTCGGTGATTTAACAAAGTTTATGCGCCTTTTTTGAGTAATTTTGCGCGATATTTTGTAATTTCGCACAGAATATTGCGTTAAGACAATAAAAAAGCATTCGTATTATAAAATAAATAATGTATTAAGAAACTATTATGAAGAAGTACATGTTATTGTTCGCAGGTCTTAGCCTCGCTATGGCTTTTACTGGTTGCAAATCGAGCGAAAGCGCCTACAGGAAGGCCTACGACAAGGCAAAGGCTGCCGAAGCATCGCAGACGCAGGTGATAGACACCAACCCCGTAGTGACCGAGACTCCTGTGGTGACTCCCGTTCAAACCCGTCCTGCCACCCAGACGCAAGTAACCAACTTAGACAATGTGAGCGTCCGGCAGGAGCGCGTATCGGTGGTGAATGGCACAGGGCTGCGCAACTTCAGCGTGGTGGTGGGCTCGTTCACGGTCATTGCCAACGCCGAAGGGCTGCAGCAGCGGCTGAAGAATGCAGGCTATGCCGCACAGATAGTAAAGAACGAGGAGCGCAACATGTATCGCGTCGTGGCCTCGACCAGCGACGACAAAGCCACTGCAGTAGCCAGCCGCGACCAGCTGCGCGCCAGCTATCCCGACGCATGGCTTCTTTATAACTTAAGATAAGGCATTCCGCTTGGCCAGAATACTTTCTATCGACTACGGCCGAAAGCGCACCGGACTGGCAGTTACCGACCCCCTGCAGATTATTGCGGGCGGGTTGGCAACTGTGGCCACAGCCCAGCTGTTCGACTTTCTGAAAGACTATGTGGCGCGAGAGTCAGTAGAGCTTATCGTCATAGGCGAGCCGCGCCAGCTGGGCGGGCAGCCCAGCGAGAATATGGCCCGCGTGCAGCAGTTCGTGGCGCGATGGAAGAAGGCCATGCCCGACATTCCCATCGTCTACTACGACGAGCGCTTCACGTCGGTGCTGGCCCATCAGGCCATGATTGCCGGCGGACTGAAGAAGAAAGCCCGTCAGGACAAAGCCCTTGTCGACGAGATCAGCGCCACCATCATTTTGCAAAGCTACATGGAGTCGCGACACCACGCGACGCCACCTAAACCCTAACTTCAAGAATTCAAAAAATCCCACATTCAAAAAAGTGATATTACCTATTTATACTTATGGCCAGCCTGTATTGAGAAAGGTGGCTGAAGACATACCCACCGACTATCCCGACCTGCAGCAGCTCATAGCCGACATGCACGAGACCCTCCTGCAGAGCGAAGGCATCGGCCTGGCCGCCCCGCAGATAGGCAAGGCCATACGCGTGGTGGTGATCAACCTCGACGTCATCAGCGACGACCTGCCCGAATATAAAGGCTTCAAGCACGCATACATCAACCCGCATATCCTGGAATACGACGACACCAAGACCGAAGGGATGGAAGAAGGATGCCTCTCGCTGCCTTCCATACACGAAAAGGTGGTGCGCCCCACGCGCATTCATGTGAAGTGGCTCGACGAAGAGCTGCAGCCCCACGACGAGTGGATAGAAGGCTACTTGGCCAGGGTGATGCAGCACGAGTTCGACCATCTCGACGGAAAGATGTTCATCGACCGCGTGTCGCCACTGCGTCGACAGCTCATCAGCAGCAAGCTCAAGGCACTCATACAGGGACGCTTCCGCTGCAGCTACAAGACCAAGGCGGCGAAGCGGTGAGGGGGAGCGATGAGCGATGAAATGAAAGGTGAAAGATGAAAGATATGATTAGACATGCAAGAAGCTTTTTGCGGCAGAACAGTTCTGTGTCTGCACCCATAGCCCTAATCATATCTCTCATCTTTCACTTCTCCTCTATCACTTGCCTACCCCTTCATGCCCAGTACAACACCGACCGACTGCTGGCCGTGGGCCGCTCTGCACTCTACTACGAAGACTACGTGCTCTCCATGCAGTACTTCAACCAGGCCATTCTCTCCAAGCCCTACCTCTACGAGCCATGGTTCTTCCGGGCCGTGGCCAAATACTACCTCGACGATTTCTCTGGCTCAGAGCGCGACTGCACCGAAGCGGCCCGCCGCAACCCTTACATGCCCGGCATCTACGAGCTACGCGGCCTCACACGCATACAGCAGAAGCACTACGCCGAAGCCATTCAAGACTACACCAGGGCCCTGCGCTACGACCCACAGAACCGGGGGCTGTGGCACAACAGGGTGCTCTGTCATCTGCGCAACGACGAGTTCCAGTCGGCCCTCAACGAGATTGACACCATGCTCACCCGGTGGAGCCGCTACGCCCCGGCCTACAGCATGAGGGCCGATGCCTACATGCAGATGAAAGACACCGCCGCCGCCATCGAGGCCCTGGACCGCGGACTCGAGATAGACCCATACGACGGGCGCACCTGGGCGGCACGCAGCATCATCTGCCTCTCGCGCGAAGAGTGGAAAGAGGCCGACTCCACGCTCAGCAAGGCCATACACCTACTGCCCAAGCATGCCGGCAACTACATCAACCGCGCACTGGCACGCGTCAACCAGAGCAACCTGCGAGGAGCCATGGCCGACTACGACATGGCGCTCGACCTGGAACCCAACAACTTCCTGGGCCACTACAACCGAGGACTGCTGCGCGCACAGGTGGGCGACGACAACCGCGCCATCACCGACTTCGACTTCGTACTGCGCCTCGAGCCCGACAACCTCATGGCACTCTTCAACCGTGCCGTGCTGCTCGACAAGACCGGCGACCTGCGAGCCGCCATACGCGACTATACCAAAGTCATCGACCAGTATCCCAACTTCTGGACAGGACTGGAGTATCGCGCCGCCTGCTACCGGCGCCTGGGCATGACCCGCCAGGCAGAAAAAGACGAGTTCACCGTCTACAAGGCACGCCTCGACAAGCACCTCTACGGCAAGCAGCCACGACTCAACGCCAGCCAGCTGCGAAAGCGCAGCGACGACGACCCCGACAAATATAACCAGCTCGTGGTGGAAGACGAGCAAGAACTGGAGCACGACTACCAGAATGCCTACCGAGGTCGCGTGCAAAACCACAAGGCCAGCGAAGAGCTGCAGCCCATGCTCGCACTCTCGTTCATGCCCATACAGAGCGACGTGCGCATAAACCTAACATACGCCGACCCGCTTGTCGACCAGCTCAACCAGCTGTTCCACTCCCCCACCCTCTACATCAACAGCATCGGCACCACGCTCACCGAAAGCCAGTCGGCACGCTATTTCGCCGGCATCGACTCGCTCACCAATGCCATCACCAGTGCCACACAGACCCGTCAGGCCGTTGGCATGCTGCTGCTGCGTGCCGTGGCCTATAGCGCCATACAGAACTATGAAAATGCCATCGACGACCTGAACACCTATCTCGACATCGACACCGCCAGCGTCTGTGCCCTGTGGCAGCGAGCCGTATGTCAGGCCCGCCACAACCAGTTCCGGGCCTCGGAGGGCAGCAACGTAGAGCTGAAAAACATCAGCGTACTGGCCGACTTCGACCAGGCCTTGCGCCTGGCCCCGGGCAATGCCTACCTGCTCTACGACCGTGGATGCTTCCACGCCCAGCGCAAGAACTATACCCAGGCTATTGCCGACTTCAGCCAGGCCATCTCCGCCGACCCCAACATGGCCGAAGCCTACTACAACCGTGGGCTCTGCGCCATCTATCAACAGCAAACACAAGCCGGCATCGCCGACCTGAGCAAGGCGGGCGAGCTGGGACTATATACAGCCTATAGCATCATCAAAAAATACAGAACAGCACAATGAACAACGAATCGACACAAATTCAGAACAGCAATCAAGAAACCGACTCAACACAAATATGGAACCGCATCCTCACAGCCGTGCTGAAGATGCCGGGGGTGCAGGTAGACCGGCTGGCCTTCCTGCGCAAAGCGCTCAAGGAATATGCCGGCGAACAGAAACTCGACACACTGGCCAACGTGCGGCCCTACGCTATCGTCGGCGACAAGGCCATCGACAGTGCCGCACAGCAGTGCATCAACCGCCACACGGCCCTTGCCACCACGGGGTCGACCATCGCCGGACTGCCCGGCGGCCTGGCCATGGCTGCCACCCTGCCGGGTGATCTCGTGCAATACTATTTCCATGTGGTAGTGCTCTCGCAGAAGCTGGCCTATCTCTACGGATTTCCCGACCTCAGCGACGACAGCGGCAAGCTCATCCCCGAGGCTACCAACCTGCTCACCCTCTTCCTCGGTTCCATGATGGGTGTCAGCGTGGCCGACCAGGGCATCAGCCAGCTGGCGCAGGGCCTGGCTACCTCTGCCGTGAGCCGCCTGCCCCGCGTGGCCCTCACAAAGGCTGCCGTCTACCCCATCGCCAAACAGGTGGCACGCCTCATCGGCATGAAGCTCAGCCATAAAGGCCTTGCCAAGACCGTGGGACGATTGCTGCCCATCGCCGGTGGCGTATTCTCGGGAACGGTCACACTCTTCACCTTCCGACCGGGTGCACTGCGCCTGCAGAAACGTCTCAAGGCTCAGAAAAAGCATTTTGCCGATGCTCACGTCGATGCCATAGACTATGCCGACATACGCGCCACCTTCGCCCGTGCCGAGCACAGCGAGCGCCATCCGGAAGATGCCCAACTGGCGATACTGCAAACCATGGTCAACATGGCCAACGTATCGGAAGACCTTTCGCCCGAGATGCAAGATTTCATCGAGGAACGCATCGCACAGGCCGACCTGTCTGACGAACAACAGCTGTCGCTGCTCGAGCATCTGGGCACTGAGTATAGCATCGACGTAGACTACGACCTGCTGGCCTGCGACCCAGAGCTGGCCCATGAGGCCCTGCGACAACTCATTGCCGTGATGCGAGTAGCTGGTCGGCAGTCGGTGGCCGAACAGATGTACCTCACCATGACCGCAAAAGCTATCGGCATTTCGAAAGAAGAACTCGAAGAACTGCAGAACGAGCAAACCAAAGAATAAGCGACAAAACACCTTTATATTATGGAAAATTACACTGCAACACCCTCATTGGGAATGGGGAAAGCCCTCCAGATGGGTATCTCCCGCCTTACCGATTTTAGCGGCCGTAGCCGCAGGTCGGAGTTTTGGTATGTCATGCTGGTAGTACTTCTGCTGGACATTGTTCTGGGAATGATGCTGGGAGCCATGCCACTCGTGTCGGCCATCGTCCAGTCGGCTGTCATGTTCTTAGGATTAAGCGTCACCGTGCGGCGGCTGCAAGACACGGGCAAGAATGGCATGTGGGTCTATGCAAGCTACGTGCTGGGCATCTTGAGCACGGTTTTCACCGCCGTTTCTGGCATTCAGGAAAAAATGACGGATATGGCCGACGATCCAAATGCCTTGGCACGGCTGTTTGAGCACGAGAGCGGCACGATGATGACAATGGGCCTGCTCTCGGCACTGTTCATGCTCTCTTCGTTTATTGTGTTCATCTTCTGCCTCATGGATGGCACTCCCAATGCCAACAAGTATGGTGAATCGCCAAAATATGTAGAGAGGTAATAAATAAATATAGGAGTCAAGGAGCTTTTCCCAATGGTGTAGCTCCTTGACTCCTATACTCTTAGCATGAAACGATAAGCGGTTACTCGATGACTACGGTCGTCCAACCGTGCTTATCTTCTATCTCGCCATATTGAATGCCGCGCAGCGTATCGAAGAGTTTCTTTGAGATGGGGCCAGGCTGTGGGCCGAAATCGTAGCGCTTACCCGTCTCCATGTCATCGATATAGCTGATAGGACTGATTACGGCCGCCGTTCCACAGGCACCGGCCTCTTCGAAGGTATCAAGCTCTTCTTCGGGAATGGGGCGGCGTTCCACCTTCAACCCTAAGTCCTCGGCCACCTGCATGAGGCTCTTATTCGTGATAGAGGGCAGTATGCTGGTGCTCTTCGGGGTGACGTAGGTGTTATCCTTGATGCCGAAGAAATTGGCTGCACCACACTCGTCGATGTATTTCTTCTCCTTGGCATCAAGATAGAATTCGCAGGCATAGCCTTTCTCATGAGCCAGGTTGTTGGCAAAGAGGCTGGCGGCATAGTTGCCTCCCACCTTGTACTTACCCGTGCCAAGTGGGGCCGAACGGTCGTAGTCGCGCACAATGACGTAGGGATTGCTGGCAAAGCCACCCTTGAAGTAAGGGCCTACAGGCGTGACGAAAATCATGAACAGATACTCCTTGGCGGGGTGAACGCCTACCTGGGCGCTGGTGCCGATGAGCAACGGACGAATGTAGAGGGTGGCACCGCTCTCGTAGGTGGGTATCCACTCCTGGTTCAGACGCACCACTTTCTTCACCATCTCCTCAAACAGTTCGGTAGGCACCTCGGGCATGAGTATGCCCCGGCAGGTGCTCTGCAGGCGCTCGGCGTTGTCTTTCACACGGAAGACGCGTACCTTGCCGTCGGGACAGCGATAGGCCTTCAGGCCCTCGAAGGCCTCCTGACCGTAATGCAGACAGGTGGCTGCCATGTGTAATTTGATATACTCGTCGGAGCAGACCTCAATCTCGCCCCATTTTCCATCGCGGTAGTAGCACCGCACGTTGTAGTCGGTAGGCATATAGCCAAACGACAGATTTGCCCAATCTAAGTTCTTCATATTGTTGGTTTGCTTGTTTGATAATTATTTATTCGATTGTCACCTTCGTGTCATCTTTCGTCCACCAGTGTACCCAAAGCGCGACCATAAAGGCTGCCACAGTCCAAAAGCCTAAAAACAGATAATATGCAATTTCTTCTTTGCTATGTCTATGTGGTATTTATAGATCTCAAATAGAGCCTCTTTCTTCTCAGCAGGTTTTATAAGGTTGCGCTTTTTCTTCTGATTCATACCGCAAAAGTACGCAATTCTTGCGAAACGGCCAAATTTTCTTTCAGATTATTCGGTTTTCTCCAGAATCTTCTTGATTTCCTCGTCGGCCTTGGTGAGCTTGTCACGGCATAGAGCAATGAGTTGCTGTGCCTGCTTCAGCTGTTCGGCCAGTTGGTCTACGTCTACATCGCCGGCTTCCATTCTTGCTACGATGTCTTCCAGTTTTCTGAGTGCTTCTTCGTATTTCATATTACTACAGATTTGATGGTTCCTTCATTCAGTCGGGTCTCAATCTCATCGCCAGGTTTCAGTTGCGTGGCATTGCGCAGAGCCTTGCCATGATAGAGTGTGATGCTGTAGCCACGTTTCAGGAGCAGTTGCGGGTCGAGCGAGGCAGCCCGCTGCCCAAGCAGCTCTAAGCGGTGTTGTCTGGCAGTGAGAAGACGGGTGGCGAGTGGCAACAGGTGAGAGTACAGCAACTCTATACGTGCCATTCCTTTGTCGGTGCGTCTCAGTGCCGCATTGCCCAGCCTGTCCGTCAGGCTGCCCAGCCGTGCCTCTTGCCTCGTCTTCACCACCGAGAAGAGAGTGGGTATGCGCTGGGCAAGGTTTGATAGCTGAGCGTTGAGCATTGAGAGGAGTGTTTGCGCCTGGTGGGTGATGCGCAGCTCGGCATGGTCGATGCGGTCGAGCACCTGCTGAGCATGGTCAATGAGCAGCTGGGCGGCGGCCGTAGGCGTCTTCACCCTTATGTGCGATACCATGTCGAGCACGCACTCGTCGCGGTCGTGGCCTATGCCAGTGATGATAGGAAGGGGGAACTGTGCCACGTTCTCGGCCAGAGCCAGTGTGTCGAAGCCGGACATGTCGGCCGTGGCACCGCCTCCGCGAATGATGACCACACAGTCGAATCTGGCATCACTCTCAAAGACCCTGTTCAGTGCAGCGATGATGCTCTGCTCTACCTGTTCGCCCTGCATTACGGCAGGAAAGAGCTGAGGTTGGAAAGCAAAACGGCTTTCGGCCAGCTGGCGACCGAAATCGCCATAGCCTGCAGCCCCCTCGCTGCTGATAACAGCGATGCGAAGGCAGAAAAGTGGCAAGGATAGCTCTTTCTGGAGGTCGAACACCCCTTCTTCCCTCAACTGCCGGATAATCTCCTGTCGGCGTCGTGCCAGGTCGCCAAGGGTGAAGTTTGGGTCTATGTCGGTTACGATCCATGAGAAGCCGTATGCCTCGTGAAACTGGGCATAGACTTTCAGTCGCACCTTCATTCCGGCGTGCAATCGCTGCCCTGTGACACGTTCGAAGTGGGGCTGAATCATCATCCACTGCGAACGCCAGCATTTAGCCGACGCCCGGGCTATGGGGGTGTTGGAAAACTCGTCTTTCTGCACCAGCTCCATGTAGCAGTGGCCACGGTTCTCACGGGCTTCGGCCAGCTCGGCCTCTACCCAGTACTCGTTGGCCAACGTCTGTTCAATGATCTGGCGCACCAGCGAGTTTAGTTCAAAGAGCGAGAGAGTGTTGTTCATTGCGATTGTCCTATCATATATGCCTGCCAGAAGTCTGGCAGCCCATAGCCCAGAATGTTGTCTGGCTGATCGTACTGTGAGCCACTCTGCCGCACCAGCTCAATGATTTCAGTGGCTGTTTTCTGTGGCAATCCCTGCCAAAGACAAGCCACGAGACCGCAAACCACGGGGGTTGAAAACGACGTACCCATGTCGTGCACCAGTGTGCCTCGTCCGGATAGCAGTGCTGCGGGAGCCCCTAAAGCCACCACATCGGGCTTTACGCGCCCGTCTTGCGAGGGTCCCACGCTAGCAAAGGCGGCATTCTGCCCGTCTTTGTTCACGGCTCCCACGGTCAGGATGTCATCTGCATCGGCTGGTACGGTTATTTTCTTCCATGCCTGCATGCCCGAGTTGCCGGCCGAGTTGCAGAGCACGATACCCTTCCGCGCCAGCATCGAGGCCGAACGCGAGATGAGGGCAGTGTGTCCGTCAAGGTCGTGCAGGCGGTAGCTGCCCAGTCTGCCGTCGTATTCGTTATAGCCCAGACTGGAGTTGATGATGTCTACACCCACAGAGTCGGCAAACTCTGCCGCCATTGTCCAATAGTCTTCTTCTATGGGCTGTTCGGTGAGCGGATCTTCACATCGCAGCAGCCAGTAGTTGGCCAGCGGTGCTGTTCCGCTGAGCACCTCGGGGGCGTGGGCAGCCAGTATCGAGAGCACCTTTGTGCCATGGTCTATGCTTTCGAAGAGGGCTTGCTGGACGGCTTTGCCTGTTGCGGCGATAAAATCGCTGCCCACACCGACAAAGTTGCGAATGCCAGCAATGCGTGTTTGGGCAAGGGCTGGCAACAGGTCGGCATTCTGAAATCCACCGTCGAGCACGGCAATGGTCATGCCCTGACCGCGCAGGTCTATCTCATGCAGGCGTTCTCCGCCCACCATCTCTATCTGTGTGCGGGCCATGCCCAAAGGATCTCCGCGCAACGAGTCCCACCGGTTGTATTCGTCGTGCACTTTCGGTCGGAAGGGTTTGGGGTCGGTGTCGAGCGAGTCGGGCGTTATATATACCAGCCTGCTTTCTTTTACACATGACAGATGTGCCAATTGAGCCAGGAGAGTGGTGTCTTCGGCAATTGCCAGCACCGTGTTGTTCCATCGGCTGGTGCCAATCACCCTTACGCCCTTCATGTGGAATTGCTCAAGATAAGCAGGGGAAAGGGGCAGGTCTGTAGAGTCTACCCTCAGGTTCTGTCTTCTGCGCCGCTCCAGTGCCTTCACCGACAGGTAGTGTGAGGGGCGCTCTGTGCTGAAACCGCATCCCTGCTTGTCGTGCAGGTAGTAGCGGTAGGCGTATGTCTTGGCACCGCGCACTTTCACCTTGGCTTCGCAAGCGATGGCAGAGAGCAAGAGAAAGGCCAATGCAAGCAGTATTCTCATTTTCATTTTAGGTCCTTAATACATATTTGGTCGGCAAAGGTACAAAAAAAATGTGAAGTCTGCAAATATTCCCAGATGCTTTTGGCTTCATCGGGGATTATAGCCACCATAAGATTCGGTATTTTTTTGCACTCGCGAAAAAAATTTGGCGGGTTGCGAAAAAATGCTTACCTTTGCACTTTCGAATATGAATAATAATAGGCAAGCAGCACTTGAACTGGGCACAAAGCCTGTGGGCACGCTACTCTGGCAGTATGCTCTTCCAGCCATGGTAGCCATGGTGGCTTCGAGTCTCTATAATATCATCGACCGCTCGGTCATTGGTCAGGTGGTGGGTCCGGAGGCCATAGCCGGCCTGGGTATCACCTTCCCTTTCATGAACCTGAGTGGTGCCTTTGGAGCAGCCGTGGGCGTGGGCGCCTCTACCTGCATCAGCGTGAAACTTGGGCAGCGCGATTATCAGACGGCTCAGCATCTGCTGGGCAATACCGTGACACTCAACCTCATTGTCGGTTTTCTTTTCATGGCCGTGTGTCTGATCTTTCTCGACCCCATTCTGCGCTTTTTCGGTGCCTCGGATGTCACCCTGCCATACGCCCGGGAATTTATGCAGGTTATCCTGGCCGGCAATATGATTACCCACATGTATTTTGGCATGAATGCCGTTTTGCGCGCCGCCGGAAAGCCTCGCCACGCCATGTATGCCACGCTGTTTACCGTGGCATGCAACATCGTGCTCGTCATCGCCTTCGTCTGGTGGTTCCGCTGGGGCATACGCGGAGCGGCACTGGCCACCGTTACCAGTCAGTCTCTGGCTTTGTGCTGGCAGATGTGGATGCTCAGCGACAAGCGCGAGCTGCTGCACCTGCAGCGTGGAATCTACCAACTGAAAGCCGATCTCGTGAGAAACATCATTGCCATAGGCATCTCGCCCTTTCTGATGAATGCCACATCGTGTGTGATCGTGATAGCCATGAACAACCAGTTCGTGCGCTATGGCGGCGACCTGGCGGTGGGGGCCTATAGCATTGCCAACTCGATGGTGATGGTATTCTTCATGTTTGTCATTGGCATCACGCAAGGCATGCAGCCCATCGTGGGATATAATTATGGTGCCCAGATGTTTCAGCGCATGCTGCATACGCTATGGCTGGCCATTGCCGTGGCTACAGGCATCCTGCTCCTCGGCTGGGCGGTGTCGATGGCTTTTCCGCGACAGATAGCCCGCATTTTCACCAGCGACCCGACGCTTATCGACATGTCGGCCCATGGCCTGCGTATCGACATGCTGGTGTTTCCCGTGGTGGCTTCGCAGGCAGTGATTACCAATTTCTTCCAGTGCATCGGCAAGGTGCGCATCAGCATCTTCCTCTCGCTCTCGCGTCAGCTCATCATCCTGCTGCCCTTGGCCTTTGTGCTTCCATTATCGATGGGCCTCGACGGGGTGTGGTACTCCATGCCAGCCAGCGATTTCATCGCATTTCTGATAACGTTGCCCATCCTGATGTGGTACTTAAGAAAAATAAAGACGTATGAACGAAGATAGCAAAATCATTATCAATGTGGGTCGCCAGTTAGGGTCAGGCGGCCACGATATCGGGCGTATGCTGGCCATGGACTTCAAAGCCAAATATTACGACCGTGAACTGCTGAACCTTGCAGCCGAGGAGAGCGGTTTCTCGAAAGAGTATTTCGAGCGCAACGATGAGCGCAAAGGTTTCCTTCGCTCCTTTTTGCACCTCCCCTACAACAATGCCGGGGCAGGCGACAACTTCTATCAGAACAATTTCTCGCAGGAAGGGCTGTTCAAATTTCAGAGCGATGCCATCCGCAAGGCAGCCAGCGAGGGATCGTGCGTGTTTGTGGGCCGTTGTGCCGACTATGTGCTGCGCGACTTGTCTTGCGTGGTCAATGTCTTCATTACAGCGCCATTAGCGTTTCGCATCGACCAAGTGATGAGCCGCCAGCAAGTCTCCCGTCAGGAGGCACTTAAATTTATAGAGCAGGGCGAGGCTCGCCGCGCTGAGTACTACAATTATTTCACAGGTAAGAAGTGGGGGCATGCCACAGGCTACGACCTTTGTATCGACTCCAGCATACTGGGACTTTTAGAGACCGAACGGTTTATCGCCCAGTTCATCCGTAAAAAATTCAGCTTATGAAGAAGATTGGCATCATCAGCGATACCCATGGCTATTGGGACGAGAAATATCTGCACTACTTTGAGCCTTGTGAGGAAATATGGCACGCTGGCGACATTGGCTCAGTGGAGGTGGCGGAGCGACTGGCCGCCTTCCGTACACTCCGGGCCGTATGCGGCAACTGCGATGGTGGCGACCTGCGCCTGATGTATCGCGAATTGAACCGCTTCCAGTGCGAAGGGGTCGATGTACTCATCAAGCATATCGGTGGCTATCCGGGGCACTACGACTCCAGCATACGCTCCACGCTTTTCGCCAATCCCCCAAAACTGTTTATTGCCGGTCACAGCCACATTCTGAAAGTGCAATACGATAAGACACTCGGCCTGCTACACCTGAACCCTGGCGCTGCTGGGTTGCAAGGCTGGCACAGAGACCGCACGCTGATGCGACTCACCATTGATGGGGACACAATGAAAGATCTGGAGGTAATCACATTAAGCGATCTGCGTATAGGATGAAAAAATATGCAATTGAAATCGTGTTATGCACAATAGTTGCTGCATTTTTCACGTTAATAAGTTATATACTTGGCTTCGAACAGTCATGGCAATCGGCCTCGAACACGTTTGGCGTGGCTTTCCTCTCAATGTTCGTCGTAGGATTATTTCTGAAAGATAAAGAAAAAAAAGAACATATTATATGAAAACAATCGTCATTACCGGTGGTGCCGGCTTCATAGGAAGTCATGTAGTGCGCCTATTTGTGAGCAAATACCCTGAGTATCACATCATCAACCTCGACAAACTGACATACGCTGGCAATCTGGCCAACTTGAAAGACATTGAGCAGATGCCCAACTACGAGTTTGTGAAGATGGACATCTGCGACTTCGAGGCATTCTACCAGCTCATGCAGGAAAAGAAAGTCGACGGCATCATCCACCTTGCTGCCGAGAGCCACGTCGACCGTTCCATCAAGGATCCCTTCACTTTTGCCCAGACCAACGTGATGGGCACCCTTTCGCTTCTGCAGGCTGCGAAGCTCTATTGGGAGAGCCTGCCGGAGAAGTATGAGGGTAAGCGTTTCTACCACATCTCTACCGACGAGGTCTACGGTGCGCTCGAACTGACGCATCCTGAGGGCATCGAGCCTCCCTTCACCACCACCGCCAGCAGTGCCGAGCACCATCTGGCCTACGGCGACAAGTTCTTCCTCGAGACCACGAAGTACAATCCTCACTCGCCCTACTCTGCCGCCAAAGCCAGCAGCGACCATTTCGTGCGTGCATTCCACGATACATACGGCATGCCCGTCGTGGTGACCAACTGCTCCAACAACTATGGGCCCTATCAGTTCCCCGAGAAACTCATACCTCTTTTTATTAATAACATCCGCCAC